>NZ_JACCBV010000001.1:3005282-3305810 GCF_013409785.1 Microbacterium immunditiarum
AAGCGAGACGCGACGGCACGTTCGCCTTGATGAGGCCGGTCACCACATCGACGCTCGGGCGCTGCGTCGCGAGCACGAGGTGGATGCCGCTCGCGCGGGCGAGCTGCGTGATGCGGACGATCGACTCCTCGACGTCGCGCGGGGCGACCATCATGAGGTCGGCGAGCTCGTCGACGACGACGAGCAGATACGGGTAGGGCTTGAGCACCCGCTCGCTGCCCGTGGGAACCTGCACCTCGCCCGCGCGCACCGCGCGGTTGAAGTCGTCGATGTGGCGGAAGCCGAACGACGCGAGGTCGTCGTACCGCATGTCCATCTCCTTCACGACCCACTGCAGAGCCTCGGCGGCCTTCTTGGGGTTGGTGATGATGGGCGTGATGAGGTGCGGAACGCCCGCGTAGTGCGTGAGCTCGACCCGCTTGGGGTCGATGAGCACCATGCGCACCTCGGACGGCTTGGCGCGCATGAGCAGGCTCGTGATCATCGAGTTCACGAAGCTCGACTTGCCCGAGCCGGTGGAGCCCGCGACGAGCAGGTGGGGCATCTTCGCGAGGTTCGCGACGACGTAGCCGCCGCCGACGTCCTTGCCGACGCCGATGGTCATCGGATGCGTCGACCGCTGCGCCGCGTCGGATCGCAGCACATCGCCCAGCGTCACGATCTCGCGGTCGGTGTTCGGGATCTCGACGCCGATCGCGCTCTTGCCCGGGATCGGCGCGAGGATGCGCACCTCGTTCGAGGCGACGGCGTACGCGATGTTGTTCGTCAGCGCCGTGATGCGCTCGACCTTGACGCCCGGGCCGAGCTCGATCTCGTACTGGGTGACGGTCGGCCCGCGCGAGAACCCGGTCACGCGCGCGTCGACCTGGAACTGGTCGAGCACGCCCGTGATCGCCCGCACGGTGTCGTCGTTGGCTTGTGAGCGCGCCTTGTGCGGCGTCCCCGCCGCGAGCGACGTCACGGAGGGCAGGCGGTACGGAGCAGACGGCGGCCTGCGCGGACCGTCGCCCCCGAGCCCCGAGAGCCCGGGCAGCGTTCCGTCGTCGTGCTGCGCGAAGGAGTCGTCGACGAGCGCGGTTCCGCCCTTGCCGGGCGCCGGGACGTGCGGCGCCGACGGCACGATGACCTCGGTCACGGCATCCGGCATCACCGGAGGTGCGATCGCCTGCTCGAACCCGCCCTCGGATGCGCCCGGCGGCAGGAGCTCGGTCAGGTTGCGCGAGCTCGACCCGACGTCGGGGTCCTTCTCTCTGCCGGTCCTGTTGCGACGCCACCACGGCAGCGACGGGTCGTCGGACTCGGCCGGGAAGTCGGATGCCGCGTCGCCGGCTGTGCCCGGCTCGGCGTCGAACATCCACGTGTACAGCTCGCCCAGGCGGCGGCCGATGCGGTTCGGCGGCGTCTTCGTGATGATGAGCACGCTCAGCGCAGCCAGCAGCGACAGCACGATGTACGCGCCGATGTCGGTGAGCCCCAGCGCGATCGGCTCGCCGATCATCCAGCCGAAGAGCCCCCCGGCCTCGCTCAGCGCGGGCAGCCCCTCCGGCGGCTGCGGGCGGCCGCCCGCGATGTGGCAGAAGCCCGCGATCGTCCACAGCAGCAGGCCGAAGCCGATGCCGATGCGCCCGTTGTCGTGCACAGAAGACGGATGCCGGAACATCCAGCCGGCGAGCAGCAGGAGCAGCACGGGCAGCACGAACGCCTCGCGACCGACGAGCGCCCCCGCCGTGTAGTCGCTGATCGTGCCCGCGACCTCGTTGCCGATGAAGAACCACTCGACGATCGCGCCCGCGACTGCGAGCAGCACGAGCAGGAGGGGGAAGCCGTCGCGACGCTGCTCCTTCTCGAGAGTCTCGGGTCCGAACGCGCGGAACAGCGCCCCGGTCGCGTGGGCCAGGCCGAGCCACAGGCGCACGATGACCGGAGGCCGCTCGGGATCGCCGACGTACCGACGCGGAGCGGGCGCCGGGCGGGCGGCCTTCGCCCGCGCGTCGGGCTTCGACCCCGCGGAGGACTTCGACGCGCGCGAAGGCGAGCCCTTCGCGGGCGCGCGACCGTTCGTGGTCGGGCTGGAGCTCCTGGCCATAGATTCCACCGTATGCGCGCCGGACGACATCGCCCGGTAGGCACGCGGCGCACCGCGCGGGCTTCGCGCACCGCGGATCCGGCGGTGCTACGCCTCGATGACGAGCGGCACGATCATGGGGCGCCGACGCAGCGATTGGTTCACCCAGCGGCCGATCGTGCGCCGCACGACCTGCGACAGCGCGTGCGTGTCGCGCACGCCCGACTGCGCCGCCTCGGTCAGCGCCGCGGCGATCTTCGGCTTGACGGAGTCGAACACCGCATCGTCCTCGGCGAACCCGCGCGCGTGGATCTCGGGCCCCGAGATGATCTTCCCCGTCGCGGCGTCGACCACGACGATGACCGAGATGAAGCCCTCCTCGCCGAGGATCCGGCGGTCCTTGAGGTCGGCCTCGGTGATCTCGCCCACGGTCGAGCCGTCGACGTAGACGAAGCCGAGGTCGAGCTGGCCCACGACGGATGCCTCGCCGTCGCGCAGGTCCACGACGGTGCCGTTCTCGCCGATGATCGTGCGTTCCGGCTCGATCCCGGTGTCCTGTGCGAGGGCGGCGTTCGCGCGCAGGTGGCGGAACTCCCCGTGCACCGGCAGCACGTTGCGCGGCTGGAGGATGTTGTAGCAGTACAGCAGCTCCCCCGCGGCCGCGTGACCCGACACATGCACCTTCGCGTTGCCCTTGTGCACGACGCTCGCGCCGAGCTTCGTGAGGCCGTCGATGACGCGGTACACGGCGTTCTCGTTGCCGGGGATGAGACTCGACGCGAGGATCACGGTGTCGCCCGGGCCGGGCTCGATCTCGTGGTCGAGGTTCGCCATGCGCGACAGCACCGCCATCGGCTCGCCCTGCGACCCCGTTGACATGTAGACGATGCGGTCGTCGGGCAGCTCGCGCGCCTGCTTGTAGTCGATGAGCACGCCCTCGGGGACGTTCAGGTACCCGAGCTCCTCGGCGATCGTCATGTTCCGCACCATGCTGCGCCCGAGGAACGCGACCCGGCGGCCGTGCGCGTGCGCGGCGTCGATCACCTGCTGCACGCGGTGCACGTGGCTCGCGAAGCTGGCCACGATGACGCGCCGCGGCGCCTTCGCGATCACCTGGTCGAGCACGGGGCCGATCGACCGCTCGAGCGGCGTGAAGCCCGGGACATCCGCGTTCGTCGAGTCGGGCAGGAAGAGGTCGACCCCCTCCTCCCCCAGCCGCGCGAACGCGCGAAGGTCTGTGAGCCGCCCGTCGAGGGGCAGCTGGTCCATCTTGAAGTCGCCGGTCGCGAGCACGGTGCCCGCGGGCGTGCGGATCGCGACCGCGAGCGCGTCAGGGATCGAGTGGTTCACCGCGATGAACTCGAGGTCGAACGGCCCGATGTTCTCGCGCTGCCCCTCGGTGACCGTGAGGCTGTACGGCTTGATCCGGTGCTCCTTGAGCTTCGCCTCGGTCAGCGCGAGCGTGAGGCTCGAGCCGAGGATCGGGATGTCGCTCTTCAGCTTGAGCAGGTACGGCACCGCGCCGATGTGGTCCTCGTGACCGTGCGTGAGCACGAGGCCCACGATGTCGTCGAGGCGCTCCTTGATCGGCTCGAAGTCGGGCAGGATCAGGTCGACGCCGGGCTGGTGCTCCTCGGGGAACAGCACGCCGCAGTCGAGCACGAGGAGCTTGCCGGCGTACTCGAAGACCGTCATGTTGCGGCCGACCTCGCCGAGCCCGCCGAGCGGCGTGACGCGCAGCGTGCCTTGGGCAAGAGCCGGCGGGTCGTACACGGTGTTGGGCATTGATCGCCTTCCGATCGCCATTCTTCAGCGGATGCGACGGCATCCGCCTCTCGCGTCACGTGGCGCTGCGCGCCCGACGGACCGCCTTCATCTCGTCGTGCCGGAGACCTTCGGCAGAGCGCCGCCCGCGGCGGCGTTGCGGTCGGGGCGGAAGTTCGAGAAGTCGACTCCGGGGACGTCGTGCACGAGGGCGAGCTCGTCCTCGATCATCGCGGCCTCCCACTCCTCCGGCCCCACGAGCGGCAGCCGCACGCGCGGACTGCCGATGCGGCCCAGGCCGTGCAGGATGTACTTCGCCGACACGGTGCCGGGCACGTGCGTCATGACCGCCCGCACGAGCGGCTCGAGCTTCTTGTGCGCGGCCGTCGCGCGGTGCAGATCGCCCGCGTTCACGGCGTCGACGATCTCGCGGTAGGGCTGCGCGGCGACGTTCGCGGTGACGCCGATGAGTCCCGTCGCGCCGATCGCGAGGTGCGGGAGCACGTTCGCGTCGTCGCCCGAGAAGTACATGAGGTCGGTCTGGTTGAGCACACGGCTCACCTCGCTGAAGTCGCCCTTGGCGTCCTTGATCGCGAGGATGTTCGGATGCTTCGCGAGACGCAGGATCGTCTCGTACTTGATCGGCACGCCCGTGCGCCCCGGGATGTCGTACAGGATCACGGGGAGGTCGGTCGCGTCGGCGACGAGCCGGAAGTGCGTCAGGATGCCGGCCTGCGTGGGCTTGTTGTAGTACGGCGTCACGATCATGATGCCGTCGGCGCCGGCGCGCTCGCTCGCCTTGTAGAGCTCGATCGCGTGCGCGGTCTCGTTGGAGCCGCCGCCGGTGATGATCTTGGCGCGGCCGGATGCCACGTCCTTGCCGACCTCGACCAGCCGGACCTTCTCGGCGTCGGTGAGCGTCGACGTCTCGCCTGTGGTGCCGGTCACGACGACGCCGTCGGCTCCCGCCGTGATGACGTCGTCGATGTGCTTGTCGACGGCGGGCCAGTCGACCTCGCCGTCGGCCGTCATGGGGGTGACGAGCGCGACGAGCACCTGTCCGAAGGGGTTGCCCGTATGCGTCATGGTCTTCAGGTTATCGGTTCGCGAGGGGGCGGCCGTTCCGTGTTCCGGCCTGTGTCGAACCCGCTCACCGGCCCCGGCTGGCGGCCGACGCGACGATGCCCGCGGGCAGGACTCGCGTCACGGCGACGATCGCCTTGTAGCGCAGTGAAGGGATGGACACGGCCTTGCCGCGCGACGAGTCGCGCAGCGCCTGGCCGACGACCGCGGGAGCCTCGAGCCACATCAGGTGCGGCACGCCTTCCTGGCCGGGCGGGAGCCCGGCGCGCTCGTGGAAGTTCGTGTGCGTGTAGCCGGGGCACACCGCGGTGACCGTGACCCCGCGCGGACGGTAGGCGGTGTTCGCCCACCGGCTGAAGCTCACGACCCACGCCTTGACCGCGCCGTAGGTCGAGCGCGGGGTGAAGGCGGCGACCGACGCGACGTTGATGATGCGCCCGTGGCCGTGCGCGAGCATCGACTGCAGCGCCGCGTGCATGAGCCGCATGGGCGCCTCCACGTGCACGGCCAGATGACGCGCCTCGTCCTCGACGTCGTTGCGCTCGAACGCGAGCGGCAGCCCGAACCCCGCGTTGTTCACGAGCACTTCGATCGGGCGCTCCTCGTCGACGATGCGCTCGACGACCTTCGCCCGCTGCCGCGGCTTCGCGAGATCCGCGACGAGCACCTCGCACTGCACGCGATAACGCGACGTGAGGCGCCCGGCGAGCGCCTCGAGTGCGTCGCGGTCGCGCGCGACGAGCACGAGGTCGGCGCCCCGCGCGGCGAGCTGCCGCGCGAACTCGGCCCCGAGGCCGGAGCTGGCTCCCGTGATGAGGGCTGTCGTCACATCTCCTCCTGTGGCATCCGTCCTCGCGCTTACGGCGCGACTCGGCCGTTGGCGTTGAACGCGGCGTGCGTGAGCGGCATGAGGTCACGCCAGATGGCCTCCATCTTCTCGGCGCACATCTCGATCTCGCGCTGCGGGAACGACGGGAAGTGCGTGCCTTCCACCTTCGTGCGCAGCGAGAGGAAGTTCATGAGCGAGCGCGCGTTCATCGTCACGTACATCGACGAGTAGATGTTCAGCGGGAGCACGATCCGCGCCACCTCGCGCGCGACGCCGGCGTCGAGCATCCGCTGATACGCGCGGAACGCGTGCACGGCTGCCTCGCGGGTCGCCTCATCGACGATCGCCGCCTGCTCGGGCGTGCCTTCGAGGAATTCGTACGCGCCGGGCTTGCCGACCTGGACGAGCCGACGGTCGGGAGCGGGGACGTAGAACACCGGCCGCAGCTCGCGGTAGCGACCGGACTCCTCGTTGTACGACGCGATGCGGTGCCGCATGAACTCGCGGAACACGAAGATCGGCGCCTGCACGTAGAAGGTCATCGAGTTGTGCTCGAACGGCGAGCCGTGGCGGTCGCGCATGAGGTAGTTGATGAGGCCGCGATCGCGGGCGGATGCCTCGGTGCCCGCCGCCGCGGACTCGAGCGTCTGCTCGCCCATCGTCGACACTCGCGCGGCGAAGAGCACGTCGGAGTCGGACGCGCTCGCGCGCACGATCTCGACAGTGACGTCGCTGCGGAACTCGATCTCGGTCTCGGTGATGGCTTGGTCGGTCACGCCTGCCACCCTAGCCGCGCCCGCCCCCATCGCCGAGGATCGACGGCGGGCGTCGTGTTACGCGGCTTTCGTCATACTGCGCCGCATCCGGCCTCCATTCAGGTGGTTGCAGTTAGCCTGTGTGGTTGTGGATCTTGTGAGCGCGTTCGTCGGCCTCGCCGTGCTGCTCACGGCGACGGTCGCCCTCGGCGTCTTCCTCCGCTGGCGTCAGAACCGGCCGCGCCGCCACATCGCGCACGAGATCGTGCAGCCCGAGCGCCTCGGGGCCGACGGCCTGGGCGAGAACGCGACGCTGCTGCAGTTCTCCACCGAGCTGTGCGCGCGCTGTCCTGGAGTCCACCGCACGCTCGCCGCGGTGGCCGCGGCCCACGACGGCGTGCGCCACCTCGACATCGATCTCACGCACCGGCCCGACATCGCGCGCCACTTCCACGTGCTGCAGACCCCGACGACCCTCATCCTCGACAGCAACGGCGCAGTCCAGACCCGATTCGGCGGCGCCCCGAACCGCGACGTGCTCGAGCTCGAGCTCGCGCGGCTGACCTCGGAGACCACCAGCCATGTCTGACTCCCCCGCATACGGCATCGACCCCCGAGGACCCCGTTTCGCGGCGGGCATCACGAGCCTCCTGCTGGCCATCGACGTGCTCCTGGGGCTCACCGGCCTGTCGACCGCGCGCGCGGGCGCCGAGTGGTTCGCGTACGCGCCCCTCGCCGATGCGACTTTCGTGCCGGGCGCGGAGTGGGCGATCAGCTACGCGTCCGTCGGTCAGCGCATCCTCGACCCCGCGTTCCTCCTGCTCGTGGTGATCGCGCTCCTGTTCCTGTGGGGCGTGCTCTCGCCGCGCACCGCGCCGTGGGGCGTGCTCTACCGCAAGGCGGTGCAGCCGCGACTCACCCCGCCCACCGAGCTCGAGGACCCGCGCCCGCCGCGCTTCGCGCAGGGCGTCGGCCTGTTCGTCACCGCGATCGGCCTCGCGCTCCACCTCGCCGGAGTGCCGTGGGCACTGCCGATCGCGGCTGCCATGGCCTTCGTCGCGGCGTTCCTCAACGCCGTGTTCGGGCTGTGCCTCGGGTGCCAGCTCTACCTCCTCCTGCAGCGCGTCGGCCTGGTCGGCCGCGAGCGCGCGTCGGCCGCCTGACGCGGTCCTGTCAATCCGTCCCGTTGCACGAGCAGCCTCGTTAAGCTGACGGGGCGGCGTCCGATCGGCGGATGCCGGCGACAAGGAGGTTCCGATGACCGTCACGAGCGAAGCCAGCACCGCTTGGAAGGGCAGCCTTGCCGACGGCCAGGGCACCGTCACCCTGGTGTCTTCGGGCACCGGCACGTTCGATGTGAACTGGAAGGCCCGCAGCGAGGGGTCGAGCTCCACGACGACTCCGGAGGAGCTCATCGCCGCGGCGCACTCATCGTGCTTCAGCATGGCGCTGTCGCACGAGCTCACTCAGAACGGCACTCCGCCCGAGTCGATCGACACGACGGCATCCGTCACGTTCACGCCGGGCACCGGCATCACCGGCAGCCACCTCAACGTCAACGCGGTCGTGCCGGGCATCGAGCCCGAGGACTTCGAGCGCATCGCGCAGGCGGCGAAGGTCGGGTGCCCGGTCTCGCAGGCGCTCGCCGGCGTCGAGATCACCCTCGAGGCGACACTTGCCTGAACCCGGTCGTGGCCGGCGCGTCGTCATCGGCGGCGCGTCCGGCCTGATCGGGCGCGCGCTTGCCGACAGTCTTCGTGCGGACGGCGTGGCGGTGACCCGGCTCGTCCGGCGGCCCGCCGAGGATCCGGACGAGGTCGAGTGGCTCAGCCGCCCCGAGCCGCTGGACCCGGCCGTGCTCGATGGCGCGGACGCCGTCGTCGGGCTCAACGGCGCGAGCATCGGCCGCTTCCCGTGGACGGGGAAGTACAAGAACACGCTCCTGTGGTCGCGCATCACGCCGACGCAGGCGATCGCGCGCGCCGTGCGAGAAGTGGGGCCGGATGCCCCGCCCTTCGTTTCCGCGTCGGCGGTCGGCTACTACGGCTCCGCTCCCGGCCGGCGGCTGACCGAGGACTCCCCGCGTGGCGAGTCGTTCCTCGCGGATCTGTGCGGCGAATGGGAGACGGCCGCCTTCGCGGCGGGCACGCGGGCGCGCGTCGCGGTGCTGCGGACGGCGCCGATCGTGCACGCGGACGGCATCCTGAAGCCGCTCATGCTCCTCACCCGCGTCGGTGCGAGCGGCCCTGTCGGACGGGGCACACAGGCGTGGCCGTGGATCTCGCTCGAGGACGCGGTGCGCGGCATCCGTCACGTCATCGACTCAGGTCTCGAGGGACCCGTCAACCTCACGGGACCCACGCGCGCCACGGCCAACGACCTCGGGTTCGCGCTCGCGCGGCGCATGAACCGGCCGTACCTCGTACGCGCGCCCGAGTGGGGCATGCGGCTCGTGCTCGGCCGCGACGCGACCGACGCGCTGCTCACGTCCGACATGCACGTCGTGCCCGAGAAGCTCGAGGCGTCCGGCTTCACGTTCCGGCACCCCCGTGTCGAGGACGCGGTCGCCGCGGCGGTGCCGGCTGCCGACTGACGCCGGCCCGGCTCGGGACGGGCCCGCCGGGGCCTCAGCTCCCGGCCGCGGCCTTCCGCTCGCCCGACTCGAGGCGGATCGCCCGCCGCACGGCCTCGCGCGCACGGCGCCGGTCGCCGGCCGCATCGTACGCGAGCGCGAGGCGGTACCAGGCGCGCCAGTCCGCTGGGTTCTCCTCGACGTCACTGCGGTACTTCGGGAAGACGGCGTCGCCGTCCTCGCGCATCACGCGGCCGCTCGGGCGCACCGCCACCTCTTCACTCGGCAGGGCCCCTTCTGCCTCGAGGCGGCGCGCGAGCTGCTCGGCCCGGAACCCGAACCACAGCTCGCGCCCGAGACCCCACGCCGCGATGAGCGGAAGCACGACGAGGGCGACGCCCATCAGGACGCCGACCGCGTCACCGCTCATGAGCAGCAGGACCGCCCGTTGCCCGACGAGCAGGATGTACAGCGCGAGCGCGGCCGCCATGACGACGACCCCGATGCGCGCGCTCATGCGGGGGTCACGCCGGCGACCTGGCCCGAGACGTCTCCGTCGCTCACGGGCGGCTCCTCGACCACGCCGGGCACGCGTACGCCGAGGTCGATGAAGCTGTCGAGGCCGACGGTGACGCCCCGGGCGTCGCGCGCCGCGCGGAGGGCGATGCGGATGCCGGGCGCATACGCGAGCGCGGGATCCAGCGTGTCGTGCGTGATCGTCACCGACTCCCCCGGCCCGGACAGGATCACGTCCTGCTTGGCGACGACCCCCGGGCGGCGCAGCGAGTGCACAGGCACGCTCGCGACCTGCTGACCGCGGGCGCGCTGATCGACGTGCGGCGACTCGACGGGGCCGACCGCACCGCGCGCCGCCGCGATGAGCTCCGCGGTGCGCACGGCGGTGCCGCTCGGCGAGTCGATCTTCGTCTCGCGGTGCGCCTCGACGATCTCGATCGACCGGAAGAAGGGTGCCGCCGCGGCGGCGAGCGCCGTGCTGAGCACCGACCCCAGAGAGAAATTCGGGATGAAGACCGCGCCGGTGCCCGCGGCGGTCACGAGCGGGCGCACGAGCGCGATGCGTTCGGCCGACCATCCCGATGTCCCGACGAGCACGTTGATGCCGCGATCGATGGCCCCGCGCACGACGTCGATCGAGACGGCCGGCGACGACGCGTCGACCACGAGGTCGGCGCCGTCGAGCTCGTCGAGCGTGGATCGCGATGACAACACGGAGTGCACTTCGAAGCCGTCCTCGGCCTTGACGACGGAGCGGATGATCCCGCCGAGCTTGCCTGTCCCGCCCACGATGGCCACGCGCGTCGTCATGCGTCCAGCCTAATCGCGCACGAGGAGACGCCGACCGGCCGACCTAGGATCGAAGGATGGCCGAAATCGTCGAGGCATCCGTCGACTCACCCGAAGCGCATGCCCTCCTCGCCGACTACTTCGCGCTGCGCGCCGAGATCTTCCCCGGCGGCGGCTACCGCACGGTGTTCCCCGATCCCGCGGCCTTCGAGCCGCCGGCCGGAGTGTTCGTGATGGTGAGCGACGACGACGGCACGCCCGTCGGCTGCGGCGGCATCCGCCGCGTCCCGGACGGCCCTGCGGGCATCCGCTACGAGGTCAAGCACCTGTACCTCGCCCCCGCGACGCGCGGGCGAGGATGGGGCCGGATGCTCCTCGCCGACCTCGAGCGCCGGGCGCGCGAATGGGGCGCCGCCGAGCTCGTGCTCGACACCCACCACACCCTCGAGGCCGCGGGCGGTCTCTACGCGGCGAGCGGGTTCACGCAGATCGAGCCGTACAACGACAACCCGAACGCGACCCGCTGGTACGCCAAATCGCTCGCCTGAACAACGTCAGACGGGGTAGGCCTCGGGCAGGCCGGTGCGCAGCTCGACGGGCAGGTGCGCCATGTCGTTGTGCGACACGAGCGTCCACGGGCGGCCCTGCTTCTGCGCGATGACGGTGAGGCCGCAGTGCGCCTGGTTGAGCGTCATCCACCGCCACTCGGGCGCCTGCAGGACCTCGCGCACGAACCATGCGATGACGAAGTTGTGCGTGATGAGCAGCTCGTGCACCTCGCCCGGGCGGCGCACGAGGAACTCGCTCACGGCGTCGCCCATCTGCGCGCGCCCCGCTTCGATCTCGGCGTCGGTGACGCCGCCGAAGAAGGGCTCGAACGCCGCCGGCGTCTCGGGGGTCATGCCGGTCGGGACGCAGTCGAACAGGAGCGCCGAGGGCTCGGGGTTCACCGACGGCATGCGGTCGGCCACCGCGTGCGCGGTCTGGCTCGCGCGCTCGAGGGGCGAGTGCCACACGGCGTCGAACGGCACGCCGGACATGCGATCGGCCAGGAGCGCGGCCTGTCGGCGGCCGCGCGGCGAGAGGGGTCCGTCGGCGAGACCGTGCTCGGCGTCCTGATGCTCGCCGTGCCGCACGAGGTAGATGTAGTGCGTCACACCAGCTCACTTCGTCGGGGGGATTGCGCGCTCGGAGGCACCCCTCCACCCTACGACAACGTCACGCACGAGCCCGCCCGTCCGCACGGACTGTGGACAGCCCGAGGACTATTCAGACGCGCGACCGATGTCGGCGAGCTGCGCGCGGTTGAGGCGGACGCCCACACCCTGCACGAGCTCCTCGACGTGCTGCGGAGCGAACGCGTTGATGATCGGCGCCGTCACGAGCCGCTGCGCGAGCAGCCAAGCCACCGCGACCGCGGCGTCGGGCACCCCGAGCTCGGAGCCGACCGCGTCCAGCGCGCGCAGCGTGCGGCTGCCGCGCCGATTGAGGTTCGCCGCGAGCTGAGCGCCGCGCACCGAGAGCGCACCGCGTACGCGCGTGCGGTGCCGGCCCGCGAGGAAGCCGTGCTCGAGCGCGTGCGACGGAGTCACGGCCATGCCCTGCGCACCGGCGACGAGCCGCAGGTCGTCGTCGAACTCGTGGCGGCGCAGGACGTTGTAGGGGACGTCGAGCACCGTGATGCGCGGGAAGCCCGCCGATGCGAAGATGCGCGCCTCGACGAGCTGCGCGGCCGAGTAGCCGATCGCCGCGAGGGACCCGATCTTGCCGGACTCGACGAGCCACTCCGCCGTCGCGAGCGTGTCTTCGAGCGCGGTGGACGTGTCGGCCGTCGCGTCGAGGTACAGCACGTCGATGCGATCGGTGCGCAGGCGCGTGAGCGACGACTCGACCGCACGCACGAGGTTGACGGGGCCGAGGCCGGGGTGGTCGGGGTTGCCGCCGACGCGCACCATGAGCACGATGTCGTCGCGGATGCCGCGCGAGTGCAGCCACTGCCCGACGATGTGCTCGCTGCGGCCTCCCGAGAAGCTGTCGGCGGTGTGCAGCGCATTGCCGCCCAGCTCGATGAACGCGTCGATGATCGCGTGGCTGGACTCCAGGTCGACGTTCCAGCCGAACTCGGCGCCGCCGAGGATGAGCGGGAAGACGTCGAGCCCGGTCTCGCCGAGTCGGACGCGGACGCTCTCGCCGACGGAGGGACCCTGCACCGGGATGGGCGCGGACGGGTGCGGAGCAGGGGGCGCCGCGGCATCCGTCGCCTGTGCGGCCACTGCCACGCCGGCCAGATGCGTCGTCGTTCGCTTCGAATCGACGTCGAAGTAAGCCATGTGCCACACCCCCTCACGATGTCCTAGAGGACGAATCGTGACCTTTTGATGCCTTTGTGCCCCCCGGCACGTAACTACAGGCTAGGACAGGCCACAGACAACACCGGACGTTGAGGGGAACCTACGGTAAACATTGCGTAACGCTTGCATCACGATGAGTCACGGATGCCGCGGGCCGTCCCCCATTCGGAGGACAGGAGCCGGTGTGGACCGAAGACGGGAATGCCCGCCCCTGCCCAAAACGGGAGGGGCGGGCATCCGGGATCCGAACTGCGATCAGCCTTCGGCAGGAGCCTCGGGGCCGACGCTCGCAACCGCACGGCTCTCCTGGTCGGCCTCCTCGAGCACCGGCTCCAGCGACAGCTTGCCGCGGTCGTCGATCTTCGTGATGCGCACGAGCAGCTTCTGCCCGACGCCCAGCACGTCCTCGACGTTCTCGACGCGCTTGCCGCCGGCGAGCTTGCGGACCTCGCTGACGTGCAGCAGGCCGTCCTTGCCGGGCAGGAGCGAGATGAACGCGCCGAAGGTCGCGATCTTCACGACCGTGCCCAGGAACTGCTCGCCGACTTCGGGGTTGGTCGGGTTGGCGATCGCGTTCACCTGGGCGCGCGCGGCCTCGGCCGACGGGCCGTCGGTCGCGCCGATGTAGACGGTGCCGTCCTCCTCGATGGAGATCTCGGCGCCGGTCTCGTCCTGGATCGCGTTGATCGTCTTGCCCTTGGGGCCGATGAGCTCGCCGATCTTGTCGACCGGGATCTGCACGCTGATCACGCGCGGGGCCGTCGGGGCCATCTCGTCGGGACCGTCGATCGCCGCGTTGATGACATCGAGGATGCGCATGCGCGCGTCCTTGGCCTGCTGAAGCGCCGCCGACAGCACCGACGACGGGATGCCGTCGAGCTTCGTGTCGAGCTGGATCGCCGTGACGAACTCGCTCGTGCCGGCGACCTTGAAGTCCATGTCGCCCAGCGCGTCCTCGGCGCCGAGGATGTCGGTCAGCGCGGCGTAGCGCGTCTGGCCGTCCACCTCGTCGGACACGAGCCCCATCGCGATGCCCGCGACCGGAGCGCGCAGCGGCACACCGGCGTTGAGCAGCGACAGGGTCGACGCGCACACCGAGCCCATCGACGTCGAGCCGTTCGAGCCCAGCGCCTCGGACACCTGGCGGATCGCGTAGGGGAACTCCTCACGCGACGGCAGCACCGGGACGAGCGCGCGCTCGGCGAGGAATCCGTGGCCGATCTCGCGGCGCTTGGGGCTGCCCACACGACCCGTCTCACCCGTCGAGTAGGGCGGGAAGTTGTAGTGGTGCATGTAGCGCTTGTGCGTGACGGGCGACAGCGAGTCGATCTGCTGCTCCATTTTGAGCATGTTCAGCGTGGTGACGCCCAGGATCTGGGTCTCGCCGCGCTGGAAGATCGCCGAGCCGTGGACGCGCGGGATGACCTGCACCTCGGCGTCGAGCGGACGTATGTCGGCGAGGCCACGACCGTCGATGCGGACGCTCTCGGTGAGGATGCGACCGCGCACGATCTTCTTGGTCACGGACTTGTAGGCGGCCGAGAACTCGATCGTCGCGACGGCAGGAAGCTCGTTCGCCTCGACCGCGGCGATGAGCTCGCCCTTGACCCGCTCGCGGATCGCGTCGTCGGCGTTCTGACGCTCCTGCTTGTCGGCGATCTGGTACACCGGCACGAGCTCGTCGTACGCGCGGGCGGCGACGAAGTCGTAGGTCTCCTGGCTGTAGGGCAGGAACACGGGATACGGCTGGATCTCCTTCGCCGCCGCGTTCGCCACGACGTTCTGCGCGGCCACGAGCTCGCGGATGAAGGGCTTCGCCGCCTCGAGGCCCTGAGCGACGATCTCCTCGCTGGGCTTGGTGGCGCCGGCCTTGATGAGGTTCCAGCTGTGCTCGGTCGCCTCGGCCTCGACCATCATGATCGCGACGTCGCCGTCCTCGAGCACGCGGCCCGCGACGACGAGGTCGAACACGGCGTCCTCGAGGACCTTCGTGTTCGGGAACGCGACCCACTGGTCGGAGTGCTCGCCGTGGCCTGGAACGAGCGCGAGGCGCACGCCCGCGATCGGACCCGAGAACGGCAGGCCCGAGATCTGGGTCGACAGCGATGCCGCGTTGATCGCGAGCGCGTCGTAGAACTCACCCGGCGCGATCGAGAGCACCGTCACGACGATCTGGACCTCGTTGCGCAGGCCGTCGACGAACGACGGACGCAGCGGGCGGTCGATCAGGCGGCACACGAGGATCGCGTCGGTGGAGGGACGGCCCTCGCGACGGAAGAACGAGCCGGGGATCTTGCCGGCCGCGTACGAGCGCTCCTCGACATCGACCGTCAGCGGGAAGAAGTCGAAGCCCTCACGGGGCTGCTTGCTGGCGCTGGTGGCCGACAGGAGCATCGTCTCCTCGTCGAGGTACGCCGCCACGGCGCCCTGGGCCTGCTGGGCCAGTCGTCCGGTCTCGAACCGGACCGTGCGGGTGCCGAAGCGTCCGTTGTCGAGGACGGCTTCGGCGAACGTGATTTCAGGACCTTCCAAGAGGTCTCTCCTTCTTTGTTTAGCCTCGCCCGGCCGTCTGCCGGACGAGGGTCTATCGAAGGAGCAGGAACAGGCAGATCTCGACGCGCGGCATCGCCGCGGGACTCGCCAGCGCTGGTCACCAGTCGAAGATCACCCGCCGCATCGCGTCGGGGAACCCACCACAGGGGACCAGCTTCCTGCCGGCCTGCTCCGTGAGGCTCATTTTGAGTTGAGCGGATGCCGCGAAGGCAGCCTTGTCGATCCTAGCAGTGCGGCTTCTGGCCACCCACCTGGGGGTATTCCGCGCAGGTGGCGACCCGTGGGCGGCACCCCTAGGGTGGGGGCATGAGCACCGACGACAAGCCGGCGGGCGCGGCATCCGATGAGATGAAGCGCAAGTTCAAAGAAGCACTCGACAAGAAGAACGCGCAGCACCGCGAGGGCGAAGCGCACCTGGACGGCGACTCGTCCGTCCACGGCACGCACGGCGCGATCACGAAGCGAGAGTTCCGCCGCAAGAGCGGATGACGCGAAGGAGCACGGCGATGGTCTTCGATCCGACGTTCCACGAGATCTCCGGCGACGCCGGCGAACTGCCCGACCTCGACGGCTCCGACCCCGGCGCCGCTCCGTTGGAGGACGTCGACGCCGCGGATCTGCCGCCGGAAGGCGAGGAGTGACATGAGCGACTTCCGCGAACGGATCCCCGACGACGAGCGCGAGGTGCCGATCGACGACGAGGACGAGCTGGAGCTTCCGCCGCCGACGATCGACCCGCTCGAGTCGGTCGAAGAGGAGTTCGACGACCAGGAGCTCGAGGGCCGCGAGGCGGCCATCGAGGCCGGGGAGATCGACCCTGACGACTGACCCCTCGGCCCGGGAGTCGCCGGCGCGGGCCGGTGCCGCCTGGATCGTCGCCGCGCTGTGCACGGGCACGGCGCTGAGTGCGCTGAATTCGGGCATGATCGCGGTCGCCCTGACCACGCTTCGCCGCGAGTTCTCGGTCGACGTGGCGACCGTCACGTGGGTCATCACCGTCTTCTACCTCACGTCAGCCGTGCTGCAGCCGCTCATGGGGCGGCTCGCCGACCGGTACGGCGCCCATCGCGTCTTCACGTTCGGCATGATCGTCGTCGCGATCGCGGGCGCCACGGGTCCGTTCGCACCGTCTCTCGAGTGGGTGTGCGTCGCGCGGGTCGTTCTCGCGGTCGGCACGGCCGCCGCGTTCCCGTCCGCCGCCGCGCTCCTGCGCTCGCTCGCACCACGGGGCGGCTTCGACGCGGCCCGGATCATCGGACGGATCCAGCTCATCGACACGAGCGCGGCTGCCATCGGGCCCGTGGTCGGCGGTGCGCTCATCCTTGCGGCGGGCTGGGAGGCGGTCTTCTGGATCAACGTGCCGCTCGCGGCGCTTGCGATCGTCAGCACGCGCGTCCTCATCCCGCGCGACGAGCCCCGCGACCGCGTTCCGCTCCGGCGGACGCTGAGCGAGTCCGACATCCCGGGCCTGGTCGCGTTCGCGGCGACGGTCGCCGCGACGCTCATGTTCCTGCTCGCCCTCCCCGACGGGCCGGAATGGCCGCTGCTGGCCGTCGCGGTCGTCGCCTGCGCGCTCTTCGCATGGCGCGAGCCGCGAGCGCGCGTTCCTTTCATCGATCTTCGGCTCCTCGCCGCGAACCTGCCGCTCGTGCGCGTCTACGTCCTCTTCGTCATCGCGAACGTCGTGCTGTACGGCACGCTCTTCGGCATCCCGCAGTACCTCGAGGAGGACGCGTCGTACTCGACCGCGATCGTGGGAGTCATGCTCGTGCCGCTCGCGGCGTTCAACGCGGTGCTCGCCCGCCCGATCGAGCGCCTCATCGACCGGTGGGGCGTCCGCCGCACGATGCTCGCGGGCGGCGCAGGGCTCGTCGTGGCGACCGCGGCGCTCCCGCTGCTCGCCCTGTCGCCGCAATGGTGGATCGTCCTGCTCGTCATGGCGGCCGTCGGCATCCCGTACGCGTTCGTGCTCATCTCGCTCACGCAGTCGCTCTACCGCACGGCGCCGCCCGCGATCGTCGGCCAGGCGGCCGGGCTCTTCCAGACGGCGCGGTCGATCGGCTGCATCTCGGCGGCGGCGGTCGTCGGCCTGTCGTTCTCGGGATCGGTGGGAGCGGACGACTGGATCGTGCTCTCGCTCGTGGTCGCGGCCGCGGCACTCGTGCTCGCCGTGACGATGGCGGCGACGGGCCGCCCGGCCGGCGCGCGTGCCGCGTGAATTCGCCCGCACTCGCGTGTTACCTTGTAGTTCTATGTACCTAGCAGTTCTAGGTATACGGAGGTGACACGGTGCGCATCGGGAAGGACCTCGTGGCGGCGGTCGCGACGCCCCTCGTGCTCGGAATCCTGGCCGAGGGCGAGTCGTACGGGTACGCGATCCTCCAGCGCGTGAGCGAGCTCTCAGACGGTGAGCTCGAGTGGAGCGACGGCATGCTCTATCCGCTGCTCCACCGCCTTGAGCGGCTCGGCTACGTCGAGGCGTCGTGGGGCATGTCCCCCACGGGCCGCCGGCGGCGTCACTACCGGCTGAGCGCGAGCGGCCACGCCGCCATCGCGGACCAGCGCCGGCAATGGGAGGTCGCCAGCGCCGCGCTCAAGCGCGTGTGGGACGACCGCGGGAGCGCGCGAGTGGCTCTCGCGTGGGCGGCATGAGCACGTCAGGAGGGGTTGGGATGGCCGGAGGCGAGCAGCTCGAGGAACGCATCGCGCAATGGCGGGAGTTCGTCTCGCGGCGCGACGCGATCGCGCGCGACGTCGACGAGCTCGAGAGCCATCTGCGCGACCAGATCGACGGGCTCCAGGCGTCCGGCCTCGCCCCCGACGAGGCGTTCCTCATCGCGGTCAAGCGCATGGGTCGGCTCGACGAGCTGTCCCAGGAGTTCGCTCGCGAGCATTCCGAACGGCTGTGGAAGCACCTGGTGATGCCGGATGCCGCGCCCGAGGCATCCGACCCGCGCACTCTCTGGCTGGCACTCGGTCTCGCCGTCGGTGCCGCACTGGCCGTCCGCCTCGCGTCCGTGCTCCTGCCGGGCGGACCCACGGCCGCCCTCGTGAACACGAGCGTGCTCGTGCTGCCGTTCCTCGCGATCCACTTCCTCGTGCGCCGCCGCGCGAGCGTCGTGACGACCGTCGCGGTGCTCGTGCCGTTCGCGGTCACGGCCGTCGTTCTGAACGCGTACCCGTTCGAGCCCGACGGCATGACGCAGGCGCTGTCGGCGATGCACGCGATCGTGGCGATGTGGCTCGTCGTCGGCATCGCCTACGCCGGCGGGGCATGGCGCTCGAGCCGCGCGCGTATGGACTTCATCCGGTTCTCGGGCGAATGGCTCGTGTATTACGCGCTCATCGCCCTCGGCGGCGCGGTGATCATCGCGATCACGCTGGGGGTGTTCGGGTCGATCGGCATCGACGCGCAGCCGTTCGTCGGAGAGTGGCTGCTGCCGTGCGGCGCCGCCGGCGCGGTGCTCGTGGCGGCGTGGCTCGTCGAGGCGAAGCAGAGCGTGGTCGAGAACATCGCCCCCGTGCTGACGAAGGTCTTCTCTCCCCTCTTCACGCTCCTGCTGCTGGCGCTGATCGGCGCGTGGATCGTGCAGGGGGTGCTCGCCAGCAGCGAGGGCACGATCGTCGTGTTCGGCGAGCGCGACCTGCTGATCATCTTCGACGTCGTCGTGATCTTCGCGCTGGCGCTTCTGCTCTACTCGCTCTCGGCGCGCGATCCGCTGCGGCCTCCGGGCTGGTTCGACCGCCTCCAGATCGTGCTGCTGGCGAGCGTGCTCGTCGTCGATGTGCTCGTGCTCGTGTCGATGGTCGGCCGCATCGCGGAATACGGTTCGAGTCCGAACAAACTCGCGTCGCTCGGGCTCAACCTGATCCTGCTCGTGAACCTCGTCGGGGCGACGTGGCTGCAGACGCGGTTCGTGTTCGGGCGCGAGCGCTTCGCCACGCTCGAGTCGTGGCAGACCGCCTACCTGCCGGTGTACCTCGCGTGGGCGGCGGTCGTCGTGGCGATCTTCCCCGTGGTCTTCGGGTACGTGTAGGGCCCGTGTACGACGAGGAGTTCCTCGGCATCCGCGTGCCACTCCCCCGTGCCACCGTTCCGGGCGAGCTGCGCGAGCTCGCCTACCCGCGGTTCACCGTGCTCCTCGACACGCGGCGGCGCCTCGCGCGCGTCACGGGCGTGAACGTCGATGGCGCGACGCTGCTCGACCTTCCGCGCGAGGGCGAGTGGCGGCTCGACGAGCGCGTTCCCGCGGCGGCGCAGACCGGCCCCGAGCTCTACGCACGCAACGACCTCGACCGCGGCCACCTCGTGCGCCGGCGGGACCCCGGCTGGGGCACTCCCGCCGAAGCGCGCACTGCGATGGCCGCGACCTTCTTCTACCCGAACGCGGCTCCGCAGGCGAGCGCGTTCAATCAGTCGAAGGACCTGTGGCTGGGTCTCGAGGACCACGTGCTCGAATACGCGGATGCCACCGACCAGCGCATCTCGGCCTTCACGGCACCCGTGCTGGCCGACGACGACCCCGTGTACCGCGCCGTCGGGATCCCACGCCGGTTCTGGAAGATCGTCGCGTGGGCGGATGCGTCGCCCGGTGGGCGCCTGAGAGCGGCGGGGTTCGTGCTCGATCAGTCGGAGCTGCTCGACGTGAGTGAGGGCGCGCTGACGGTCGCGCCGCTCGGCGGGTTCCGCACGTTCCAGGCCCCGATCGCACATGTCGAGCGACTCGCCGGGATCGACGCGGGGCCGCTCGTCGATGCCGATGTCCTGCCGCGGACGACGGTGCGCGGAGAGGCCGCGTGGCGGCCCCTCCGCACAGTCGACGACATCGTGCTGCGGTGACCTCGACCGGCGTCCGCCGGGCGCCCTACTCTCCCGCGAGGCCACCCAGCAGGTGACCGAACGAGCGGCCCTCGCCGAGGTAGCTCTCCGGGTCGAACGGGTCGGACGCGGTCGCCGGGTCCTTGCGCGCGATCGCGTCGGCGAACTCGCGCGCGGCCTTGTCGATGCGCTCCGACAGCGACGCGACCTGGTCGCCCGAGCCGCCCCAGTCGCTCGAGGCGGCGAACACGCCCGTCGAGATGGGCTCGGCGTGCAGGTAGGCGAACAGAGGACGGATCGCGTAATCGATGGCGAGCGAGTGCCGCGCCGTCCCGGCGTTCGCGCCGATGAGCACGGGCTTGCCGGTGAGCGCGTCGGGGTCGAGCACGTCGATGAACGACTTGAACAGTCCCGAGTAGCTCGTCGAGAAGATCGGCGTGACGGCGATGAGAGCGTCGGCGGAGACGACCGCGTTGATCATCGACTCGAGGGCCGGAGGCGCGAATCCCGTGAGGAGGTTGTTCGTGATGTCGTGCGCGTAGTCGCGCAGCTCGAACACGTCGACCTCGATCTCGATGCCCTCCCCATCCGGCCCCTGAGCCCGGCGAAGGGCTGCAGCGGACGCGGCCGTCAGGCGGTCGGCGAGCATGCGCGTCGACGACGGGTTCGACAGCCCCGCCGAGATGACGGCGATGCGACGGGCGGTCATCGGCTCGTCTCGGTTCGCTGGCTCGCCGCCCGGTTGGCGGCGGTGGCTGCGACCCCGAACGCGGCGCCCGCGGCGGCGACGGGCATCGTCGCGTGGGCGTCCTGGTACGGAGACCCGGCGGTGAGGTTGTCACCGCGGTTCTCGCCCGGCACGGCCTGGCGCGGCTCGCCGTCGCCGTAGGTCGCCTTCACTCGCGCGGCGTGGGTCGGGGCATCCGGAATGTCGGCAGCGCGGTTCTTCTGCAGCTCCTTGCGCAGCACCGGCACCACCTCGCCGCCCAGGATGTCGAGCTGCTCGAGCACGGTCTTAAGCGGCAGCCCCGCGTGGTCCATGAGGAAGAGCTGGCGCTGGTAGTCGCCGAACGAGTCGCGCATCGCCGCGTAACGGTCGATGACCTGCTGCGGCGAGCCGACGGTGAGCGGCGTCATCTCGGTGAAGTCCTCGAGGCTCGGGCCGTGCCCGTAGACCGGCGCGTTGTCGAAGTACGGGCGGAACTCGCGCACGGCGTCCTGCGAGTTGGACCGCATGAACACCTGGCCGCCGAGGCCGACGATCGCCTGCTCGGGAGTGCCGTGGCCGTAGTGGGCGTAGCGCTGGCGGTACAGGGCGATCAGCCGCTGGTAGTGCTCCTTCGGCCAGAAGATGTTGTTCGCGAAGAAGCCGTCGCCGTAGTACGCGGCCTGCTCGGCGATCTCGGGGGTGCGGATCGACCCGTGCCACACGAACGGCGGAATGCCGTCGAGAGGGCGGGGCGTGGCTGTGAAGCCCTGCAGCGGCGTGCGGAACTGGCCCTCCCAGTCCACGACGTCCTCGCGCCACAGGCGGTGCAGGAGGTTGTAGCTCTCGAGCGTGATCGGCAGGCCCTGGCGGATGTCCTTGCCGAACCACGGGTACACCGGGCCGGTGTTGCCGCGGCCCAGCATGAGGTCCATGCGCCCCTGCGAGACGTGCTGCAGCATCGAGTAGTCCTCGGCGATCTTCACCGGGTCGTTCGTGGTGATGAGCGTCGTCGCGGTGGAGAGGATGAGCCGCTCGGTCTGGCCAGCGATGTAGGCGAGCGTCGTCGGAGGCGACGACGACCAGAACGGCGGGTTGTGGTGCTCGCCGAGCGCGAAGACGTCGAGACCGACCTCTTCGGCGTGCTTGGCGATGGTGACGGTCGCCTGAATGCGCTCGGCCTCGCTCGGCGTGCGGCCCGTGGTGGGGTCGGGCGTGATGTCGCTCACGGTGAAGATGCCGAACTGCATCCCCGGCCACGTGCTGCTGGTGTCGTTCACGATCTCTTCCGCTCTCGGATGCCGGAGCATCCGTATCTATGCAAATGAATGTAACTCGTGCAACGCCTACGCGCCAAGGTTATTCCCGAAGCCCCCGAACGGCTCAGGACGCTCTGCTCACGCCTCGGCGAACAGTGCGAGCATGTCGCGCACGACCTGGTGCGGCGTCGCCTCGCACGGCGCGTGGCCCGTCGGGTACACCGCGATGCGCGCACCGATGAGCGCCGCGTACTCGACGTGCTGCGCCGTGGGCCACAGATCGTTGTCGCCGACGACGATGAGCTTCGGGATGTCGATGGCGGCGATCTCGTCGAGGACGTCGGGAGTGTCCATCATGAGGCGCACCACATCGTCGATCGCCTCGCGCCGCGTGACGTCCATGCGGTCGCGCACGAACGAGATGCGCTGCGAGGGCGACCGATTGAGGTTGTAGCGGATGCCCCACAGGATCAGCCCCGCCGCCTTGTGCGGGTCCATATCGGACAGCGGCCCGATGTGCCGGACGCCGCGGAACACCTGGCCGACTGCGGGCGCCGACGACATGAGCGTGAGGCTCGAGAAGAGGTCGGGCCGCTCGACGAGGGCGAGCTCCGAGACGATGCCGCCGAAGCTGTAGCCGAGCACGTGCGCGGGGGCCGGGCCGTCCTCGAGCACCGCGACCAGATCGTCGACGAACAGCCGGTAGTCGAAGCGGTCGCGCGGCGGGACGAGGTTGTGCGGCCCCGCCTCGACCGACTCCCAGTGCCCCGCGAGGTCGTAGGACTCGACGCGATAGCCCGCCGCGGCCAAGAGCGGGAACATCAGGAGGAAGTCCTCCTTCGAGCCGGCGAAGCCCGACACGAGCACGACGCGCGGCGCACTCGGGTCGCCGAGGGCCACCCGGGCGAGCGGACCGCTCGGAGCCGGCACGGCTTCGCGCACCGAGCCGGGAGGGAACGTGCGCCAGTCGATGTCGGGAATCACCTGGTCGCGCGCAAGCGCGTCGTCGATCGTGGTCATCGCGCCGATGAGACTACAGCCTCGCGGCCCCGGACAGCGGGCGGCGCGTCGCACGGCACGCCGCGGACGGCACGCGGTCAAGCCCCTCTCGCCCGCGCGGAAGCGGGGATAGTGTGGCTTCGCCGCCATGACCGATTCACAGAACGCGGCCGCGGCCGCGGCATCCGGATCCCCCGCCTCGCCGGCGACGGGGGGCGTCGGCACGCCGCGGGCGAAGCGCCGAGTGCCGTTCTGGGACAACGCGCGATTCGCCTGCATCACGCTCGTCGTGCTCGGACACGCGCTCCAGCGGCTCACGTACGACTCCGACATCGCGCTCGGGCTGTACTTCGTGATCTACGCGTTCCACATGCCCGCGTTCGCGCTCATCTCGGGCTACTTCTCGCGCTCCGATTCGCCGAACCGGCGGCAGATGGCACGCGTGATCACCGACATCCTCGTGCCCTACGTGATCTTCGAGGCATTGTGGACCCTCACGAAGTGGCTGGTCGAGGGGCAGGCGAACCCGAACCTGACGCAGCCCTCGTGGACGCTGTGGTTCCTCCTCGCGCTCGGCATCTTCCGGCTCGTGCTGCCGTACCTCGCGCTCTTGCGCTGGCCGCTCGCGTGGACGATCGTCATCTCGATCGGCGCCGGCTACCTGCCGAACATCGACTCGACGCTGTCGCTCTCGCGCACGATGGGGCTGCTGCCCTTCTTCACGCTCGGCTGGTGGCTGCGCGAGCACGACGTCGTCGACCGCCTGCGGCTGCTCGACCGGCGGCCGTGGTGGGTGTTCGCGGGTGCCGTCGGCGCGTTCGCGGTCGCCGGGTGGGTCGCGTGGTTCTTCATCGACGACTGGCGCGAGATGAACCTCGGCGGGTGGCTGTTCTACGACGAGAACTACTCCTCGATCGGCGGCACGCAGTGGTGGGCCGGCGGCGTGCGGCTCGCGCTCATCGCGATCGCCCTCGTGCTCGTGACGGCGTTCCTCGCACTCGTGCCGCGCGGCACGCACTGGTGGACGCACTTCGGCCAGTACACGATGTACGTCTACCTGCTGCACTCCTTCGTGCTGTACCCCTTCCGCGAGTCGGGCGTGCTGCGTGACCTCGAGCCGACGTGGCTGTGGCTGCCGATCGTGATCGTGGCGTCCGTGCTCATCGCGCTCGGCCTCGCGACCCGCCCCGTGCGGTGGGTGTTCCGCCCGTTCGTCGAGCCGCGGCCGGCGTGGCTGTTCGCCGATCCCCACCTGGCGGGGCGCGAGGGGCGGCGGAGCGATCCGACGGGCTCACGCCGCCCGCGCGAGGCGCGGCGGCCCGCGCGGCAGCCCGACGAGCGCCGCCGCTGATCCGCCGCGCCGGCGCTACGCACTCGCCTTCGGCTCCGGCTTCGGCTTCGGCTTCGGCCTCGGCTTCGGAGAGGGGAACTGCATGCGCAGCACCCGCTCGAACGCACGCTCCGACAGCATGCGGCGCAGCCCCAGCATGAGGGTCGCCGACGGCGCGACACGATAGCGGGCACGCGGATGCTTCGCCTCGACCGCCCGCGCGACGCGCTCGGCCACATCGGCCGGAGTGCACGCGAGGCGTGCCTGCGGGCCGTGGTCCCACGCGAGCGTCAGCTCGGCGACCCGCTCGTTGAAGTCGTCCCACTCCGGATCGACGTGCTCGGTGTCACGTCGCTCGGCGGCGGCGTGCCCGAACCGAGTCGTCACCATGCCGGGCGCGATGAGCGAGACCTCGATGCCGAACGGGCGGGCCTCGTACCGCAGCGCATCCGTGAACGCCTCGAGCGCGTGCTTGGTCGCCGCGTACGCCCCGATGCCGGGCATGATCCAGCGCCCGTTCATCGAGCCGATCGTGACGATGCGCCCCCACCGCTGCGCCCGCATTCCGGGCAGCACGAGCTGCGTGAGGCGCAGCGCCCCGAACACGTTCGTCTCGAACATGCGGCGCACCTGGTCGACGGGGAGCGTCTCGGTCGCCCCGAGCTCGTTGACGCCCGCGTTGTTGACGAGCACGCCGACGGCGCCCTCGGCCGCGACGACCGCGTCGACCGCCGCGCGGGAGGACTCCTCGTCCGTCACGTCGAGCGCGAGCGTGCGGCATCCGGCCTTCTCGAGGTCCGCGATCGACTCGAGCCTTCGCGCTGTCGCGTAGACCTTCCAGCCGCGTGACGCGAGCATCGTTGCGATCTCACGGCCGATGCCGGTGGAGCAGCCGGTGACGAGGACGGCACGCGAGATCGCGGTCATGAGACAGACATAGCGGTCTGCGCGCGCGAGCGCAACGGCGGGCGACGGATGCTACGGAGCCGGTGCCCCCGTGCGGTCGCTCACGCGAACAGGCCGGCGCCCACGAACGAGCCGTCGCGCGCGCCCGGCGGAATCGCCCACACCCCGGAGCCGACGTGACGGATGTACTCGGCCATGAGGTCGGTCGACAGCGACCGCTGCAACCTGATGAAGCTCTCCGGCGTCCGCTGGAACGACAGGAAGAACAGCCCGGCGGCGAGCCGTCCGAGCTCATTGTTGCCGTCGACGTAGTTGTATCCGCGGCGGAGAATGCGGATGCCGCCATTGTGCTCGGGGTGCGCGAGCCGGACGTGGCTGTTCGGGTCGATCGCCGGCGCGCCGTTCGCGTCGGTCGTGGCGAAGTCGGGTTCGGTGTACTCGGTGCCGCCCGACAGCGGAGCACCCTCCCCCTTCGAGCGGCCGATGATCGCGTCCTGCTCGCTCAGCCGCACGCGGTCCCACGTCTCGATGAGCATCGCGACCTTGCGCGCGACGAGGTACGTGCCGCCCGCGAGCCACGCCGGCTCATCGGATGCCGCGACCCACACGTGCTCGTCGAGTGAGGCCGCGTCGTTCGCGAGGATGTTCGCGGTGCCGTCCTTGTATCCGAAGAGGTTCCGCGGGGTCGACTGCGCCGCCGTCGTGCGCGACGTGCGGCCGAATCCGAGTTGCGACCAGCGGATGCGCGCACGGCCGAACGCGATGCGGCTGAGGTTGCGGATCGCGTGCACTGCCACCTGCGGGTCGTCGGCGCACACCTGGATGCACAGGTCGCCCCCGGATGCCGCGGGGTCGAGGTCGTCGCCGAGGAACGCGGGCAGGCGCTCCAGCGCTCGCGGGCGCAGCGCCGCGATGGCGTACCGGTCTTCGCCCTCGACCGTCTCGAAGAGAGTCGGCCCGAAGCCGAACGTGATCGTGAGGCCGCTCGCCGGGAGTCCGAGCGCCTCGCCCGTGTCGTCGGGCGGCGCCTCGGGCGAGCCGTCGACGGCGCCGGTCGCGCTCACCTCGAGTCCCTGCGTCATGCGCGACGCGGCATACGACCAGTCCTGGAGCAGCGAGACGAGGTCGTCCCGCGTCGTGCGGGCCATCATGTCGAACGCGGCGAAGTGCAGGTGGTCCTGCACCGGGGTCGTGATGCCGGCCTGGTGCGCGCCGAAGAACGCGTAGGCGGACTCCGCGTCCTCCCGCTCGCGCGCACGGCCCACCGCGACGCCCGCGGCCGTGCCGGCGCCGGCGCCGACCGCGAGACCGGCCGCACCGGCGCCGATCGCGAGCCCGAGGAGTCCGCGACGGCTGAGGCCTGCTTCGTCCACGACTACTCCAGAATCGTCGAGGTCAGCTGCGAGAGCGGCTCGGCGAGGGCGTTGATGAGGTCGGCGAGCTCGCGTTTGTCTGCACCGGTCAGCTCTCGGTAGTTCACGAAGCCCGCCTCGAGGGAGCCGTGCTGGGCGAGCGCGGCCTCGAGGTCGGCGTAGCCGGCGACGATCTCGGCGACGAGCGCCTCGCCCTCATCGCCGTGCGACGCGGCGAAGTCGCGCACGATCTCGAACGCGTTCTTCGAGCCCTCCACGTTGGCCTGGAAATCCCACAGGTCGGTGCCCGACCACCAGTCCTCTTCGCCGGTGATCTTTCCGGTCGCGACCTCGTCGAGGAGCGCGATCGCGCCGTTCGACACTCCCGCGATGCCCTGCGCCTCGAGCGCCGCGGTGAAATCTCCGGAGTGCACGTAGTCGTTGAGCTGCTGCACATCCGCGATGAGCTGATCGCCGTACGCGGCGCGCTCGTCGGGCGTCGAGGGCGTCCAGTCCTGCCACGCCGGCGTCTCGCCGTCGGCGTTGAGCGCGTCCTCCGCGGGCACCCACAGGTCCTTCTCGATGCGGTGGAAGCCCGTCCAGTCCAGGCCCTCGGCGACCGCGTCGACCTCGCGGTAGTCGATGCGCGGATCGAGGTCGCCGAGCGACTCGGCGACGGGCTCGATGCGCTCGTAGTACGCGCGCACCTGCGGGAAGAGCTCGCGCGCCCTCTCGTCGTCGCCGGATTCGTAGGCCGCCACGAACTCGTCGACCGCGGGTGCGAGCTGCTCGACCTGGTCCTTCACGAAGGCGGCGTACAGGTCGACCGCCTGCTGCTTGAGCTCGGCGTCCTCGCCCTCGATCGCGACGGCCTCGCCCGTCACGGTGAAGGCGGCTCGTCCGACGCCCTCGCCCACCATGCCGGGCTTGCACAGCGTGAAGTACTCGCCCGGCTGCGCGACGACCGTGAGGCTGCGCGATGTCCCCGGAGCGATGTTCTCGACCTCGCCCACGATCCGCAGGCCGTCCTCGGCGAGCAGGTAGAACTCCGTCACCTGATCGCCCTCGTTCGTGACGTCGAACGCGAGGGTGCCGCTCGTGGCGGTCGCCGCCGACACGTCGCACGCGGCGCCGGTCGAGGTGACGCTGAGCGTGCCGGTCGCAGCCGCATCGCTCTTCGCGACGCATCCGGCGAGGGCGAGGGCGATCACGGATGCCGCGGCGAGCGTGCCGATCGTGCGGTGGGCGTTCACTGTGCTCCTTCGTTCTGGACGGTGTCGGCGTGAGCGGGCACTCGTGCCGGCGCACGCCCGCGAGTCCCATCGGCTCCCGCTGCACGCGGCGCCGAGGCGCGCCCGGCGCGCGCAAGGCCGCGGAGGAAGAACGCGCCCACCACGACGATGTAGCCGAGCCACGCGATGACCTGCAGCCACGTCATGACGGGCATGAAGCCCACCGTCGCCTGGAGCACGGCGGCGAGCGGGCCGCCCGGCGGAACCGCCTGCGACACGTCGAACGCCCAGCCGAACGGGAACGCCGCCCATCCGACGGCTACCGCTCCGGTGGCCGGGTCGATCGGCGCTGCGCCAGTGAACGGCCCGGGGAGCGCGCCGGCCTCCTGCAGGTCGTGGATCGCGTAGGCGAGCACGCCTGCGGCGACGATCACGAGGAAGGCGCCCGTCCACGCGAAGAAGCGGCGCAGGTCCAGGCGCACCATGCCCTTCGCCAGGAGCCAGCCGACGACGATGGCCGCGAGGATCCCGAGCAGCGCCCCGATGAGCGCGGACGGGGCGTCGCCGAACGATTGCACCATCGACCACAGCAGCAGGGTGGTCTCGATGCCCTCGCGCGCGACCGACACGAAGCCGATGACGACGACGCCCCACAGTCCCCCGGTCGCGAGCGCGCGATCGACGCCCTGCTCGAGCGACGCCTTCATCGTGCGCGCGGTGCGCTGCATCCAGAAGATCATCCACGTCACCATCGCGACCGCGAGCAGCGACAGGAGGCCGCCGATGAGCTCCTGCGCCTCGAACGTCAGCGTGTAGGCGCCGAAGGTCAGGACCGCGCCGATCGCGAGCGCCAGCGCGGCCGCGAGCCCGACGCCCATCCACAGGCGCGGGAGCACGTCGCGCCGGCCGATGCGGCTGACGTAGGCGACCAGGATGCCGACGACGAGCGCGGCTTCGAGGCCCTCGCGGAGACCGATCAGGAAGGTGGCGAGCACGGGTGCGGCAATCCAGGTTGGGGCGGGGGGCATCCGCCTTAGGTAAGGCGAACCTCACAAACCGTATCTCCCGCTCCCACCTCGGATCAACTCGGGAGGGGCAGCTTTCTCGCCTCGCGGGACACCCACACCACCAGGAGCGCCAGGAGGATGACGTCCGCGGCGATGTAGCCGTAATGCAGGAACGAGGGGCCGGGGTCGCCGCCCTCGATGATGATGTCGCTGCGCGCGCTGAGGAGCGGCCGGATCAGGAGCGTCTGCACCGCGAGCACGACCCACATCGCGCCGATCATCGCCCACGCCGCGCGGTCGACGCGCGGGCGCGGCACCGCGAGCGCGGTGATCGCCACGAGCAGCACCCACCCCGCGATCGCCAGCGCGGTGAAGACGAGGCGCCCGATGCCGAGCCCGAGCGGGAGCGTGATACCCGGCGCCTCGAACTTTAGCGGAGTCTCGATGAAGGACAGCCCCAGCACAAGTCCGAACCACACCGCGGGCACGACGAGACGGAGTACGACGACAGAGCGCATGGCCCCACGGTAACGCCGGGCAACATTCGAGCGCTCGGGCATCGACCGTGCCTATTCTCGGCGCATGAGCGACCTGAGC
The DNA here is from genome assembly GCF_013409785.1 of Microbacterium immunditiarum. NCBI lineage: Bacteria > Bacillati > Actinomycetota > Actinomycetes > Micrococcales > Microbacteriaceae > Microbacterium > Microbacterium immunditiarum. Next base: position 3,034,767 of record NZ_JACCBV010000001.1, read on the forward strand.
CTGCCGATCCTCGATCTCTCCCTGCTCGACCGAGGCCCTGAGGGGGCCGCGCGGTTCCGCGACGAGCTGCGGGCCGCGACCCACGACGTCGGCTTCTTCTACCTCTCGGGTACGGGTGTGACACGCGGGCTCGAGGCACGCCTGCACCGCGCCGCGCGCGACTTCTTCGCGCTGCCCGAGCCCGACAAGCTCGCGATCGAGAACGTCAACAGCCCGCACTTCCGCGGGTACACGCGCATCGGCGGCGAGCGCACGCAGGGCAGGGTCGACTGGCGCGAGCAGATCGACATCGGGCCCGAGCGCGAGGCGATCGATGATCCGGATGCCCCCGACTTCGCGCGCCTCATCGGCCCGAACCTGTGGCCCGAGGCCCAGCCCGAGCTGCGCGAGGTCGTCTCGGAGTGGCACGACCACCTCTCCGGCGTCGCGCGCAGGCTGCTGCGCGCGTGGGCGCTGTCGCTCGGCGCGCCCGAGACGTACTTCGACGAGCACTTCGGCGAGCCCTCCACGCTCATCAAGATCGTCCGCTACCCCGGCAAGGAGGACCCGACACCCCAGCAAGGCGTCGGCGCCCACAAGGACTCGGGCGTGCTCACGCTCCTGTGGATCGAGCCCGGCAAGGGCGGCCTGCAGGTCGAGCGGGATGGCGAGTGGGTCGACGCTCCCCCGGTGCCCGGCGCCTTCGTCGTCAACATCGGCGAGATGCTCGAGTACGCGACACAGGGGTATCTCATCGCCACCAAGCACCGGGTGACCTCGCCGCGCTCCCCCGACGACCGCATCTCGGTGCCGTTCTTCTTCAACCCCGCGCTCGACAAGCGGCTCCCCCTCATCGAGCTGCCGCCCGAGCTCGCCGCGCGGGCGCGCGGGGTCACGCACGACCCGTCGAACCCGATCCACTCGCTGTACGGCGAGAACGCCCTCAAGTCCCGCCTGCGCGCGCACCCGGACGTCGCCGAGCGCTGGCACTCCGACCTGCTCGCGGCGCGGGCCGCGGCATCCGGTTCCGCCACCGCCTGAGGCCGTCCCGAACGAAGCGCGCGCGGCGCGTCGATCCGCTGCCGAGCGGGCGTCAGTGCGGGTGCGTCCCCGACAGCGCGTGACGCATGCGCGTGAGCGTCGCCGCGAACGCCGTCACCTGGTCGCGCGTCATACCGGCGAGCATCTCCGCCTCGATCACGGCGACGGGACCCGCGAGGGCCTCGAGCACGGTGCGGCCCTCCTCAGTGATCGAGATGAGGTTCTGCCGACGGGAGGCAGGGTCGCGGCGGCGTTCGACGAGCCCTCGCGCCTCGAGCGCTCCGACGAGCTGCGCCATCGACTGCAGGCGGACGAAGGAGTTCCGCGCGAGACGCGCCGCCGTCAGGCCGGGGTTGCGTGCGAGGACCGCGAGGGCGGTGTACTGCACGCTCGTGATCCCGTGCGCCTGGACCACCTCGTCCAACCGCGACTTCGCCGCCAGCTCGAGCTGCTTGATGAGGTACAGCAGAGGCGGCTCGGCGGGCGGCAGCGCTTCGGGACTCGGCGTCACCGATCCCCCTTCCCTGGTGCGGCGTCGACCGTCGTGGCAGACGTGCGATAATGGCGAAACTCAGGTTACCTGAGGATTTCCGAACGCGCGGCGTTCGGCGCCAACGTTACGTGCATCTCGATGAGGAGAAGACATGACCGACACGATGCTCGCGATCGCCACCGGAAGACTGTTCATCGGCGGCGAGTGGCGCGAATCCTCCAGCGGCGAGCGCCACGACGTCGTCACCCCCGCCACGGGCGAGAAGATCGCGGATGTCGCGTGGGCCACCGTCGACGACGTCGACGCGGCGGCCACGGCCGCACGAGCCTCGTTCGAGAGCGGTGTGTGGTCGGGCCTCTCGGGCCGGGAGCGCGCCCGCGTGCTCCTCCGCGTCGCCGCCCTCATCCGCGAGCGCGCCGAGGAGCTCGCGCAGGCCGAGAGCGCCGACGTGGGCAAGCCCATCCTGTTCGCGCGCGTCGTCGACGTGCCGACGGTGGCCGAGACGTTCGAGTACTACGCGGCACTCGCCCAGACCGGCGAGGGCGCGCTGCGCGACACGACGCTCGCGGCGTTCCAGTACACGGTGCGCGAGCCGATCGGCGTGGTCGGCGCGCTCACGCCGTTCAACTTCCCGCTCATCCTCGCGGCGTCGAAGATCGCGCCGGCGCTCGCGGCGGGCAACTCGATCGTGCACAAGCCCGCCGAGGACACTCCTCTGTCCGCCGTGATCCTCGCGCAGATCTTCGCGGATGCCGGTCTGCCCGACGGCGTCTACAACCTCATCACCGGCGTCGGCCCCGCGCTCGGCGAGCGCATCGTCGAGCACCCCGAAATCGACATGGTCGCGTTCACCGGCTCGACGGCGGTCGGATCGAAGGTCGCCGCGAAGGCGGGCGAGCTGCTCAAGCCCGTCATGGTCGAGCTCGGCGGAAACGGTGCGAACATCGTGTTCGCCGACGCCGACATCGACTCCGCCGTCAACGCGACGATCAACGCCTTCGTGTTCAACTCCGGCCAGTTCTGCATGGCAGGGGTGCGCCTGCTCGTCCAGCGCGAGCTCCACGACACGTTCCTGCAGATCCTGTCGCAGGCCGTCCCCCACGTGCCGATCGGGCGCATCGACGACATGGGCACGATCATCGGCCCGCTCGTGTCGCAGCGGCACCTCGACCGCGTGAGCGGGTTCGTCGAGCGCGCGAAGGCCGAGGGCGGGACGGTCGTCGTCGGCGGGGAGCGCATCGACCTCGACGGCGGCTACTACTACTCGCCCACGATCATCGCGGGGCTGCCGAACGACGCCGAGGCCGTGCAGGAGGAGGTGTTCGGCCCGGTCCTCACGGTGCAGACGTTCGACACCGAGGAGGAGGCGATCGCGCTCGCGAACTCGACGCGCTACGGACTCGCGATGGGCATCCAGACGTCCGACATCGTCAAGGCGATGCGCGTCTCGAAGAAGCTCGAGGCGGGCCTCATCTGGGTCAACGAGTGGGGCAAGCTCGACCCCACGCTGACCTTCGGCGGCGTCAAGAACTCCGGCTTCGGCCGCGAGAACGGCCCCGAGGCCCTCCACCACTACACGCGCACGAAGTCCGTCGTCATCGCGACTCCCGCCCCCGCACCCGAGGCCCCCTGAGCCGAGGCGGTCCGGCGACGTGCCCGCGGTAGGAGATGGTGCGGGCGCAGGACGCCGGATGCGGCATCCGTCCTGCCCTCGCGTCATCTCCTACACCGGACCCGCGCCGGGCGCTCCACGCAACGGTGAAGGCCGCCCCCACACCTGGGGGCGGCCTTCCAAGAATGTTTTGCGCGATTGAACGCTGGTCGCGTTATCGGCGGAGTCCGAGACGCTCGATCAGCTTGCGGTAACGCTCGATGTCGATGTCCTGGAGGTAGCCGAGCAGACGACGGCGCTGACCGACGAGCAGGAACAGCCCACGACGCGAGTGGTGGTCGTGCTTGTGCTCCTTGAGGTGCTCGGTCAGGTCCTTGATGCGCTGCGTCAGCATCGCGACCTGCACCTCGGGGGATCCGGTGTCACCGGGGTGCGTCGCGTACTCTTCGATGATCGCCTTCTTGACCTCTGCATCCAGTGCCATAAAGTGATCCCCTTCCTCGTCGTTGCGCGGCGCCCGACGCCCTCTGCGTGAGCTCTCTTTATCCGCGGCCGATCTAACGGCAACCTGAAGAGTCTACCAGCGTCGGAGACGGACTCGGAATCGAGCGGATCCGGCGTCCCGATGGGCGAGGATGGGGCCGGGTACCTGCGCCGCTGCGCGCAGGTAGCCTCGATCGAGTGAAGTACACGGTGCGCGTCAAGCCGGGCAGCCGCAAGGGCCCGCTGGTGGAGGCATCCGCCGACGGCCTCACCGTGTACGTGCGCGAGCGCGCCGTCGACGGGGCCGCCAACGCGGCCGTCGTCCGGGTGCTCGCCGACCACTTCGGCGTCGCGCCGCGCCGCGTCGAGATCGTGGGCGGCCACTCGTCGCGCATCAAGCGCGTCGAGGTCGACGAGTGAGCGGCACCGGACAGAGGCGGATGCCCCGACTCCGCCGCGACCACCTGATCGACCTGCGCCCGCTCACGACGAGCCCCGCGTTCGCACGCCTGTGGATCGGCTCGACGCTCGCGGGGCTGGGCGGGCAGCTCACGATCGTCGCGGTGATGCTCCACGTTTACGAGCTGACGCAGGACACGTTCGCCGTGTCGATGGTCGCCGTCTTCGGGCTCGTTCCGATGATCTTCGCGGGCCTCTACGGCGGCATGCTCGCGGATGCCTTCGACCGGCGTCTCGTGGCGCTGCTGGCCGCCGTGGTCACGTTCGCGTCGACGGTGCTGCTCGCGGTGCTCGCGTGGACGCAGCAGGAGACCGTCGCGTGGCTCTACGCGCTCAGCGCGGTGAACTCGGCCGCGAACTCGATCGTCATGACGACGCGCGCCGCGATCGTGCCGCGCCTCATCCCGCGTGACCTGCTGCCGGCCGCGGCCGCGCTCCAGGGCATCACGATCGGCATCATGATCATGGCCGGTCCCGCCCTCGCAGGCGTGCTCGTCGCGTTCGCGGGCTACGCGTGGACGTACTCGATCGACGTCGTTCTGATGCTGTCGCTCTTCCTCGGCCTGTGGGCTCTGCCCAGCATCCGCCCCGAGGGCGAGATCGTGCGACCGGGCCTCGAGTCGCTCAAGGACGGCTGGCGCTTCCTCAAGCGGGCGCCGAACATCCGCATGCAGTACATCCTCGACATCGTCGCGATGACATTCGGGAACCCCCTCGCGCTGTTCCCCGCGGCCGGCGCGGTGCTGCTGGGCGGTGGCTCGATCACGACCGGTGCGCTGACCGCGGCGGTCGCGGCGGGTGCGTTCCTGTCGAGCCTCTTCTCCGGCCCGATCGGCCGCGTGCGGCACCATGGCATCGGCATCCAGCGTGCGATCCAGGTGTACGGGGCCGCCACGGTGCTGTTCGGCCTCGTCCTGGGCGCGGGCGCGCTGGGCTGGTTCGCTCCCCCGACGGTAGACGCGACGCATCCGAACATCGCCCTCATCGTCCTGGCGTGCGCGGCCCTCGCGATAACGGGCGCCGCCGACAACGTGAGCTCGATCTACCGGTCGACGATGATGCAGGCCGCCGTCCACGATGCGGTGCGCGGGCGCCTGCAGGGCATCTTCACGGTCGTGGTCGCGGGCGGTCCGCGTGTCGGCGCGCTCTACGCGGGCACGCTCGCGACCCTCACGACGCTGTGGTTCCCTCCGCTGATCGGCGGATTCATCATCATCGGCCTCGTCGGTCTGATCGTGCGCCTGAACCCGCGCTTCCGCGAATATGACGCGCTCCACCCGACGCCGTGACGCGGGCGGCGTAGTCCCCCGGCCGAACACCGGCGGATTTCGGACGTCGCAGTGCCCCGCGGCCGAAGCCGTCGAAGGCCGGGTCTAGAGTCACCCGAGTGAACACCGCCATCGCTCCAGCCGCCCCCGTCGCACGCGACCGCATCGGCTCCAACCTGTCGGTCGCGATCCAGTTCACCCTCGCGGGACTCGTGTGGGGATCGAGCTTCCTCTTCATGAAGGTCGCGCTAACCGGCCTCGCTCCCGCGCAGGTCGCGTGGTCGCGGCTCGTGCTGGGCGCGCTCGCTCTCGGGGTGTTCGTGCTCGCGCGGCGCGAGGCGCTGCCGCGCAGCATCCGCCTCTACGGCCACATGACGGTCCTCGCCGTGTCGTTCTGCGTAATCCCGTTCCTGCTGTTCTCGTGGGCGCAGCAGTACGTGACGTCGGGCCTTGCGAGCATCTACAACGCGACGACCCCCATCATGACGGCGGTCATGGCCGGCCTGCTCTTCCGCGTCGAGAAGCTCACTCTCACCCAGATCTCGGGCATCCTGGCAGGCATCCTCGGCGTCGTGGTCATCATCGCACCGTGGCAGGGCCTCGACCTGGCGCAGAGCATCGTCGCGCAGTTCGCGATCCTCGGCGCGACCGCGTGCTACGGCTTCAGCCTCGCCTACATGCGGCGGTTCGTGTCGAACACGGGCATGAGCGCGCTCATGTTCTCGTTCCTCAACATCGGCATCGCGGCCGCGATCATGGTGCTCGCCACGCCCGTGCTCGTCCTGTCCCCCGTGCGGCTCGATGTGTGGGTCGTCGGCAGCATCGTGCTGCTCGGCTGCCTCGGCACCGGTGTCGCGTACATCTGGAACCAGAACGCCGTGCGCGCGTGGGGTCCGACCCGGGCGTCGACCGTGACCTACATCACGCCCCTCGTCGGGGTCGCGCTGGGCGTCCTCATCCTCGGCGAGCGCCTCTCGTGGAACGAGCCCGTCGGCGCGCTGGTCGTCTTCCTCGGCATCCTGCTCGCACAGAACCGCCTGCGCCTGCGGCGGCGCGCCCGGACATGACGAAGCGGATGCCTCGCCCCGATGTGCTCGGGTCGAGGCATCCGCCCTCGTGGTCGGGTCAGTCCTGCTGGAGCGCGCCCTGCAAGTCGAGCGTGATCGTGACATCCTTGCCGACGAGCACGCCACCGGTCTCGAGGGCCGCGTTCCACGTGAGGCCGAACTCCTCGCGGTTCACGACCGTCTTCGCGGTCGCGCCGGCCTTGTAGTTGCCCCACGGGTCGACGCCGAAGCCGCCGAACTCGAGCTCGAACGTGACGGGCTTGGTGACGCCGCGGATCGTGAGGTCGCCGTCGACGAGGAAGTCGCCGTCCTCGATGCGCGTGCCGGTCGAGCGGAACTCCATCGTCGGGTGGTTCTCGGCGTCGAAGAAGTCGGCGGAGCGCAGGTGGTTGTCGCGCCCCTCGTCCTTGGTGTCGACCGAGGTCACGTCGACGCTCGCCTCCACCTTCGCCTCGAGGGGGTTCTCGGGGGCGACGATCGTCGCGCGCTTCACCCCGAACGTGCCGCGCACCTTCGAGATCATCATGTGGCGCACGCTGAACGTGACCTCGCTGTGCGAGGGGTCGAGCACCCAGGTGCCTGCCTTGTAGCCGGGAACGTCGATCGGGGTGGCGGTGGTGGTGTCGGTCATGCTTGTCCTTCGTCTCGGGGCCGCCGCGGGCGCGACGGACTCCTTGGTCCAACGCGCGCGTTCGGCAGATCTATTCCCGTGAATGCAAACAAGGTTTCGCAGGCATGACGAAGGGGCGGATGCCGCGGCATCCGCCCCTTGTGCGAAACGCGGGAAGCTGTGGTCAGCCGACCTCGACGAGGTCGATGACGAAGATCAGGGTCTTGCCCCCGAGGAAGTGGCCGCCTGCCGGCCCGTACGCGAGGTCCGGCGGGATGACGAGCTCACGGCGGCCGCCCACCTTCATGCCAGGGATGCCCTCCTGCCAGCCCTGGATGAGCCCGCGCAGCGGGAACTGGATGCTCTCGCCGCGGTTCCACGACGAGTCGAACTCTTCGCCGGTCTCGTACTCGACCCCGACGTAGTGCACCGTGACGGTGTCGCCCGGCGATGCCTCAGCGCCCTCCCCCACAATGATGTCGCGGATGACGAGCTCGTCGGGGGCAGGACCCACGGGAGCATCGATCTCGGGCTTGGTGCGGTCGTCACTCATGCGTCCATACAACGCGAGCGAAGCAGCGGAGTCAACGCGCGTCGACGCGAGGGGTCACGTCGACGGCTCGGCCTGCCCGGACCCGCCGGCGCTGCGGTCCCGAGCCACCGCCTGACCGAGAAGCCGGCCACCGCTGGTCAGCAGGGCCCGCCGCCACGGGGCGACGCCCTCGATCTCGATCTGGATCGACATCGACAGGATCGTCCGGATGAGCACGATGAGTCCGAGGATCACCGCGTCCTCGATCGAGGGCTTCGATGTGATCGTGCGGATGAGGTCCGCGGCCACGAGCACCTCGAGGCCCAGCAGGATCGCGGCGCCGAGCGTGTTGCGCAGGACGGAGAACGCGGTGTGGCCACCTTCGCCGCGACGGAGGGAGCGGATGCCGAGCACCACCGCGATCACGAACCCCACGATCATCGCGAGAGCCCCGAGGCCCTCGAAGGCGAGGGCCACGCCGGTGAAGACCGCTTCGACGTCCACGAGCGCCAGTGTAGAGGCGGAGCGATCGTTCCCGCGGCAGACTCAGCGCCCGGTGCCGCGGCGATGCCTGCGTGTCTACCGAGCGCTGAGTTGACCTGGCTTCAGGATGCCTAGGCGGTCGCCCGCGTGTCAAGGGCCGCGCGGCGCGTCCGGCGACAGCGTTCGGATCAGAGCGCGAACAGCGCCGCGCGCGCCGCCGCCGTCTTCCGGAGGAGCTCGTGCTCGTCGTCGATCGCGTGCGGATCTCGACCCGTGATCGCCCGCTGACGGGCCGCGGCGAGAGCCGTGGCATCCGCGATGAACTCACGCATGATCGGCCGTCGGTCGCCGCGCAGGGTCATGGCCCATTGCATCGCCTCCTTGCGACCGCGACCCGTCGCGAGCATGTCGACCTCCTGCGGCGTGAACCACCCGGCCGCCGCGTACTCCCCGAGCCGGTCCCGCGTGAGCCGCGCCTCTTCGCGCCGCAGGCCGATGACGCCGAGGATGAAGAGCACGAACAGCGGCACCTGCGCCGTGACGTACAGCGCGAAGAAGTCGAAGAAGACCGCGGAGCCGTTCCAGAACGCGTGCAGCGCCATCGCACCCACCATGCCGATGAGCCACGGGCCGACAGCCTGGCCGGGCGTGAGGCCGCGCCGCGCCGCGAGCCCGAGAGCGAGGCCGGTGATGCTGGTGAACATCACGTGGGCGAACGGCGAGAGGACTCCGCGGAGGAAGAACGTCGCCGTCACGTCCGGGACGCCGCCTTCGATGAGGCTGATCGCGAAGTACTGGATGTTCTCGGTGAAGGCGAACCCGGCGCCGATGAGCGCGCCGTAGACGACGCCGTCGACCGGGCCGTCGAACGCGCGCCGGGCGCTCGCGAAGAGGATGAACAGGCCGAGGCCCTTCGCGAGCTCCTCGACGATCGGCGCCTGGATGACCGCCGACGCGGCATCCGCTGCCACCGAGTCGATCGGGCCGAAGGCGACCGACAGCAGCAGGTCCACGCCGAGTGCGATCGCGACAGACGCGATCGCACCCCACGCGACCGCGAATACGAGCAGACCGCGCGGCTCTGGCTCCCAGCGGTCGACGAGGCGGATGGCGATCACGACGCCCGCGAGCGGGATGAGCCCGAGGATCATGCCGACGATCGACGCCCCCGCGCCGATGGCGTTGAGGAAGTACCCCGCGAGGACGAAGAGCAGCAGGACGAGGACGCCCGACACCCAGATGGGAGCGGTGCGGCCGACCCGCGACGGGACGGAGACCGGCACCGACGCGGGCACGGTGCCGACCGGCGGAATGGCGGCGCCCTGACCGATCTGCGGCTGGGCGAGCGGCGACGGGAACGGGGGCGGGACGAGCGAGGGCCGTCCGTCCGGGTTGGTCGTCATGCGCACAGCCTAGGGTCGGCGGCACGCCCGCCGCACATCCCAATAGGCTGGTCGGATGCGTTTCGCCCACGTCACCCGGCCGGGGTCGGCTTCGCCGCGCCTCGCAGTCGTCGACGGCGAGATGGCCGTCGTCGTCGAGGAGCTCTTCGCCGGCGCGCCGAGGTCTCTCGAAGAGCTCATCGCCGGCGGCGACGAGCTGCTCGAGCGGGTGGCGGATGCCTCGGCCGGCGCGGCGGAGCGGCATCCGCTCGACACCTTCGCGTTCGCCTCAGCGGTGCTGAGCCCGCCGGTGATCCTCGCGATCGGCCTCAACTACGCGGCGCACTCCGGCGAGCTCGGCCTCAAGACGGATTCGACTCCCACCGTGTTCGTGCTGTGGCCGAACTCCCTCGCGGGGCACGGGGGCACGACGACGTGGCCGCGGGCGCTCAGCGAGGCGATCGACTGGGAGGCGGAGCTCGGCGTCATCATCGGCCGCCCCGCGAAGGATGTGTCGCCCGACGACGCTCTCTCGCACGTGTGGGGCTACACGGTGGTCAACGACATCACGGCGCGAGACATCCAGTACTCGGAGGCGCAGTGGTCGCGGTGCAAGTCCTTCGACGGGTTCACGCCGACCGGGCCGTTCGTCGTCACGGCCGACGAGGTGCCCGACCCGCAGGACCTCCACATCTGGACGATCGTCGACGGGCACCAGATGCAGGACGCGTCGACCGGCCAGATGGTGCGCTCGGTCGCGACGCTCGTGTCGCACCTGTCGCGATCGGCGACGCTGCTGCCGGGGACGCTCATCTCGACCGGCAGCCCGGGCGGCGCCGGCTACTCGCGCGACCCGCAGATCTTCCTGCGCGACCGTTCGACGGTCACGGTCGGCATCGACGGCATCGGGTCGCTCACGACACACTGCCGGATCCTCGACTGAGGACGGGCCGGACAGACGCGGAAGGGGGCGGCCCCGCGTCCGCGGCGCCGCCCCCTTCAGGTCGTTCGGCGGTCTCAGCCGCACGTGATGGTGATGCCGCTCGGCAGCTCGTGGCGGCCCGGGCCGAGCTCGGCGCACTGCTGCGCGAGGTCGCCGATCATCGGCAGGAACACGGCCAGCACCACGATGCCGACGATGATTCCGATCACCATCAGCACCGAGGAGATGATAATCGCCGCGACGGCCCAGCCGTTCGAGTGGCCGGCCTTCCTGCTCTGCACGAGCGCGATGATCCCGAGGATCAGCGCGACGAGCTGGACGAAGAACGACAGGATGAACGCGACGATGCCCATCGTCTTGCCCGGCACGGTCGCAGTGGCCGGCGGGCCATACGGAGCGGGCGGCGCGGCGGCGTACCCGGAACCCGCGTCACCGGCGCCGGGGTACTGCTGCGGCGGCTGGTAGGCGGGCGGCTGGGAGGCCGGCTGCTGCTGCGGGTCAACGGGGTTCTGCGGGTCTGACATGCGGGGCCCTTTCGGTTGTGACCCTCGGAACGCTATCGGCACTCGCGGGCAGGGGCAATCAGGACTCACACATCGTCGAGATCGGGCGCGCTCGGCTTCTCCGAGACCGCGTCCGCTCCGACGACCGGGATCGCGGCGGTGATCGCTTCGAGCCCAGACAACCGCGCCGGCGACAGCTGCTTCGTGACCTCTTCGCGCGACATGAGCCCCGCCTCCACCACGAGGTCGGCGACGTTGCGACCGGTCAGGAGCGCCGTCTTGGCGAGGGCGGCCGCGGCGGCGTAGCCGATGAACGGGGTCAGCGCCGTGATCACGCCGACCGACGAGCCCACCATGGCTCCGAGCCGCTCGCGGTTCGGAGTGATCCCCTCGACGCAGTTGACGCGCAGGGTGTGCATCGCGCGGCGCATCCACGTGATCGACTGGAAGATCGAGTGCGCGATCACCGGCTCGAAGGCGTTGAGCTGCAGCTGGCCGCCCTCGACCGCCATCGTGACCGTCAGGTCGGAGCCGGCGACCGCGAACGCGACCTGGTTGACGACCTCGGGAATCACCGGGTTCACCTTGCCCGGCATGATGCTCGAGCCCGCCTGGCGCGCCGGAAGGTTGATCTCGCCGAGGCCGGCCTGCGGCCCGGAGGAGAGCAGGCGGAGGTCGTTGCAGATCTTCGACAGCTTGATCGCGTTGCGCTTGAGCGACGAGGAGAACGACATGAAGGCGCCGGTGTCGCTCGTGGACTCCACGAGGTCGGTCGCGAGCTCGAGGTCGAGTCCCGTGATCTCACGGAGGTGCCGCAGCACCGCGTTGCTGTAGTCGGGGTGCGTGGTGATGCCGGTGCCGATCGCGGTCGCGCCCATGTTGACCTCGAACAGGAGGTACCGGTTCTCGAGCAGGCGGTTGTAGTCCTCGCCCAGGGTCGTGGCGAAGCCGTTGAACTCCTGCCCCAGCGTCATCGGCACGGCGTCCTGCAGCTGCGTGCGGCCGACCTTGAGCACGTCGTGGAACTCGACCGCCTTCGCCAGGAACGCCCGCCGGAGCAGGTCGAGCTCCTCGAGCAGAGTCTGCAGATCGAGGCTCAGCCCGATCTTGACCGCTGTCGGATAGACGTCGTTCGTGGACTGGCTGCGGTTGGTGTCGTCGATCGGCGAGAGGAAGTCGTAGTCGCCCTTCTCACGACCGGCCAGCTCGAGCGCGATGTTGGTGATGACCTCGTTCGCGTTCATGTTGGTCGACGTGCCCGCGCCGCCCTGGATCACGCCCACGACGAACTGGTCGTGGTACTGGTCGTCGATCACGAGCTGGGCAGCGCGATCGATGAGGTCGGCCTTCTCGGCGTCGAGCACGCCGATCTCCTTGTTGGCGCGCGCCGAGGCCTGCTTGACCATCGCGAGCGCTCGCACGAGGTCGCGGTAGACCGAGATCGGCCGCTTCGAGATCGGGAAGTTCTCGAGGGCCCTGGCTGTGTGGATGCCCCAGTAGGCGTCGACAGGGATCTGCATGGATCCCAGGGAGTCTGTCTCGGTGCGGGTGCGCGTCATTGCGTCCAGTGACATCGTGGTGTCCTTGTGGGTCGTCACGGAATGTGGAGTGGGATGCCTACGAGCGTACCCGCGAGCGCGATCCGCCAGGCTGTACCTCCCGTACAGTCGGGTCGCGTGGTATGTACGGCCCGGCGATGGCGTTCGGCGGCCGCGAGGGGGCGTCTCAGCGCTTGCGCGAGAAGCGCTCCAGCCGCGCCTCGGGCGTGAGTCGCGCCATCCGCTCGATCCACTCCGCCGAGAAGTAGTCGGCTGTCACCGCGTCGACGACCGGCACGACCGAGTGGGTGATCGTGTCGTCGTACACATGCACGAGATGGAAGGACTGGCCCGCGTCCATTCCGTTGACCTCGGATGCCGGCCGCGCGAGGTTCATCGTGTAGCACGTCGCCGCGGCGACGCTCACCGGGACGCCGGCGAAGGTGCCGCTCGTGGAGTAGTGGAGGTGCCCGCCGAGGATCCCCCGCACGTCGGATCCCGCGATCGCGGCGGCCAGTCGGCCCTGGTCGCGCAGCTCGAGGATGTCGAACAGCGGCAGGTGGCTCGGCAGCGGCGGGTGGTGCAGCGCGAGGATCGTGCCGAGCGGCGCCCGCGTCGACAGCACGCTGCGCAACCACGAGAGCTGGCCATCGTCGAGGTCGCCGTGGTGCCACCCCGGCACGCTCGTGTCGAGCGCGACGAGGCGCAGTCCGCCGAGGTCCCAGGCGCCGACGACGGGCTCCTCGGTCGGCTCGAGGTCGAGCAGGTCGCGGCGCAAGGCGGGGCGCTCGTCGTGGTTGCCGGCGACCCAGATCACGGGCGACGCGAGCCGCGCCGCGAGCGGCTCGACCGCCGCTCGCAGGACACGGTACGCCTCCGGTTCGCCGAGGTCGGTGAGGTCGCCCGTGAACACGATCGCGTCCGGACGGATGCCGAGCGCCTCGACCGCCTCGAGTGTGCGCGCGAGGTTCGCGGCCGTGTCGTACCGGCCGCCGAGCGGCGGGTTCCCCGCGAGGAGGTGCGTGTCGCTGAGGTGGACGATCGTGCGCCGGGCAGGCGGATACTGGCCGAACTGGACGGACTGGACAGGGGCCTCCATGCCGTCATGGTACGTGCGCGTGCGGCCGTGCCGGTCGTCCGGCGGCCGTGAGCCGTCACTTCAGGACGATGAGGAGCAGCCCGCCGAGCACCGCGAGACCGCACAGCGTGAACGACGCGTACGCACTGATCAGCGCGAAGATCTTCTGGCCGTCGGTGAGCGGATTCTTCTTCGCGGCCTTCGCGGCGGCCTTCGCGGCTCGGCGCGCCTCCTTCTCGGAGATGACCGTGATCGCATCGGTGAACTCCGCCGGTGCCACGACCGGGACGCGTCCGGCGCGGACCAGGAGCCGCAGGCCGATCGCGTAGAACCCGACCACGAGCACGGCGGCGACGAGCGCCGCGGCGAAGACCTCGACGAAGGCGATCCAGTCGATGGTGATGTTCACTTCGACGCCTCCTTCTCGCGCTTCTCACGCCTGGCGGCGGCAGCGGCCTCCTCGCGCGCGCGGCGCGCCTCGGCGCGCATGGCTGCGCGCTGGCGGCGCGTGGGGGGCGGGTTGCGCTTGACCTTGACGGCCCGCCCGGACTCGGCGACCTCGCTCATGGCGTTCGCCGAGGTGACGGCGGTGCGACGCGAACGCAGGAAGAGGCCGAGGATCACCGCGACGGCGAGCACAGCGTCCACCGCGATGCCCCACGGTCCGAACCACACGATGAGGAACGCGCACGCCGCGCCGACGGCCGCGGCCGCGGGGAGCGTCAGGACCCAGCCGATCGCGATGCGGCCGACCGTGCGCCACCGCACCTTCGAGCCGCGGCGGCCGAGGCCGGATCCGATGACGGACCCGGACGCGACCTGCGTCGTCGAGAGGGCGAAGCCGAAGGCGCTCGAGGCGAGGATCGTCGACGCCGTCGCGGTCTCGGCCGAGAAGCCCTGCGCGGGCTTGACGTCGGTGAGGCCCTTGCCGAGCGTGCGGATGATGCGCCAGCCGCCCATGTAGGTGCCGAGCGCGATCGTGATCGCGCACGCGAAGATCACCCACGTCTGCGGGTCGGCGTGCTCGGGGTCCTGCCAGCCCGCGACGATGAGGGCGAGGGTGATGACGCCCATCGTCTTCTGGGCGTCGTTCGTGCCGTGCGCGAGGGCGACGAGCGACGACGTGAAGATCTGGCCCCAGCGGAAGCCGTCGCGCCCATCGGGCTTGTTGTCGTATCGGCGCGTCACGGCATACGCGATGCGGGTGGCGGCGAACGCGATGACGCCGGCCGTGAACGGCGCGATGACCGCGGGGAGCACGACCTTGCTGAGCACCTGCCCGAAGTCGATCGCCGCGACGCTCGCGCCCACGACGGTGGCGCCGATGAGACCGCCGAACAGCGCGTGCGACGAGCTGGACGGGAGCCCCAGCAGCCACGTGAGCATGTTCCAGGTGATGGCGCCGATGAGCCCCGCGAAGATGATCGGCAGCATCGTCGTGCCGCTGATCGACTCCTCGCGGATGATGCCGTGCGAGATCGTCTTGGACACCTCGGTCGACAGGAACGCGCCGACGAGGTTCAGGATCGCGGCGAGCAGCACGGCGACCTTGGGCCGGAGGGCACCGGTCGCGATCGGCGTCGCCATCGCGTTGGCGGTGTCGTGGAAGCCGTTCGTGAAGTCGAAGAAGAGCGCCAGTGCGATGACCAGCGCGACGAGCAGGGCTGCGGTTTCCACCGTTCGCTTTCGTGAGTGAGGGAATTCTGAGTGGTGCCGACGGGATCGGCGTGACGAACGAACAGTTCACCGTGAATTCAGGAACCGGCAACCGGCCACAGAAATCCTTACATCGCCGTCGCGTGCGGTCAACTCAGGACGGCGCGTCGGAGGGGTGTCCCGGCAGACGGTCAGGGCCTGTCCAGTCCGGGCCGCCTCCGTGGGCGAATCGGATGCGCCGGCCGATGCCTCGACTACCGTTGACCTGTGACCGCCAACGACCCGTCCGCGCCGCCGATCGACACCGTCTCCGCCCCGGTCGCCGCCAGGCGCCCCGCCCGTCGCAGCCACCACGGCGACGACGTCGACGACCCGTACGAGTGGCTCCGCGCCAAGGACGATCCCGCCGTGATCGCGCACCTGGAGGCCGAGAACGCGTACACGCGCGCCCGGACCGCGCACCTCGAGCCCCTGCGGGATCGCATCTTCGCCGAGATCAAGGGCCGCACCCTCGAGACCGACCTCTCGGTGCCGGCGCGCCGCGGCGACTGGTGGTACTACGGCCGCACGGTCGAGGGCAAGCAATACGGCATCCAGTGCCGCGCCCCCCTCGCCTCACCCGATGACTGGACCCCGCCCGAGCTCTCCCCCGACGTCGAGGTGCCCGGCGAGCAGGTCCTCCTCGACGGCAACGTCGAGGCCGAAGGACACGAGTTCTTCTCGCTCGGCAGCTTCGAGGTGACGAACGACGGCACGCGCATGCTCTACGGGGTCGACGTCGCCGGCGACGAGCGATACACGATCCGCGTGCGCGATCTCGTCACGGGCGAGCAGCTTCCCGACGAGATCCCCGGCACGTTCGCGGGGGCGACGTTCTCGCCCGACGGCCGGTTCATCGTCTACACGACCGTCGACGACGCATGGCGGCCCGACACCGTGTGGCTGCACGAGCTCGGCGCCCCGGTGTCCGAAGACGCGAAGCTCTTCCACGAACCCGACGAGCGCTACTGGGTCGGCGCCGGCTTCACGCGCAGCGACCGGTTCCTCGTGATCGGGCTGGGTTCGTCGATCACGAGCGAGGAGTGGCTCGTCGACGCGAACGATCTCCGCTCCGAACCACGCGTCGTCTGGCCGCGCGTCGAGGGCGTCGAGTACGACTCGGAGCACACGGTCGTCGACGGCGAGGACGTCCTGTACGTCCTCCACAACGACGGCGCACTGGACTTCGAGCTCGCGCGGGTCGCCGCATCCGACCCCACCGGCCCCCGTGACATCGTCATTCCGCACGAGCCCGGCCGCCGTCTGCTCGGAATGTCGACGTTCCGCGACTGGGGTGTCGTGGCGTACCGGCGCGACGGGATCGCGCGCATCGGACTGCTCGACTACGCCGACGGCGCCGTCCGCGAGCTCGCCTTCGACGAGCCGCTGTACTCGGTCGGCACGGGCGGCAACCCCGAGTGGGCTCCCCCGCTGCTGCGCCTCGGCTACGGCTCGTTCGTCACGCCGAGCACGGTGTTCGACTACGAGATCGCGACCGGCGAGCTGCACCTGCGCAAGCGCCAGCCGGTGCTGGGCGGATACGACCCCGCCGACTACGCGCAGGCCCGCGTGTGGGCGACCGCGCAGGACGGCGTCCAGGTGCCGGTCTCCCTCGTGTGGAAGCGCTCGTTCGGCGAGGCCGGTTCGGCGCCCCGGCCGGTGCACCTGTACGGCTACGGGTCTTACGAGCACTCGATCGAGCCGGCATTCTCGGTGCCGCGCCTGTCGGAGCTCGACCGCGGCGTCGTGTTCGCGGTCGCGCACGTGCGCGGCGGCGGCGAGCTCGGCCGCCAGTGGTACGAGGACGGCAAGCTTCTCGCCAAGCGCAACACGTTCACCGACTTCGTGGACTCGGCACGACACCTCGTCGACGCGGGCTACACGACGCCAGAGCAGCTCGTGGCGGAGGGCGGCTCGGCCGGAGGCCTGCTGATGGGGGCGGTCGCCAACCTCGCTCCGGAGCTGTTCGCCGGCATCCTCGCAGACGTGCCGTTCGTCGACGCGCTGACGACGATCCTCGACCCGTCACTGCCGCTGACCGTCATCGAGTGGGACGAGTGGGGCGACCCGCTGCACAACTCCGACGTGTACGCCTACATGAAGTCGTACTCGCCGTACGAGAACGTCAGGACGGATGCCGCGTACCCGAGGATCCTCGCGGTGACCTCGCTCAACGACACGCGCGTGCTGTTCGTCGAGCCCGCGAAGTGGGTCGCGCGGCTGCGCGAGGTCGGCGCGGATGCGCTGCTCAAGTGCGAGATGGTCGCCGGCCACGGCGGTGTCAGCGGGCGCTACAACGCGTGGCGCGAGCGCGCGTTCGAACTCGCGTGGCTGCTCGACGTGCTCGGCGTCGTCGACGCCTGAGCGCTGCTCAGCCGAACAGCGCCGCCGCCTCTTCGTAGCGGTAGAGGGGCACCGTGTTGAGCTCGCCGAGCGCGTCGATGAACGGCACCCGGACGATGTCGGTTCCGCGCAGCGCGACCATCTGACCCCACGCGCCGTCCACGACCGCGTCGGCGGCCGCGAGGCCGAGGCGCGTCGCGAGCACGCGGTCGAAGCCCGACGGCGAACCGCCGCGCTGGATGTGCCCCAGCACCGTGGAGCGCGTCTCGATGCCGGTGATGCGCTCGATCTCGGGCGCGAGCACCTCGCTGATGCCGCCGAGGCGCGGGCGGTTGAACGCGTCGAGGCCCTTGTCGCTGTACGCCTCGTCCATTCCCGTCAGCGTGAAGCCCTCGGACACGACCACCAGCGGGGCGCGCCCGCGGTCGTGGGCCTTCGAGACGAGGTCGCAGATCTGCTCGATCGACATCGGCACCTCGGGGATGCAGATCGCGTGCGCGCCGGCGGCCATTCCCGCGTGCAACGCGATCCAGCCGACGTGGCGGCCCATGACCTCGGCGACCATGCAGCGCTGGTGCGAGTCGCCGGTCGTGCGCAGACGGTCCATCGCGTCGGTCGCGATGTTGACGGCGGTGTCGAAGCCGAACGAGTAGTCGGTCGCACGCAGGTCGTTGTCGATCGTCTTCGGCACGCCGAGCACGTTGATGCCGTCGTTCGACAGGCGGTTCGCGGCCGCGAGCGTGCCCTCGCCGCCGATCGCGATGATGCCGTCGATCCGGTGCCCGTACAGGGTCTTGGCGATGTTCTCGGCGCCGCCACGAGGACCCTCGTACGGGTTCGTGCGGCTCGTGCCGAGGATCGTGCCGCCGACCTTCGACAGGCCCTTCACCTCGTGGCGCGTGAGCGGGAAGAAGTCCGCGTCGACGACGCCCCGCCAGCCGTCGCGGATGCCGACGAACTCGAGACCGTACGACGTCGTGCCCTTGAGCACGACACCGCGGATGACCGCATTCAGTCCGGGGCAGTCGCCGCCGCTGGTCAGGATACCGATCTTCATGTTGAAGTCCTCGCTGTCGGGAGAGTCGTCGGCGACGGCGCCTCACCCGAGATTAGTGGCGGAGGAGGCGTGCGTGCCACACGGCGCCGACCGACCGGCGGGCGGCGGCGAGAGCCGAGGAACGAAGCGGATGCCGCGACCCGGCCGGCCGCGGCATCCGTCGCGCTTCGAGCCCTCGTCAGACCTGGGGCTCGCCCTTGCTCCCCTCGCGCGCCGCGCGCTCGTCGGCTTCGGCGCTGTCGATCTCGTCGGCGTCGACATCGCGGTCGAGGGGCTCTTCGCTGTCGGGCGCGAGGGCGCCGTCCGGCGTGCCGAGGAGCCGCGCATCGGGCTCGTTCGTCGTGGGCTGGGTGGGATCGGACATCGTCGCCTCCTTGTGTCGGTGGCGATGACGCTACGAGCGCGGGCGACGCGTCCGCGACGGGGTTGACGCGCGCGCGTGAGCGGCACTCGGCTGCGCGGACTCCCCCGGCCTCAGTCTGCGCCGAGCGCGCGGCGCAGCACGTGCATGAGCGCCGACAGCTGCACCGAGTCGCTGGACTGCGGGTCGACCGCGATGCCGTCGAGCGCGCGCTGGGCGAGGCCCTGCTTCGAGTCGATCAGCTCGGCGATCTTCGTGTCGATCGTGTGCGCGGCGATGATGCGCCATGCCGTGACCGGCTCGTCCTGCCCGATGCGGTGCACGCGGTCGATCGCCTGCGTCTGCTCCGCCGCCGTCCAGGACAGCTCCGCGAGCACGACGTTGGACGCGGCCTGCATGTTCAGGCCCAAGCCCGCCGCGGTCAGCGAGCACACCGCGATGCCCACGCCCGGGTCGTTGTTGAACGCGTCGATCGCCAGCTGGCGCGCCGGCGTCGTCTGGTCGCCGCGGATCGACACCGTCCGAAGGCCCGCGGCAGCGAAGTGCGCCTCGGCCTGGTCCATGACGTCGATGTGCTTCGCGAAGAACACGACCTTGCCCACCGAGCGCTGGAGCTGCACGGCGTAGTCGGCGGCGAGCTGGGCCTTCGCCTGACCGATCCTGCGGACCATCGTGAAGACGTTCTCGGCACCCGTGCCGGCGGCCTTCGACTCGTCGAGCTCGTTCTGGGCGACCATGCGCACGATGTCGTCGTCGATCTCGCCCGGGGCCATGACACGGTGCGAACGCGACTCGACGATGCGGCGGTACCGGGCGGCGAGGCGGTCGCCGAGCTCGCGCTCGGCCTGACGGATGGACCTGCCGTACTCGTCGTCGAGCTCGACCGGGAGGTCGGCGATGAGCTTGTCGGGGAGGTCTGCTGCGACATCCGTCTTGAGGCGCCGCACGATGCCCATCGAGATGACGGCGTCGCGCGCCTCGGGGTAGAACGACTTGTCGGCCGGCGTGAGACCGGTCGCGTCGAGCTTCTCCATGAGGGCGGGTCCGGGCTTCTCGCCCGAGGGCATCGTCCAGCCGAGGAAGCGCCAGATCGCATCGAAGTCCTCGACGTCGTTGATGAGCGGCGTTCCCGTGAGGGCGAGCATGAGCGGGTCGCGGACCTGCTCGCGGATGCGACCGGCGAGCGCGAGCACGTTCTGCGAGCGCTGCGACGTGAGGTTCTTGATGAAGTGGGCCTCGTCGACGACCATGCCCTTCAGGCCGATGGTCGACAGCCAGGACAGGTGCCGATCGAGGATCTCGTAGTTCACGATGAACACGTCGGCGAACGCGTCGATGTCCTCGCCGTCGCCGTGGATCACACTGGCACGGCGCTGCGGCGTCCACCGCTCGACCTCGCGCGCCCAGTTCATCTTGACGACGTTGGGCACGACTGCGAGCAGCGGGTAGGCGCCGGCGACGGATGCCGCGAGCACCGACTCCGCCGTCTTGCCGAGGCCCGGCTCGTCGGCGAGCAGGAAGGTGCGGTGCCCCTGGCGGACGGCCTCGAGGAACCGCGACTGGTGCGGCATGACCTCGAGCCCCTTGGGCGAGAGGCGGTCGAACTCGGGGACCTGGGGAAGCTCCATCGTGGCCGAGCCGCCGCCGGCGCCCGTCTCGAACGCCTTGTACAGCGGGCCCATGAGCTCCCACCCGTCGAGGCGACGGCGCGGCGTCTCCTTCGGCAGGCGCCGCGTGAGGTCGGGCGCGAGGAACGGGTTCGCCTCGCGGCGCGACTCGACCTGCGGCGGCACGACCTGGCGCTCGGCGAGCGCGGCGGGCACAACGGGCGCCGCGATCGGCGACGGGATGTCGGCGATCACGAGCTCCTCGTCGGGAAGCTCGGCGCCCGACTCGAGCAGCCAGTCGCGGCGCATCCGGCGCGCGACCGGCGACGTCGCCTGGTCGGCCTCGAGCAGCTGGATGAGCGACGTGTCGCGTGCCGCCGTCTTGGCGAGGATCGTCGCGACGCCGTCGAGGCGCTTGAGCAGCTCGGCGCGCGCGGCGTCCGGGATCGACGTGTCGCTCTTGACTCGCGCACGCTCCTCGCGGACGAGGAACGCGATCACCTGGAACTTCACGCGGTTCGTCGGCCCGAGCTTTCCGCGCTGGGCCTTCGCCTCGACCTCGCGCACCTTGCGGGCGAGGATCGGGATGATGGGGGCCTCGTCGTCGCGGCGTGCGGACGAGGATCTACGGCGTCGGGACGCCGTCTGGGCGGGTGCCGTGGTCGGCATGCTCCTCCTGAGCGTGTGTGCCGGGATGGCCGGCTGACCAGTCGGGACGGGTCATTCATGCGTGCTCCCGCGGGCGGCGGATGGCGCCGTCACGGACGCGGGACCGGATGCCTCGCCCGCCGGCCGCTGGCACTCGCTTCAGCGAGCTGCGGCGTCGACGGAACGGATCTCCGCGTACATTCTAGCGGAGGCGGAGCGGATGCCGGGCGACTCAGTTCCACAGAGTCGCGACGATGTCCTCCGTGTAGCCCTCGGGAGCGAAGTTGATGTAGCGCGTGGAGATCCACATCGAGTCGCGCAGGACGTGCACCTCGCCGTAGACGACCTCGTTGTCGTCGAGGTCGATCGTGCGGTGCTCGACGCGGCACACCGTGCCGCCGAGCTCCTGGCCGCATCCGAACCCCGCGTTGAGCATCGCGTCCTGGAGCGTCGCCCCCTGCTCCTCGGCGATCGCCGTCACGTTCGTCGCGAGGCCGAACTCGCTGGGCTGCCCCCACGAGCATCGCAGCGTCGCCCCGGACTCGAGGATCTCGATCCCGTCGACGACCTCGGTCGAGAGCATCGTCACGCCCGGGTCGTTCAGAGGCGGGTTCTGCTGGTTGAGCGACGCGAGCATGTCGGCGGAGTAGATGTCCTCGCACGCCGTGGGCAGCTCGATCCCCGCGTCGGGCGTGTTGGACTCGATCGGAGTGGGCTCGGTGGGCCCGGGCTTCGGCGTGACCGGGGTGACCGTCGGGGTCGGCGACGGACCGGGCTCGGGCTGGCACGCCGTCATGAGCGCCGTCGCGGCGACGAGCGTCGCGACGGCCGCGATGCGCCCGCCGGAGCGAAGGAGTGTGTGCGCGCTCGGTCCACGGCGACGGCGTCCTGTCGTCACGAATCCTCCCGGTGGTTCTCCTCCCGAGATTACTCGCGCCGCGCTGTCGCCTGCTGCCACCGTTGCAGCGTGCCGGGATCATCGGTCACGATCCCGTCCACTCCGAGCGCCGTCACGGCGTCCCACTGCCTGTCGCTGTTGAGGGTGTACACGACGACGCGCAGCCCGGCGGCGTGGAGCTCGTCCACGACCTCGGGCCGATCGAGCACCGCGCGCCGGTCGACGATGACCCCGCGCGCGCCCGCCTTGCGGGCGGCATCCGCCGTGTCGTCGGGGAGGCGCTTCATGATGACGAGCCGCGGGATCACGTCCGACACGGCGCCCACCAGCGCGAGGCTGCGCGCGTCGAAGCTCGCGAGCACGACGTGGTGCTCGAGGCCGCGCGTCTGGATGTCCGCGACGAGGCGGGCCGCGGTGGACTCGTCCCAACGGCCCTTGAGCTCGACGATCGCACGCCTCCCGGCGCGCTCCAAGACATCGAGGAACTCGCCGAACGTCGGCACGCGCGTGCCCGCGAAGCGCGCGTCGAACCACCCGCCGGCGTCGAGCTCGCGCACCTGGGCGAAGGTGAGGGCCGCCAGCGCCCCCCGGCCGTTCGTCGTGCGGTCGACGGTCGAGTCGTGCATGAGCACCGCGACGCCGTCGGCCGTGACGGCGACGTCGACCTCGACGTAGTCGTAGCCGTCGGCGAGGGCCGCCTCGATCGCGGGCAGCGTGTTCTCGGGCGCGGTCGCTCCCCCGCCGCGATGGCTCGCGATGAACGCCTGGTCGCCGGGCGCCCGCGTGTCGCCCAGGAGCTCCGTCGAGCTCACACGAGCGGGAGTCGCTCCGAGGAACGCGATCACAAGGCTCGCGACGGCCAGAACGCACACCACGATCAGGGCCTGCATCCGGTCTCGGGCTCGGGTCGCGTCGAGGGCCGGCTCTTCGGGCATCGGGCATGTCCTCCGGGTCGTGCGCCGCGTCCTCGTCGACGCGGTGCGAACACTCTACACAACCCCGTTACCTTTTCGTTACAAATCTCTGATTCCGCCCTCAAGACCCGCTTGTCCGCCGCGATCGATATCGTGGGCCGCATGGCGGAGACGATGACGCGGGACCAGCGGCTCGTCCTCTGGATCGCGGTGCTCGCGTCGTTCGTGTCGTTCCTCGACGGCACCGTCGTCAACGTGGCGCTCCCCGCGATCGCCGACGAGCTCGGCGGGGGCCTCACCACCCAGCAGTGGGTCGTCGACGCCTACCTCGTGACGCTGGGGGCTCTCATCCTCGTCGCCGGCTCGCTGAGCGACGTGTTCGGGCGCATCCGCGTGATCGTCGTCGGCCTCATCGGATTCGGCGTGACGTCCGTCGCCATCGCCCTCGCGCCGACCGCCGAGTTCCTCATCGTGACGCGCGCGCTCCAAGGCGTCGCCGGCGCGCTCCTCGTGCCGAGCTCGCTCGCGCTCATCACGGCGAACTTCCGCGGCCCCGCACAGGCGCGCGCGATCGGCATCTGGACGGCCGCGACGACGGTCGCCCTCATCGCCGGCCCCGTCCTGGGCGGACTGTCGGTCGACTTCCTGTCGTGGCGACTCGTGTTCCTCATCAACGTCGTGCCGATCGGGGTGACCCTGTGGCTGCTCGCCGTCCTCAGGCAGCGCGACGTGCGCCGGCCCGGGGCCGCGGTCGACTGGATCGGCGCCCTGCTGTGCACGATCGGTCTGGGCGGCGCGGTGTTCGGCCTCATCGAGGGGCAGCGCCTCGGGTGGGGCTCACCCCTCATCGTGACGACCCTCGTCGTCGGCGTGCTGGCGTTCGCGGGATTCATCGTGCGACAGGCGCTCGCGCGCGACCCGATGATGCCGCTGAGCCTGTTCCGCGTGCGCAACTTCTGGACCGGCAACGTCGCGACCGCCTTCATCTACGCCGCGATCGCGCTCAACGGCCTCGTCGTCGTCGTCTACCTGCAGGAGGGCGCCGGTCTCTCCGCGACCGTCGCGGGACTCGCGAGCCTGCCGGTCACGATCCTCATGATCCTGCTGAGCTCGCGCATCGGCGCGCTCGCGGGCAAGTGGGGCCCCCGCCTGTTCATGACGACAGGACCCCTCGTGATGGCCGTCGCAGCGGCTCTCCTGCTCACGGTGAACGCGGACTTCGACTACTGGTGGCAGGTCCTGCCCAGCATGGTCGTGTTCGGCCTCGGCCTCGCGATCACCGTCGCTCCCCTCACGGCGGCGATCCTCGGGGCGATCGACCCCTCCCGCAGCGGCATCGCGTCGGCAATCAACAACGCCGTCGCGCGCGTCGCGGGCCTCATCGCGATCGCGATGCTCGCGGTCATCGTGGGCGGGGCACTCGACCTGCGCGGGTTCCACCAGGCCGCG
Organism: Microbacterium immunditiarum; assembly: GCF_013409785.1. Lineage (NCBI taxonomy): Bacteria > Bacillati > Actinomycetota > Actinomycetes > Micrococcales > Microbacteriaceae > Microbacterium > Microbacterium immunditiarum. The sequence continues at coordinate 3,059,210 of NZ_JACCBV010000001.1, forward strand.
ATCGTCACGGCGGTGCTCATGGCGATCGGCGGGATCGTCTCGTTCCTCGGCATCCGCAATCCTCCGAAGGAGACGGCGGATGCCCCACCCGTCGTCGAGAAGTCGGAAGACATCTAGCGCACCGAGAGCACCGCGTCCCACAGGGCGTCGGCGACCTCGCGCTTCGAGCCCTTCGGCTCGGCGACGACCTCACCGTGCCCGTCGATGATGTGCAGCGCGTTGTCGTCGCTCTCGAAGCCCTTCGACCACCCGACCTCGTTCACTGCGAGCAGGTCGACGCCCTTTCGGGCGCGCTTGCGGCGCCCGCGCTCGAGCAGCTCGTCCTCCTGCGCGGTCTCGGCCGCGAAGCCCACGACCGTCTGGCCGTCGCGTCGGCGCTCGACGAGCCCCGCGAGGATGTCGACGTTCTCCACGAGGTCGAGCCGCAATCCCCGCGCCCGCCCCTCTTTCGAGAGCTTGCGCGGCGAGACGTCGGCGACGCGGAAGTCCGCGACGGCGGCCGCCATCACGACGACATCGATATCTGCCGACTCGGCGAACACGACGTCGGCGAGCTCCGCGGCGGTGCCGGCCCTGACGACGCGGATGCCGGAACGACCTGATGCCTCGGCCAGCACCTGCCCGTCCACGTGCGCCGCGATGAGCACGACGTCCGCCCCGCGCTCGGCGGCGGCCACCGCCAGCGCAACGCCCTGCTTGCCGCTCGACCGGTTGCCGATGTACCGCACGGGGTCGATCGGCTCGCGCGTGCCTCCGGCGGAGACGAGCACGCGCAGGCCGGCGAGGTCGCCGGGCTCGGCGCTGACGACGGCGAGCGCCGCCTCGTGGATGCGCTCGGGATCCGACATCCGTCCCGGCCCCGTATCTCCTCCTGTGAGAGGGCCGTCGTCGGGACCGACGACGTGCACTCCCCGCGCGCGAAGCACCTCCATGTTGTGCTGCGTCGCCGGATGCCGCCACATCTCGGTGTGCATGGCCGGCGCGACGACGACCGGTGCCGTCGTCGCGAGTAAGGTGGTGCCGAGGAGATCGTCCGCGAGCCCGGCGGCCATCTTCGCCAGCGTGTTCGCCGTGGCGGGCGCCACGATGACGAGGTCGGCGCGCTGCCCGAGAGCGACGTGTCGCACCTTCGCGACATCCTCGTGCACGGACGTCGTCACGGCGTTCCGGCTGATCGACTCCCATGTGGGCAAGCCCACGAAACGCAGGGCGTCCTCGGTCGGCACGACGTGGACGTCGTGCCCGCCGAGCACGAGCAGCCGCACGAGCTGGACGGTCTTGTACGCGGCGATCCCGCCCGTGACACCGACGACGACGAACACGAAACCGATCCTCCCACGGACCCCACCAGTCAGGAGACCCCGCCGCGATGTGCACCGTGATCCTCCGCGTCCCGTCCGACCCCGGCGCACCCGTGCGCGTGCTCGCGATCCGCGACGAAGACCCGGTGCGGGCCTGGCTCCCGCTCGGCCGGTCGTGGCCCGACACGCATCCGGATGTCGTCGGCGTGCGGGACGCGCGGGCGGGCGGCGCGTGGCTGGCGGCCGATCCCGCGAAGGGACGCCTCGCGGTGCTGCTCAACCGCGCCGACGTCGCGACGCGCCCTGAAGAGGAGCTCGTGTCGCGCGGGGGAATCGTGCTCGCGTCTGTCGAAGGGTCCTCGCCCGTGGGCGAGCCGGCGACCCACGGCTTCAACCTCGTCGAGATCGACGGGGGTCACGCTCGCGTCGTCACGTGGGACGCGGCCGCTCTGCGCACGACCGACCTCGCACCCGGCACGCACATGATCGCGCACGACGACGTCGATGACCCGCGCACGGCCCGCATCGAGCGATGGCTCCCCGAGTTCCGCACGGCGGAGGTTCCCGATGCCGACGAGGGCTGGTGGGCGCCGTGGCTCGAGATCGTCGAGCGCTCGACCGCGCTCCCCCACGACGACGACCGCACGATCATTCGAGACAACCGCCCGTTCGGTTACCCGACGCTGTCGCTGCTGGTGTGCGCGGCATCCGTCCGGCCGTCGGCCGTCGACCTGCACTACGCCGAGTTCGACGAGCCCGGCCAGTGGAACGCGCTGGCTCTGGCCTGAGCGCCCCCGCTCCCGCGGGCAGCCCTCAGACGAGCGACTTGGGGTGCCAGACCGTCTTCGTCTCGGTGAACTGCGCGATGCGCGCGAGACTGGGGGCTGCGGCATCCGGTCCCTGCTCGGGCGATGTCACGCGCGTGAGCGTCTGCGCCGCCGCCATCTGCAGGTCGATCCAGTCGAGCGCGCCCGCGCCCGTGAGGTCGAGGCCGTGCACGTCGGGGTGCGACGCGAGCCACGGTGCGATCTCTGCCGGGGATCCAGTCAGCACGTTGACGACCCCACCCGGCACGTCCGAGGTCGCGAGCACCTCGCTCAGGCTGATCGCCGACAGCGGGTAGCGCTGCGACGCGACGACGACGACCGTGTTGCCGGCCACGAGTGCCGGCGCGACCGTCGAGACGAGTCCGAGGAGCGCGGAGTCCTGCGGGGCGACGATCCCCACGACTCCGGTCGGCTCGGGCACCGAGATGTTGAAGTACGGACCCGCGACGGGGTTGCCGTTGCCGGCGACCTGCGCGAACTTGTCGCACCAGCCGGCGTACCAGACCCACCGGTCGATCGACTCGTCGACCTCAGCCGTCGCGACCGCGTTCGAGACCCCGGTCTGCTGCACGATCTCGTCGACGAACTGTGCGCGACGCCCCTCGAGGAGCTCGGCCACGCGGTAGAGCACCTGCCCGCGGTTGTACGCGGTCGTGCCCGACCAGCCCTTGACGGCACCGTCGGCCGCCGACACGGCGTCACGCGCGTCCTTGCGCGAAGCAAGGGCCGCGTTCGCGAGGAAGTCGCCCTTCGCCGAGACGATCTCGTACGAGCGGCCGGACTCGCTGCGGGGGAACTTGCCGCCGACGAACAGCTTGTAGGTCTTCGGCACGGTCAGTCGCTTGCTCACGCTGCCCCCTTCAGGTACGCGGCGAGGCCGTGACGCCCGCCCTCTCGGCCGTAACCGGACTCCTTGTAGCCGCCGAACGGCGACGACGGATCGAACCGGTTGAAGGTGTTCGCCCACACGACGCCCGCGCGGAGCCTGTCCGCGACCGCGAGGATGCGCGAGCCCTTCTCGGTCCAGATGCCCGCCGAAAGCCCGTAGGGCGTGTTGTTCGCCTTCGCGATCGCCTCGTCGGGCGTGCGGAATGTCAGCACCGACAGCACCGGTCCGAAGATCTCGTCGCGCGCGATGCGGTGGCTCGTCTGCACGTTCGTGAAGATCGTCGGCGCGAACCAGAAGCCCTTGTCGGGAATCGCGCACTCCGCAGTCCACCGCTCGGCGCCCTCCTCGTCGCCGATGCGGCTCAGCTCGCGCACGCGGTTGAGCTGCTCGAGCGAGTTGATCGCGCCGATGTCGGTGTTCTTGTCGAGCGGGTCGCCCAGGCGCAGCGTCGACAGGCGCGCCTTGAGTCGCTCGACCACCTCGTCGTGGATCGACTCCTGCACGACAAGGCGGCTGCCGGCGCAGCACACCTGGCCCTGGTTGAAGAAGATCCCCGTGACGATGCCGTCGACCGCCTGTTCGATGGGCGCGTCCTCGAAGATGATGTTCGCGGCCTTGCCGCCGAGCTCGAGGGTCACCTTCTTATCGGTGCCGGCGACCGCCTTCGCGATCTCGCGGCCGACAGCCGTCGAGCCGGTGAACGCGACCTTGTCGACATCCGGATGCCGCACCACGGCCGCGCCCGTCGCACCCGCGCCCGTGACGATGTTCACGACGCCCGGCGGAAGGTCGGCCTGCTGCACGATCTCGGCGAACAGGAGCGCGGTGAGCGGAGTCGTCTCGGCGGGCTTCAGGACGACCGTGTTCCCCGCGGCGAGCGCCGGCGCGATCTTCCACGCGAGCATGAGCAGCGGGAAGTTCCACGGGATGACCTGACCCGCGACGCCGAGCGGTCGCGGGCCGGGCCCGAGTCCCGCGTAGTCGAGCTTGTCGGCCCACCCGGCGTAGTAGAAGAACCACGCGGCGACGAGCGGGATGTCGACGTCACGGCTCTCCTTGATCGGCTTGCCGTTGTCGAGGCTCTCGGCCACCGCCAGCTCGCGAGAGCGCTCCTGGATGAGGCGCGCGATGCGGAAGAGGTACTTGCCGCGGTCGCGGCCGCTCATCTTCGACCACGTCTTGTCGAACGCGCGGCGCGCGGCGACGACCGCGGCGTCGACGTCCTCTTCGCTGGCGGTCGCGATCGTTGCGAGGTGCGACTCGTCGGCCGGCGAGATCGTCTCGAACGTGCTGCCCGTGCCCGGGCGGAACTCGCCGTCGATGAACAGGCCGTACTCGGGCTTGAGCGAGAGGATCGCCCGCGACTCGGGAGCGGGTGCGTACTCGAGGAAACTCATTGTCTTGTCCTAGTCGATCGTCACGTAGTCGGAGCCCGTGTAGTGGCCCGTCGCGAGCTTCTTGCGCTGGCGCAGGACGTCGTTGAGCAGGCTCGACGCGCCGTAGCGGAACAGGTGCGGCTGCAGCCAGTCCTCCCCCGCGATCTCGGCGACGGTCACGAGGTACTTGATCGCGTCCTTGGAGGTGCGGATGCCGCCGGCGGGCTTCACCCCGATGCGCTCGCCCGTCGCGCGGTACCAGTCCCGCACGACCTCGAGCATGAGCAGCGTCGTCGGCAGCGTCGCGGCGGGCTGCACCTTGCCGGTCGACGTCTTGATGAAATCGCCGCCCGCGAGGATCGCGAGCCACGACGCGCGCTTGATGTTGTCGTACGTCTTGAGCTCGCCGGTCTCGAGGATCACCTTGAGGGACGCGTACGAGCCGTCGTCGCGGCGGCACGCCTGCTTGACGCGCGCGATCTGGTCGAAGACCAGCCCGTAACGCCCCGCGAGGAACGCGCCGCGGTCGATGACCATGTCGATCTCATCGGCGCCGTGCGCGATCGCGTCGGCCGTGTCGGCGAGCTTGACCTCGAGCGAGGCGCGTCCGCTGGGGAACGCCGTCGCGACGGCCGCGACGCTGATGCGGCCCTCGTCGGGGTCGCCGTGCGCGTCGCCGAGCGCCTCGACGGCGTACGGGACCATGTCGCCGTACACGCACACCGCCGCCACGCGCGGGCACGTCGGGTCGCCGGCATCCGGATTCATCGCCTTCGCGACGAGCGAGCGCACCTTGCCCGGCGTATCGGCGCCCTCGAGGGTCGTGAGGTCGATCAGCTCGATGATCTTGTCGAGCGCCCACGCCTTCGACGTGGTCTTGATCGATCGCGTTCCGAGGTCGGCGGCGCGCTGCTCGAGGCCGACCGCGTCGACGCCGGGCAGACCGTGCAGGTAACGCCGCAGTGTCGTGTCGTCGGGCTCGCCGCCGAGCAGTTCGAGCGCCCGTTCGGGAAGCGTCTGGAGTTCGGTACGGCTCATCGCTCTTCCTCTGTGTCTCGGTGGGGTGGCGCGGCCCCCGCCCCACCCGCTTCGGATCACGGCCCGCCGGTCTGCATCGCGGAGTGCCGCACCAGCACGGCCAGTCCGATCACCACCACGACGACGAAGGCGATCGTGAGCGCCCAGAACGCGAACCAGTTCTCGTCCAGCGCGAGCACAAGGCCCGCCGCCACGACCGCGATGATGGCCGCAGCCAGCTTCGATCCGAACTTCAACCCTACTCCGGGCGTGAGCCGTCCGGCCGGTGAGTCGCCGCGCGCGAGGATGACGTCGGCGAACGCGTCGAGGGTCGCCAGCAGCGACGCGGCATACGCGACGGCGCACCCCAACGCCCCCCAGAGATTCACGCTCGCGGGCGACGCTGCCACGGCGAGCACTGTGTCGAGAAGGTCCACGAGCCGATCGTAAGACACGCGACCCGGGAGTGCGGCCTACGCTTCGGGTGAAGCGCCCCGGACGGTCGCGCGGGGTCGCTCACGCCAATGACTCTCGAACGCGCCCCACGTCGTCGGCCATCTTCCGCACGAGCGCGTCCACGCCGTCGAACGCGATCATGCCGCGGATGCGCTCGACGAACTGCACCTCGACGCGGTGCCCGTAGAGGTCGAGATCGGTCTCGTCGAGCACGTGCGCCTCGACCTGCCGCACCGGGACGTCGTCGAACGTCGGATTCGTGCCGATGCTGATCGCGGCCGGGTAGCGGATGCCGCGGCGCATCCCGTCCGCGGATCCTTCGTCGATCAGCCAGCCCGCGTACACGCCATCGGCCGGCACGAACCCCTCGAGCTCTTGGCTGAGGTTCGCGGTCGGATAGCCGAGCGCGCGCCCGCGCTCGAGGCCGTGCACGACCTCACCCCATACGGCCGGCGGACGCCCGAGGAGCTTCGCCGCGGTCGCGACGTCGCCCTCGGCGAGCATCTCGCGGATCCACGTCGACGACACCCGGCGCCCTTCGTCGATCGCCCGCACGTCGTCGACGACGTCGACGGCGAAGCCGAGCTCTGCGCCCAGTTCGCGCAGGAAGGCCGGGTCGCCCGCTCCCCCGCGCCCGAAGCGGAAGTCCGCGCCGACGAGCACGGTACGCGCGCCGAGCGCGCTGACCAGGACATCCTCCACGAAGTCGCGCGCCGGCAGGTTCGCGAGGCTCTCGTCGAACGTCAGCATGAGCGTCGCGTCGACCCCCGTCTCGGCGAGCAGCTGCAGCTTCTGGTTCATGCCGATGAGGTCGGGCGGGCACTTGTCGGGTCGCAGGACGGCGAGGGGGTTGCGGTCGAACGTCACGGCGACGACCTTCGCCCCGCTCGTCGCGGCGTCGACCCGCGCGCGCTCGATGACGGCGCGGTGCCCCGCGTGCACGCCGTCGAACTTGCCGATCGCCACGACCGACGGACCGAACCCGTCGGGCACGTCCGCCGGATCTCGGAAGACGATCATGATGCCGCGGCCGCGGTCGCGGGTTCTGCGGGCACCGTCACGGCGGGACGGTGGGCGATGAGCCACCACAGGCCGAAGAACGGCAGCACGAGCGGCACGTACAGGTAGCCGAAGTAGCCGTGCGGGCCCAGACCGCCGAAGTACGACCACACGGACGGATGCCCGAAGATCTCGGGCAGCACGAAGCTCAGCGTGCCGACGACGAGCACTCCGACGAGCTCGAATCCGATGGCGATCCACGCGACGATGTACCAGGCCCGCGAGCGCGAGAAGATGAGCGCCAGCGTCGCGAGGATGTAGACGACCGCCGAGATCGCCGACAGCGTGTAGGCGAGCGGGGCCTCGTCGAACCGCTCGACGATCTGGACGAAGGAGCGACCGGTCGAGGCGAGCGCCATGATCGCGTAGACGATCACGAGAACGCGGCCGATTCCGGTCATGCGGGTGCGAGTGGGCGACGACATGACCTGTCAATCCTAAGACGGCTCACGGCCCCGGCCTCCCGCCGGGGCGTCACGCGACCTGGATCGTCCAGATCACCTGCATCCGCCACACCATCACCGCGACGGCGAGCGCCGCGACGCCCATGATCACCGTGCTCCACCGGCTGCGCTCGAGGAGCGCCCACGCGACGCCCGCGGGCGGCAGCAGGGCGGCCGAGACGAGATACACCCAGAACTCGAGAGGGCTGCCCGTGGGCGGGTTGCCCGCGAAAGGCGCGATGATCGCGATGACGACCTGCGCGATGAGCAGGAGCTCGAGCAGCGCGAGCGCGCCCACCGAGAGATCGCTCGGGCGGCGGCCGGCGAGACCGAGGACGATGCACAGAAGACCGGATGCGCCGGCGACGACGACCTGCACGATCGTGAACCACAGGATCAAGGGACGGCCTCCTCGGGCATGTTCATTGCGCTCTTGATGTCGTCTCCGCGCCGCTCGACGATCCCGACGAGGCGCCCGTCGGGATCGATCGCCGCGACGGGGCTCGACGCGAGCCGCGGCGCGGCCCCGACGAGGCGCTTGCCGTGACGCAGGTCGCGGGCTTCGTCTGCGGTGACGTCGAGGCGTCCGAGCACGGCGCATGCCGCGGATGCTGGACTGATCGAGTCGACCGCCGGGAGGTCGTCGAGAGTCGCTGCATCCGTCACCGCGAACGGGCCGATGCGCGTGCGTCGCAGCGCTGTCAGATGCCCGCCGACGCCGAGGGCCGCGCCCAGGTCCCGCGCCAGCGCTCGGATATAAGTGCCGCTCGAGCAGTCCACGACGACGTCGAGGTCGACGACCCCGTCGCCTCGCCGCTCCGCGAGCACATCGAACCGGCTCACCTCGACCTCGCGGGCCCGCAGCTCGACCTGCTCCCCCGCCCGGGCCAGGTCGTAGGCGCGCCGACCGCCGACCTTGATGGCCGACACGGTGCTGGGGACCTGCGAGATGCGGCCCGTGAGCGCCGCGACGCCGGACGCGATGTCGGAGGAGGCGATGGACGAGGCATCCGTCGTCGCCGTGATCTCGCCGTCGGCGTCGTCGCTGTCGGTCGCGACTCCGAGCCGGATCGTCGCCTCGTACGTCTTGTCGAGCCCCACGATGAACGTGAGCAGCCGTGTGGCGCCCTCGACGCCCAGGATGAGCAGGCCCGTCGCCATCGGGTCGAGTGTGCCGGCGTGGCCGATCTTGCGTGTGCCGAGTGCGCGGCGCGCGCGGGCGACGACGTCGTGGCTCGTGACTCCCCCGGGCTTGTCGACGAGCAGGATGCCCGCGTCGGCCATCAGCGCACGTCCTCGACGCGGCGCGGGTGCTCGAAGTCGGTGTTGTCGACGATGACGGATGCCGCGGCCCGCGGCTCCGCTTCGCGCAGGTAGATCTCCTGACCCTGCACGTACCGCGCGTTCGAGCGGGCGTTCGGGTCGGGGTTCGCACCATCGCGCTTCGCCATGCGCTCGTACGCGATCTCGTACGGCACGTCGAGCCACAGCGACCAGTCCCACACGTCGCGCAGATCCGGTCGGTGGAGGAAGATCCCGTCGACGATGAGCACGGCGTCACGCGGAGCCGTCACCCACTCCGACTCGACCGGTGCGTCGCGTGCGACATCGAACGCGGCGAGCTGGAACCCCGTCGTCGCCCCCGTCTGCGCTCCGTCGCGGAAGGGGTCGATGAGCACCCGGCGGAACGTCGCGTAGTCGTACGAATCGCGGTAGAAGCCTTCGGGGCTCATCCGGCCTCGCACGTAGCGTTCCAGGCGCGGGCGGTGGAACCCGTCGATCGACGCGCGGAACGCCGCCGTGCCGATGTCGCGGAAGACCTCTGCGAGCCCGTCGGCGAACGTCGACTTGCCTGCGCCGTCGATGCCGTCGACCGCGACGATGACGCGCCCACCCGGATACAGCCGGAGCACCTCGTCGCGAAGCTCGCGCCACAGCGTGGTGACGGGGGTGACGGGCAGCCGCATGACGCCAAGCCTACGAGGTGCGGCGAACTAGGCTGATCCGCATGCCCGGGGCAGTCATGGCGTGGTACCGCGAGAACGCGCGCGACCTCCCGTGGCGGCGACCCGAGTTCGCCGACCGTTACGGCGGCTGGGGCGTGCTCGTGAGCGAGTTCATGCTGCAGCAGACCCCGGTGACCCGCGTGATCCCGCACCTGGAGGCGTGGCTCGCGCGGTGGCCAACTCCGACTTCTCTGGCCGCGGATGCCCCGGCCGACGCCGTGCGCCAATGGGCGAACCTCGGCTATCCGCGACGGGCGCTGTGGCTGCACCGCGCAGCCCTTGAGATCCGCGACCGGCATGGCGGCGTCGTGCCGCGCGACGTCGATGCACTCCTGGCGCTGACCGGGATCGGCGACTACACGGCGCGCGCCGTCGCCGTGTTCGCGTACGGAGAGAGGCATCCGGTCGTCGACACGAACACGCGCCGCGTGATCGTGCGAGCCATCGACGGACGGAGTCAGCCGGACCCGCCGTCGCGTCGCGACCTCGACGCGATGGAGAGCCTGCTCCCCGCGGGCGACGCCGAGTCGGCCCTGTTCAACGCCGCGATGATGGAGCTGGGCGCCACCGTGTGCACGGCTCGCTCGCCGCTGTGCGATGCATGCCCGATCGCGCATATCTGCGCGTGGCGCCTGGCCGGACGGCCCGACACGGGCGATACGCGCCGCAAGCAGGCGCGCTACGAGGGCAGCGACCGCCAGGCGCGCGGAGCGGTCCTCAAGACGCTGCGCGCCGCCACGTCGCGCTCCGTGCCGATCGAGGCCGTCCTTCCCGACTGGCCGGACCCGCTGCAGCGCGATCGTGCGATCGACTCGCTCGTCGCGGACGGTCTGGCCGAGGCATCCGGCGGATTTCTCAGGCTACCGGCGTGAGGCCACTCAGCCGCAGTACTCCCACGGCGTCGGTTCGATCGCCGGGAGCACAGTGATCGCGCGAACCACGCCCTCGCGACCCTCAAAGACGATCGCGCCGTCGCCGTCGACGGCGCGGACCGCGAAGTCGACGCTCTTAGGCTCCTCATCGAGAGCGCCGGGGTACGCCGCATGCACGTCATCGAGAGTGGAGCCGAGGCCGATCGCTTCTGCGGTGCGGGGTGCGCCCGCGGGCGCCGGATCGACCGCCCAGGAATCGATAGCGATCAGGCCGATCGTGTCTGTCACGGTGCTTCCGTCAAACGCTGCGAGCACCCACGTGAACCAGGCGTCCCGCGTCGAGAGCATGTGCGTGCACCGCTCGGCATCGGGCTGCGTGCCGAGCGTGGCCGCCGCATCGGCGAAGGACCCGCCCAGGCTCAGGTCGCCGATGCCGTCGAAGCGGATGCCCGCGCCGGCGCCATCGGAAGGCTCGCTCGACGGGCTCGTAGCCTCTGAGGGCGTGTGCTCGGCGGCTGCGTCGGGAGTGGGTGGTGCCTCGGCCGCAGGTGGGGTCGAAGCGCAACCGGCGAGCGACGCCGCAAGAAGCAGGCTGACCCCGATGAAAATAGTGGCCGAACGATGGATCAGACCCGACACGCATGTACCTCTTTCTGCCCATTTCGGGGCGCAGCAGACACCAAAGGCGGCGACCCGGATCGCTCCCGCGGGTGCCTCGCCGTCGAGCGCACTCGACCTCAGGTCCACACCGAAGAACCGGCACGGTAACGCGTTCGGGCCTCGCTCGAAGCATATGAGTACCCGTGGCCGCTTTCGGCAACGGTTCGATGACGTTCCGCGGCAATCACGGCCGCCGGGAGATCACTCCTCCTCGGAGGCCTCGCGCGGCTTCACATACGGGTCGGCCTCACCGGCGTACGAAGCGGATGCCGCGATGCCCGCGACCGCCGCGTCGCGCTCGCGCGCCTCGCGCAGCAGGTCCTCGATGTGCCCGGCGTTCTCGGGCAGCGCGTCGGGGATGAACTCGAGGGTCGGGGTGAGGCGCACTCCGAGCTGGCGGCCGACCTCGCTGCGGAGCATGCCGGTCGCGGCCTTGAGCGCCTCGCCGGAGGCGATCCGCTCCTGCTCGTCGCCGAGCACCGTGTAGAACACCGACGCGTGCTGAAGGTCACCGGTCACGCGCACGTCGGTGATCGTGACGAAGCCGAGGCGCGGGTCGCGCAGACCCTTCTCGAGCCGCTGCGCGATCAGCACGCGGATGCGGTCGGCCAGTCGTGCCTGCCGTTCCGAAGCCATTTCCCACCTCTTGTCATCTACTTCCGTGCCGCGGTCCAGGAACCGCGGAGGTTCAGGATGTCCCGACCGAAGCATCGGGGTCTCGGGGGGCCCCGCTCTGCTGAGGGCGGGACATCCTGAACCGCAGCCCGGGTCAGCCCCGCGGCTTCTCCACCATCTCGGTCGTCTCGATCTCGTCGCCGACCTGGATGTCGTTGTACCGGCCGAGGCCGATACCGCACTCGTAGCCCTCGCGGACCTCGGTGACGTCATCCTTGAAGCGACGCAGCGACTCGATCGCCAGGCCGTCCGCGAGGACGACGCCGTCGCGGATGACGCGAGCCTTCGCGTTGCGTGTGATCGTGCCCGAACGGACGATGACACCGGCGATGTTGCCGAACTTCGAGGAGCGGAACACCTCGCGGATCTCGGCGACACCCGACTGCACCTCTTCGAACTCCGGCTTGAGCATGCCCTTGAGGGACTGCTCGACGTCGTCGATCGCGTTGTAGATGACCGAGTAGAACCGGATGTCGACGCCCTCGCGCGCAGCGCGCTCGCGGGCCTTCGCGTCGGGACGGACGTTGAAGCCGATCACGATCGCGTTGTCGATCGTCGCCAGGTTCACGTCGGACTCGGTGATCGCACCGACGCCGCGGTGGATGATCCGCAGCTGCACCGACTCGTCGACCTCGATCTTGAGGAGCGACTCCTCGAGAGCCTCGACGGCACCCGACACGTCGCCCTTGATGATGAGGTTGAGCGACTCGACCTTGCCCTCTTCGAGAGCGCGCGTGAAGTCCTCGAGCGAGATGCGCTTGCGGGCCTTGGCCAGCTGGGCGTTGCGCTCGGCGGCCTCGCGCTTCTCGGCGATCTGGCGGGCAGTACGGTCTTCGTCGGTCACGATGAACGTGTCGCCCGCGCGGGGCACCGAGTTCAGACCCTGCACCTGCACCGGACGCGACGGCGCGGCCTCGTCGACCGGCTCGCCGTTCTCGTCGATCATGGCGCGGACGCGGCCGTACGCCGTGCCCGCGACGATCGCGTCGCCGACGCGGAGCGTGCCGGACTGGATGAGGACGGTCGCGACGGAGCCGCGGCCCTTGTCGAGCTTCGCCTCGATCGCGACACCGCGCGCGGGCTTGTTCGGGTTCGCGCGCAGATCGAGACCGGCGTCGGCGGTGAGCAGCACCGCGTCCAGGAGGTCCTGGATGCCGATGTTCTCGCGGGCCGACACGTCGACGAACATGACTTCGCCGCCGTACTCCTCGGCGACCAGGCCGTACTCGGTGAGCTGCTGGCGCACCTTGGCCGGGTTGGCGTCGGGCTTGTCGATCTTGTTGACCGCGACCACGATCGGGACGTTCGCCGCCTGGGCGTGGTTCAGCGCCTCGACCGTCTGGGGCATGATGCCGTCGTCGGCCGCGACCACGAGGATCGCGATGTCGGTCACCTGCGCACCACGGGCACGCATGGCGGTGAACGCCTCGTGACCCGGGGTGTCGATGAAGGTGATCGCACGCTCGATGCTGTCGTGCTCGGTCCACACCTGGTATGCGCCGATGTGCTGGGTGATGCCGCCGGCCTCGCCCGCGACAACGTTCGTCTGACGGATCGCGTCGAGAAGACGCGTCTTGCCGTGGTCGACGTGGCCCATGACGGTGACGACGGGCGGACGGATCTCGAGATCCGCCTCGTCCTCGTTCTCGAGCTCCTCCTCGAGGTCGAGACCGAAGCCCTCGAGGAGCTCCTTGTCCTCGTCCTCGGGCGAGACCATCTGGATCTTGTAGCCCAGCTCGTCACCGAGGATCTCGAACGTCGCCTCGTCGAGCGACTCGGTCGCCGTGGCCATCTCGCCCAGGTTGAACAGGATGGTCACGAGCGTGCCCGGCTGGACGGTGTAGCCCCTCAGTGCCTCGAGCTTGTCGGCGAAGTCGGCGATGGACGCGCCCCGGCGCAGGCGGATGATCTCGCCGTTGCCCTTCTGGACGTTGACGCCGCCGACGACCGGCGCCGACCGCATCTCGAACTCTTGACGCTTCGCCCTGCGCGACTTGCGCTGCTTGGACTTGCCGCCGCCCTTTCCGAAGGCGCCTGCCGTGCCGCCACCCGGTCCGCGACCGCGACCGCCGCCGCCGCCGGGACGACCGGCGAAGCCGCCGCCGGCCGGTGCGCCGGGACGCTGGAATCCGCCGCCGCCACCGGGACGACCCGCGCCGCCGGGACGCTGCTGGAACGGAGCGCCGGAACGACCGCCGCCGCCACCGGGACGACCCGCGCCTCCCGGACGCGGAGCGCCGGGACGCGGAGCACCCGGGCGCGGAGCCTGGGGACGCGGGATGTTCCCGGGGGTCGGGCGCTGGCCCATGCCCTGCTGGGACGAGAACGGGTTGTTGCCCGGACGCGGGCCGGCGGGACGCTGGCCCATGCCCTGCTGGGACGAGAAGGGATTGTTGCCGGGGCGCGGAGCGCCGCCCGGACGCGGGGGCTGCGGGGTCGGCGCGGACGGCTTGGGAGCCGCCGACGTCGGAGCAGCGGATGCCGCGGGCTTCGCCGCCTCGGACTCGGCCGGGGCCGCGGGAGCGGCCGCGGGCGCCGCTTTGGGCGCGGCGGGCGCGGACTTGGGCGCGCTCGCGCCAGCCTTGGCGCCGGTCGATCGCGCGGCGGGTGCCGCGGGCGCGGCGGGTCGCACGGGACCTGGACGCCCGACCGGACGCGCCGAAGGCGCCGCCGGAGCCGCGGCCTCGGCGGGCTTCTTGGCAGCCCCGTCAGCCTCGAGGGCAGCGCGGAGCTTGCGAGCCACGGGGGGCTCGATGGTGGACGAGGGGCTCTTGACGAATTCGCCGAGCTCCTTCAGCTTCGCGAGGGCGACCTTGCTGTCGACGCCGAGCTCGGAAGCGATCTCGTGCACGCGTGGTTTTGCGTTTGCCACAGTTCTCCTGTCTGGGGCCTGCCCAGACAGGGCAGACCGTCAATTGCGGACGGGTCTCATTTCGAGCCGTTCACTTTGTGTCCATAGCCGTTCAGCCGTTTCTCGATGGTCTGCGTGTCAAGCGGGCCCGACACACGCAATGCTCGTACGAAGGCGCGGCGCCGGATGGCGGTTTCCACGCACTCACGCGTCTCATGCACCCACGCACCCCGCCCGGGCATCGACGCGCGCTCATCGGGAAGAAGGACGGAGTCGACCGCCACCACCCTCAGGAGAGTGGATCGGGGGGCACGTGCGCGGCAGCCGACACACGTTCGTACAGGTTCCATTCTACACGCCGGAGCCGCGGGCCTGCCGTCGCAGCCGGCCGCGATCAGGCCTCCTCGAGGATCGAGTCCGGCTGGATGTCGATCTTCGCGCCGGTCAGCTTGGCGGCCAGACGCGCGTTCTGGCCCTCCTTGCCGATCGCGAGCGACAGCTGGTAGTCGGGCACGAGGGCGCGCACCGCCTTCGACGACGCGTCGAGCACGAACGCCGACGTCACCTTCGCCGGCGACAGCGCGTTCGCGACGAACTTCGCCAGCTCCGGGTCGTAGTCGACGATGTCGATCTTCTCGCCGCCGAGCTCTTCGGTGACGGCACGGACGCGGCGGCCGAGCTCGCCGATGCACGCGCCCTTGGCGTTGATCGTCGGGTCGTTCGCCTTCACCGCGATCTTCGAGCGGTGCCCGGCCTCACGCGCGAGCGAGACGATCTCGACGAGCCCGTTCGCGATCTCGGGCACCTCGAGCGCGAACAGCTTGCGCACGAGGCCCGGGTGCGTGCGCGACACGGTGATCGCCGGGCCCTTGGGGCCTTTCGCGACGCTCGTCACGTACACGCGCAGGCGCGAGCCGTGCGCGTACTCCTCGCCCGGCACCTGCTCCTCGGGCGGGAGGATCGCCTCCACGGATCCGAGGTCGACGTGGACCATGCGCGGGTTCGGGCCCTGCTGGACGATGCCGGCGACGATGTCGCCCTCCTTGCCGCGGAACTCGCCGAGCACCGCGTCGTCGGCGATGTCGCGCAGGCGCTGGCTGATGACCTGCTTCGCGGCGAACGCGGCGATGCGGCCGAAGTCGTCGGGGGTCGTCTCCTCCTCGCCGATCACGGCTCCCTCGTCGTCGAGGACGGGGACGAAGATCGCGACGTGGCCCGTCTTGCGGTCGAGCTCGGCACGTGCGCCGGGAGGGATCTCGCCCGTGGTCGAGGTGTGCTTGGCATAGGCGGTCAGGATCGCCTGCTCGATGATCCGGACGAGTTCGTCGAAGGGGATCTCCTTCTCGCGCTCGATCGTCCTCAGCAGTGCCAGATCGATGTCCACGGTTGACCTCCCATATTCAGCTCTCACCGGGCCATCACGCGCTCCGGCATCCCCACAACGTTACCGGATGCCGCGCCGCGCGTTCCTGAGAGCCCACCGCGCGCGGCCTCAGCCCAGGCACCTGCTCACGGATCCGGCCTGCGCGCCGAATCGGTCGTCCGTCCAGCGCAGGAGCATGGGAAGGAAGGTCGACCTCGGCTGCAGCACACTGAGGTGGTCGTGCCCGTGGAAGACGGCCCACCGCACCTGGTCGCCCTGCGCGCACAGGCGATTCACGAGCCGTTGCTGCAGCAGCGGCGGGATCACCTCGTCATCGGAGCCCCACACGATGAGCACCGGCTGCTCGAACGGGCCGCTCACGGCGTTCTGCTCGAGCCGCCGGCCGAGGACGCCGGCGGAGAGATCGCCGATGTAGAGCGGGCGGTCCTCCGACACGCCCATCGCCGTGAGGACCGACACGATCACACCCGGCTCGGTCGGGCAGCGCTGCGTCATCTCGCGGACGATCGTGCGAGCGCCCGGAACGACGTACTCGCGCAGGTCGACATCCGGGTAGGTGTCGGCGTACGGCACGAGCACCCACGAGGTGAGGACGGCCAGGTTCGGGCTCGCGTCGCCGCGGAGCAGCTCGCGCGCGAGCGCGTGCGGGTCGCCGACCGGTGCGAGGGCCGCGGTGCCGCGGATGCGCAGCTCCGGCGTGTACTCGGCGGCGACCTGCGCCGTCCACAGCGCGGCGTGCCCGCCCTGCGAGTGGCCCCACACGACAATGCGGTCGTCGAGCCATGCGCCTTCGACGTCATCCGCCGCGAGCACGGCGTCGAGCGCGGACTGCGCCTCCCCCTTCCCGATGAGGTACGGGAAGACCCCGGGAGCACCCTGGCCCGTGTAGTCCGGTGCGACGACCGCCCACCCGCGCTCGATCACGTCGTCGAGCGCCGGAATCGCCCAGCGCGTCGCCGCGTTGTCGCGCAGGCTCGGCGCGCAGCCGCGCGCGACGCCGGTCGTGCCGTGGTTCCACAGCACGACGGGTCGCGGCGCAAGGGAACGGCCTTCCGGCAGGATCACGAGCGCGCTCGCGACGGCACGGATGCCGCGCACATCCGTCGTCGTGTACAGGATGCGCTTCGCGATCGCACCCTCGGGCACCTGCCCGAGGTAGTCGCCCTCGCGGATGAGCTCGCCGTGCTGGCGCGGCACGTCCTCGGGCGGATCGTAGAACGCGTCGATGACGGGCGCGCCGCCTTCGAGCCAGTCGTTGAGCCACCAGCCGACCGAGACCGTCCCGACGAGCACCGCCGCGAGCGCGTAGCGCCCGGCCGCCATCCAGATCTGCCGCCTGCGGCCCGGTGTTCCCGGCGGATCGGGCCGCGTGGGCTCGCGACCGCGCCCGAGCATGCCGCGAGCGCCCCGGACGGCGAGCCCGAAGCCGTAGATGACGGTGCGCACACCGAAGACGACCGCCACGACGAGGACCGTCACGTCGGGCCACGCGAACGCGAGCACGCCGAACGCGATCTGCGCGGCGCCCCATACGGCCGAGAGCACGCGCCGGCTCACGAGGCCCCGCGCGAGCGCTTCGCCGATGGACGCCAGCCCGCCTATGACGAGGACGATCGCGAGGAGGCCAGGCAGCAGGTCGAGGCTGCGCCCGACCCACACGATCGCGGCGAGGCCGAGGAGGATCTCGGCGATCGCGATCACGCGCGTCCACCACGACGAGGTGCCGCGCCGCGAGACGAGCTCGATCACGCCCGAGGCGATGATGCTCGCCCCGACGTACAGCGACAGCAGGAGGATCGAGGTGAGCGGGCGCGTGACGATCAGCACGCCCAGCGCGATGAGCACGAACCCGACGACCACGAGCACGCGTGGCGGCGCCTGCGCGAGCAGGCGCGGCATCACGCTCCAGCGGAACGGCCGGCGGGTGGTTCGCCGTCCTGCGGTCATCTGCCCCATCGTAGGCGCGCATATCAGGAAACGCTGGGGGCGGCATCCGGGTGCTCCGCTCCCCTATGCTGACCGCATGTCAGCGCCGACAGTGAAGCGCGCGGCGCGCGACGCACAGGACAACACGGTCTTCCGCCGCATCGCGCGCGCGGGGTACGCCGCCAACGGCGTCGTGCACATCCTGGTCGGCGTCGTGTTCGTCGTCGTCGCGTTCGGCGGCGACGGCGAGTCCGATCAGGCGGGCGCGTTCAAGGCCGTCGGCGCGGCTCCGCTGGGGTTCGTCGGGCTGTGGCTCATCGCGATCACACTGTGGGCGCTCGGCGCCTACCACGCCCTCGAGGGCATCCTCGCGTGGGGCGGAGACGCCGCCCGAAAGTGGGGTCGCCGCGTGGCGCAGTGGGGTCAGGCGGTCGCGTTCATCGCGGTCGGCGTCCTCGCCGCTGCCGTCGCGATCGGCGCGCGCCCCGACCCGGACGAGGCCGCCGAGGACGCGAGCCGCGGTGTCCTCGCGATCCCCGGCGGGCCGTTCATCCTCGGCGCCATCGGCGTCGGCATCGGCATCGCGGGCATCGCCTTCGTCGTGATGGGCGTGCGCCGCAGCTTCCGCAACCGCATGACGATTCCCGACAGCGCCCTCGGCGCCTCGGTCACGGCGCTCGGCGTCGCCGGGTTCGTGGCGAAGGGCATCGCCCTGCTGATCGTCGCGGTGCTGCTGATCGTCGCGGCGGTGCGGGTCGACCCCGAGGGGGCGGGCGGCCTCGATGCCGCGGTCGACGCGCTCATCGCGATGCGGTACGGCCCGCCCCTGGTCGCCTCGGTCGGGGTCGGGCTCATCGCGTACGGGATCTTCTGCCTGTTCCGCGCGCCCTACGCCGACCTCTGACGGGCGGGCGCGTCAGCGACGGGTCAGCCCGCCAACGGCATCCGCGATGCCGGTCAGGCGGCGTGGGCGGCGCCACGCGGAGCGCTCGCGAGGCGGTTGACCGCGCGGATGAGCTCGAAGAGGCTCCCCACCCTCACCGGGTTGTACTCCATGACGATGCGAGCGGATTCCAGGCGATCGCCGTCCGAGACCTCGGCGGGCAACGGCTCGGAGCGCTCGATGCCGCCGCCGACCAGCAGGTGCGCGAAGCGCGCGCTCAGGTCCGCGAGCTCGGCATCCGTCGGCCGGGCACGCAGCCGCATGACCAGGCGCCCGCCCACCCAGCGCAGTGACTCGTAGTTGCGCCAGAACTCGGTGATCTCGGCCGCCGCGGCTTCGACCGAGTCGGTGACCAGCACGCGGTCGAGGTCGTCGCGGGCGATGACACCGGACGGGATGAGCTCTTCAGCGGCGAAGCGCATCAGCCCTGCCCAGAACGTACCGCCTGCGCGATCGAGCAGCACGATCGGCGCCGGCTCCGCCTTGCCGGTCTGCTGCAGGGTGAGCAGCTCGAACACCTCGTCGAGCGTCCCGAAGCCGCCCGGGACGCACACGAAGCCGTGGGACTCCTTGACGAGCATCAGCTTGCGCGTGAAGAAGTACTTCATCGCGACGACCCTCTCGGCGTCGGCGATGACCTCGTTGGGCTTCTCCTCGAACGGAAGCCGGATCGAGACGCCGATCGACTGCGCCGGACCGGCCCCCTCGGCGGCAGCCTGCATGATCCCGGGACCTGCCCCCGTGACGACCATCCAGCCGCGATCCGACAGCGCTCGCGCGACGTCCGCCGCAGCGCGGTACAGGGCGTGGTCGGGTCGCGTGCGCGCCGAGCCGAAGATGGTGACCTTCGGCACGCCGCGGTAGGGCGCGAAGAGGCGGAACGCCTCGCGCATCTCGGAGAGCGCCGCAGCCGTGATCTTCAGGTCCAGCCGCGATGTGTCGTCGAGCCCGAGTCCGACGCCCGTCGCGAGGATGCGCTCGACGAGATCGCGGTTCTCCGCGATGCCTGCGTCGGCGATGAGAGCGTGCACGTCCGCGGTGACCGCTTGAGGATTGGTGGAACTGTCCGGCATGACACCAGCGTGTCACGGGGCTCGGGCGGGTGGGGGCGGTTCAGCGCCGGGTGAGCTTGACGACGGCATCCGCCACCGGGACGACCTCGCGCTCCCCGGTCCGGCGATTCCACAGCTCGACCTGGCCGTCGGCCGCGGCGCGGCCGGCGATCACGATGCGCGGCACGCCGATGAGCTCTGCGTCGCCGAACTTCACGCCGGGCGACACCTTGACGCGGTCGTCGTAGAGCACGTCGAGACCGGATGCCTCGAGCTCGCCCGACAGGCGCTCGGCGAGCGCGTACGCGGCCTCGTCCTTGCCCGTGGCGACCACGTGCACGTCGAACGGCGCGATCGACTCCGGCCAGATCAGCCCCTTCTCGTCGTTGTTGAGCTCGGCGATGATCGCGAGGATGCGCGTGACGCCGATGCCGTACGAGCCCATCGTGACCGTGACGAGCTTGCCGTTCTCGTCGAGGACCTGGAGGCCGAGCGCGTCGGCGTACTTGCGTCCGAGCTGGAACACGTGGCCGATCTCCATCCCGCGCGCCAGGTGCACCGGGCCCGAGCCGTCGGGCGCGGGGTCGCCCTCGCGCACGGTCGCGACCTCGAGGTAGCCGTCCGCGGTGAAGTCGCGGCCGGCGACGAGCGAGTGCACGTGCTTCTCGTCGATGTTGGCGCCCGTCACCCAGGACGTGCCGTCGACCACGCGCGGATCGAGAAGATAGCGGATGCCGGTGGCCGACTCCTCGCCGAGCACGGCCCCCGTCTCGGACCACGGCCCGATGTAGCCCTTCACGAGGAACGGGTTGTTCTCGAAGTCCGCCTCGGTGGCGGCCTCGACCTCGGCCGGCGCGAAGGCAACCTCGACGCGCTTGTCGTCGACATCGCGGTCGCCGGGGATGCCGACGATGACGAGCTCGCGCGTGCCGTCGAGGTGCTTCACGGCGAGCACGACGTTCTTGAGCGTGTGAGCGGCGGTCCACTCGGTCGCGCCGTCGGTCGCCGGGCCGGCGATGCCCGGCGCGGGAGCCCGGAGGTTCGCGTTGCAGTGCGCGACGAGCGTCTCGATCGTGGGGGTGTTCGGCGAGTCGAAGATCACCGGCTGCGGTAGCCCGTCAAACGGGATCGGCTCGGGCGCGAGCGTCGTGAACGCCTCGACGTTCGCGGCGTAGCCGCCCTTCGAGCGGACGAAGGTGTCCTCGCCGATCGCAGTCGGGTGGAGGAACTCCTCGGACCGTGAGCCGCCCATGGCGCCCGCATCCGCCTGGACGATCACGTACTCGAGCCCGAGGCGGCTGAAGATCCGCTCGTAGGCCGCGCGCTGGGCCATGTAGGACGCGTCGAGCCCCTCGTCGGTGTAGTCGAACGAGTAGGCGTCCTTCATCGTGAACTCGCGGCCGCGCAGCAGCCCCGCGCGCGGGCGCGTCTCGTCGCGGTACTTGTCCTGGATCTGGTAAATCGTCAGCGGCAGGTCCTTGTACGACGAGTACAGGTCCTTCACGAGCAGCGTGAAGACCTCTTCGTGCGTCGGTGCGAGAAGGTAGTCGGCGTCCTTGCGATCCTTCAGCCGAAAGATGGCGTCGCCGTACTCCTCCCATCGGCCCGTCGCCTCATACGGCTCGCGGGGCAGCAGCGCCGGGAAGTGCACCTCGTACGCGCCCGCGGCCGTCATCTCCTCGCGGATGATCTGCTCGATGCGAGCCTTGACCCGCAGGCCCAGCGGCAGCCACGCGAAGATGCCGGGCCCCTGGCGGCGGATGTAGCCGGCGCGCACGAGCAGACGGTGGCTCGTGACCTCGGCGTCGGCGGGGTCTTCACGGAGCGTGCGGAGGAAGAAATGCGAAAGGCGGGTGACCACGAGGGTCAAGTCTAGGGTGGTCGGATGCCGCGCTCCGGCGGCGCATCCGTACGCTGGAGCCGTGACGACCGTGCTGCTGACCGGGTTCGAGCCGTTCGACGGCGACCCCGCGAACCCCTCCGGCGAGGCCGTGCACCTCGTCGCGGACCGCTGGAGTCGGCCGGAGGAGCTTGTGACGTCGACGCTTCCGGTGACCTTCGCCGGCGCGCCGGCGCGGCTGCGCGAGCTCATCGCCGAGCACCGGCCTGACGTCGTGATCGCGAGCGGACTCGCGGGCGGTCGTGCGGCGATCGGCGTCGAGCGTGTGGCCGTCAACCTCATCGACGCGCGCATCCCCGACAACGACGGAGTCCAGCCGGTCGACGAGCCGAGCATCGAGGGCGCGCCCGCGGCGCGGTTCGCGACGCTTC
This sequence comes from Microbacterium immunditiarum, assembly GCF_013409785.1. Taxonomy (NCBI): domain Bacteria; kingdom Bacillati; phylum Actinomycetota; class Actinomycetes; order Micrococcales; family Microbacteriaceae; genus Microbacterium; species Microbacterium immunditiarum. The sequence goes on from NZ_JACCBV010000001.1 coordinate 3,081,218, forward strand.
CCGTGAAGGCGATCGCGGCGCGCATCGCCGAGGCGGGCATCCCGGCGGAGGTCTCGTACTCGGCGGGGACGTTCGTGTGCAATCACGTGTTCTTCACGGCGCTCGAGGCCGCGGCATCCGTGACGCGTGTCGGATTCGTGCATGTGCCGTGGTCCGCCGAGCAGGCACCGACGGCGGATGCCCCGGCCCTCGCCCTCGTCGACATCGCGCGGGCCCTCGAGCTCGCGGTGCGCACGAGCATCGAGGTCGCGAGCGACGCGCGGGTGCCGGCCGGCACGATCCACTGACCCCCGAGGATCAGCGGCGGCCGAGACCGACGCCGCGCACGACGCCGCCGGGCAGCACGGACGCGCGGGGCGTCAGCCCTGCGGCAGGCTGATGAAGCCGGAGCGCACCCCGGCGACGGTGCCGCCGTCGACGAGCAGGTCCGTGCCGGTGATGAACGACGCCTCCGGGCTCAGCAGGAACGCGGTCGCGTTGGCGATGTCGTTGGGGGTGCCCAGGCGCGCCGTACCCGAGCCCTCCACCATCGCCCGCATGCTCGCGCCCGATTCGCCCGCCAGCTCCTGCTGCCCCATCGGCGTGGAGATGACCCCGGGGCTGATGCTGTTGATGCGGGCACCGCGCTGGCCCCATGCCTTGCTGGCCGCCTGCACGCGCACCTGGTTGGCGCGTTTGGCGATGCTGTAGGCCACGCCGGGGTTCGGCACCGCGCCCTCCTGCAGGAACGGGAGCGACAGCAGCTGGTCGGTCGGCGTGAGCGCGAGTGCGCCCTCCATCTCGGCGGGATACCTCCCGATGCCGAAGGATCCGGCCATGCTGGCGATCACGACGCCTGCGCCGCCCGGAGCGATGACCTTTGCGAACTCGTCGAGGCTGATCGCGACGCCGAGCAGGTCGACGCTGAGGATCGCGGCGGTGGGCGCCTGCGTCGGAGAGAGCCCGGCGGTGTGCGCGACGGCGGTGACCGGCCCCAGGCTCACGGCGAAAGACGCGAGCGCCGCGACGGCCGCCGCGTCCGAGACATCCGTCACCCGCGTGTGCACGTCGAAGCCGTCGCCGCCAAGCGACGCGGCGACCCGCTCCAGGGTCTCCTCGTTGAAGTCCGCGAGCACCACCGTCTGACCGGAGCCGCTCCGCCGCGCGATCGCCTCTCCCATGCCGCCGACGCCGACGACTACCAGAACCGACATGATTCCCCCTTCGGTGCGGCGTGGGCACGCCACGCATCCACGACCGAGTCTGCCACTGCCCGGAGGTCGGCCGACAGCGTGAAGGCCGGGAGAATTCCGTCAGGCGGTGACGACCTGCGCGGTGCCGACCGGCGCATCCGCCCCCATCTCGGCGGCGATGCGGTTCGCCTCCTCGATGAGGGTCGCGACGATCTCCGCCTCGGGCACTGTCTTGATGACCTGCCCCTTCACGAAGATCTGACCCTTGCCGTTGCCGGATGCCACGCCGAGGTCGGCCTCGCGCGCCTCGCCGGGTCCGTTCACGACGCAGCCCATGACCGCGACGCGAAGGGGAACGGTCATGTCCTTGAGGCCCTCGGTCACCGAGTCGGCGAGCGTGTAGACGTCCACCTGCGCCCGGCCGCACGACGGGCACGACACGATCTCGAGCTTGCGCTCGCGCAGATTGAGCGACTGGAGGATCTGGTGGCCGACTTTGACCTCTTCGGCAGGCGGGGCCGACAGCGAGACGCGGATCGTGTCGCCGATGCCCTCCGCCAGGAGGATGCCGAACGCGGTCGCGGACTTGATCGTGCCCTGGAACGCGGGCCCCGCCTCGGTCACGCCGAGGTGCAGCGGCCAGTCGCCGCGCTCGGCGAGCATCCGGTACGCCTTGACCATCACAACGGGGTCGTTGTGCTTGACCGAGATCTTGAAGTCGTGGAAGTCGTGCTCCTCGAACAGCGACGCCTCCCATACGGCGCTCTCGACGAGCGCCTCGGGGGTCGCCTTGCCGTACTTCTCGAGCAGGCGCTTGTCGAGCGATCCGGCGTTGACGCCGATGCGCAGCGAGACGCCCGCGGCCTGCGCGGCCTTCGCGATCTCGCCGACCTTGTCGTCGAACTGACGGATGTTGCCGGGGTTGACGCGCACCGCGGCGCATCCGGCGTCGATCGCCTGGAAGACGTACTTGGGCTGGAAGTGGATGTCGGCGATCACCGGGATCTGGCTCTTCGCCGCGATGATGTGAAGGACGTCGGCGTCGTCCTGCGACGGGACGGCGACGCGCACGATCTCGCAGCCGGAGGCGGTCAGCTCGGCGATCTGCTGCAGCGTCGCGTTGATGTTCGTCGTCGGCGTCGTCGTCATCGACTGGACGCTGACCGGAGCGTCGCCGCCCACGAGCACCTTGCCGACCTTGATCTGGCGGCTCTTGCGTCGGGGAGCGAGGACTTCCGGCACACGAGGCATCCCGAGATTCACTGCTGGCACGCCTCCAGCCTACGCCGGGCCGATGCGCCGAGGCTGGCCATGAGGTGAGAGCGGATGCCGCGCTCAGCGCTCCTCGGCGCCCTGGGTCCCCTCCTCGGCGGCCCGCGCAGCGGCCTCGTCAGGCGCTGTGGCCAGGAGCGCGCGGATGAGCGATTGCGCATCGTACGGCCCCGTGTGGCGCTGACCGTTCACGAAGAAGGTCGGCACGGACGTGATGTCCATCGCGTCGGCGTCGAGCATGTCGTCGCGCACCCGCGCCGCGACCTCGGGTGAGCGGAGGTCCTTCTCGAAGCGGTCGACGTCGAGCCCGAGATCGGCCGCCCGACGCAGGATGTCGGAGGGCATCTGGTGATCCTGGTCGGAGAACAGGCTCTTGGCGAACTCCGTGCGCTTGCCCTGCACCGCCGCCGCCTCGACGGCCTCGGCATCCGCCACCGCGTTCGGGTGCACGCGTTCGAGCGGAGCGTGCCGCCACACGTAGCGCAGTCGGCCGTCGAGCTCGCGCATGACCTCTTCGATCGAGCCGGATGCCTTGAGGCAGAACGGGCACTGGTAATCGCCGTACTCGACGATCGTGAGCGGCGCGTCGACCGGGCCCCACACGTGGTCGCGGGTCGGGTCGACCGGACGCGCGAGCGTCTGGCCGGCCTCGTCATCGGTGTGACGCGCGTCCGAGATGCGGAAGATGATCGCCGCGAGGATGAAGGCGATGGCGGATGCCACGAGCACGCCGACGCGCGCCTCGTTCTGCGCGAGATCGTCCTCGATCGCGAGGTCGACGATGAACAGCGAGATCGTGAACCCGATGCCGCACAGCACCGCTCCGCCGGCGAGCCGGTCGAGGGTGAGCCCCGGGCCGAGGTCGCCGATGCGGAACAGCCGGAGCAGGGCTACGGAGCCGAAGACGCCGAGGAACTTGCCGACGACCAGGCCCGCCACGATCGCCCACGTGAGCGGCGAGGTCATCGCGCCCGCGAGGATCTCGGGGCTGAGCACGACGCCCGCGTTGGCGAGCGCGAACAGCGGGAGGATCACGTAGGCGACATAGGGCGCGTACGCCGACTGCAGGCGCTCGTTCACGGAGATCGACTCGCGCAGGCTGTTCGCGGCGAGGCGCGCGTACTCGCTATTGGGCGACTGGCGGAACGTCCGTGCGAGCTCGAGCGCGTGCTCGACGTCGCGGCGGTTGGGGCGGTACACCGGCACGAGGAGGGCGATCGCGACGCCCGCGAGAGTCGGGTGGACGCCAGACGCGAGGAACGCGAGCCACACGATGATCGACAGCGTCGCGTAGATCGGCCCGCGCCCGCGCGGCACGTACCGCGTGAAGTACACGCCGACGAGCCCGACGGCGGCGATGATCAGCGGGAGCGGGTTGAACGACTCCGTGTAGAAGAGCGCGATGATGCTGAGCGCTCCGATGTCGTCGACGACGGCGAGCGCGAGCAGGAACACGCGCAGCCGACCGGAGGCGCGTGGGCCGATGATCGCGAGAGCGCCGACGAGGAACGCGGTGTCGGTCGAGATCACGACTCCCCACGCGTGCTCCTGCCCGGTTCCCGCTGCGATGAGCATGAAGATCGCCGCGGGCACGACGAGGCCCGCGATCGCGGCGACGACCGGCACGAGCGCGCGCGACCAGCTGGTCAGCTCGCCGATCGCGAACTCGCGACGCACCTCGAGCCCGACGGTGAAGAAGAAGATCGCCATGAGCGCGTCGTTGACGAGCGCGTGCAGCGTGAAGTCGAGGGTGAGGTCACCGACACCGACCGTGAGCTGCGTCTCCCAGAGAGCCTCGTACGTGCCGTGCGAGAGGTTCGCCCACAGGATCGCGACCGCGGTGGCGATCAGCAGCAGGAGGGCGCAGATGCGGCTCTCGCCCATCGACTGGATCTTCTCGGCGATCGACGGACGCCGGCGCTCGCGCGAACCGCGCGGTTCGCGCGAGTCACCGGGTCGGCCGATCGTGGTCAGCTGCTGCGTCATCCGGCTCCTCTGTGTCCGGTGTCGGGTCGCGAGTCCGCCTCGCTGCGTTCGGGTGCGCGCGGCGAGACGCCGTGCCACAGCTCGTCGAACGCGATGCTGTCATAGAACGCGACGCCGTCCGAGATCTTCCCGTCCGAGACCGCGTGGTCCATCCGCTCCGCCTTCCGCAGCTGCGACGCGACGAGGGCCGCGCGGCCCAGTATCGTGCACGTCGGGGGAACGTCGCGACCGTATCTCACGAGGAGTCCCGATGGCCACCGACGAAGTCATCCTGCTGACGGGCGCGACGAGCGGAATCGGGCTCGAGACGGCTCGCCGATTGGCCGCGCGAGCGAAGACGCTGATCGTGCAGGGACCCGAGCCCGCGGATGCCGCCGCTGCGGCGCTCGCGTCCATCCGGGGTGCGGGCGGTGCGCGCGTCGAGTACGTCTCGGCGGACTTCACGAAGCTCGCGGATGCCGCGACCGCCGCATCCGCGATGCGGGAGGCCGCCGGCGCGCCCGTCACCGCCCTCATCAACGACGCGGGCGTGCCCGGCAGCCCCGAGCGCGGGGTGACGGCCGACGGCCACGAACGCACGCTGCAGGTGAACTTCCTCGCCCTCGTGCTGCTCAGCGAGCTGCTCGCACCGTCGATCGCCCCGGGCGGGCGCCTCGTGAACCTCGCGTCGGCGACGCACGAGTCCGCGTCGCTCGACCTCGACGACATCGAGCTCGAGCGCGGCTACTCCCCCGTCCGCGCCTACGCACGCTCGAAGCTCGCCATCGTCATGTACACGCTGTGGCGCGCGCGGCGCCGCGGCGACGGGCCGACGGCCGTGAGCCTCCAGCCGGGAGTCATCAACACCGCGCTGCTCGGAGCGATGTTCGGTCGCATCGGCACGGGCGTCGACGTCGGCGCGCGCAGCATCCTCGACGCTCTCGATGCGCCCGCGCGCGGCGGCGAGTACTTCGACGAGGGCAGGCTCACCGCCCCGAGCGCACAGGCGCGCAACGTCGTGCTCGGCGATCGGCTCATGGAGTGGACGCTCGACGCGCTCGGACCTCACCTCGTGTGACGCCCGGCCGCGCGCCGCCGCGCGTGTGGTAGGTTCGGCGCATGCTCGCGAACCGCACCTGGTGGGCCGCCTTCTAGGCGGTGCGTTCGAGCGACGACAGACCGCCCCCGGGCGGTCTTCTTCTTCGTGGGGAACCGCCCCCGACGAGAGACACACGATGACCGGGACCGCACCCCCCTCCCTTCGCGAGCTGGCCGCGAGCGGCCGCCCCTTCGCCCTCATCGCGCGCGACGACGCCACCGTCGAAGTGCTCATGGGCGACGTGGTCGACGTCGAGCTGCTGGGCGACATCCCGCTCGCGGATGCGTCGGGCACGCCGCGCGAGGTGCTCGCGCTCGTGCCGTTCCGGCAGGTTCGCGAGCGCGGGTTCGAGTGCCACGACGACGCCGCGCCGCTGCGCTGCCTGGTGGTCGCGGAGCACACACGGATGCCGCGCACCGAAGCCCTCGCGCAGCTCCCGGCCGAGCAGATCCCGCTCACAGGCGCGGGCTTCGACATCCCGGACGACGACTACGCCGACGTCGTGCGGCGCGTCATCGCCGACGAGATCGGCCGCGGCGAGGGAGCGAACTTCGTCATCCGCCGCGATTTCACCGCCGGCGTGGCATCCGACCCCGTTTTCGCCGCCCTCGCGTGGTTCCGTGCCCTGCTCGAGCACGAGCGCGGCGCCTATTGGACCTTCGCGATCGTGACCCCCGGTCACGTCGCGGTGGGCGCGAGCCCCGAGGCGCACGTGAGCGCGAAGGGCGGGTTCGTCACGATGAACCCCATCTCGGGCACCTTCCGCCACCCCGCGGGCGGCGCGACGGCCGAGGCGCTCAGCGAGTTCCTCACTTCGACGAAGGAGACCGAAGAGCTCTTCATGGTCGTCGACGAGGAGCTCAAGATGATGAGCGCCGTGTGCTCGGACGGCGGCCGCATCACGGGCCCGCACCTCAAGGAGATGTCGCGGCTCACCCACACCGAGTACGTGCTGCGCGGGCGCAGCCGCCTCGACCCCCGCGAGATCCTGCGCGACACGATGTTCGCGCCGACGGTCACCGGATCGCCCATGCAGAACGCGTGCACGGTCATCACGCGCCACGAGCGCACGCCGCGCGGGTACTACTCGGGCGTGGCCGCGCTCTTCACCCCGCGCGCCGACACCGACCCGGGCGCGGCCGACGGGCCGTCGCACGATCTCGACGCCCCCATCCTCATTCGCACGGCGTATCTCGTCGACGGGCGCCTGCGCGTGCCGGTCGGCGCGACGCTCGTGCGCCACTCCGACCCCCACGGCGAGGTCAGCGAGACGCACGGCAAGGCGGCGGGCGTGCTCGGCGCGATCGGAGCCGTCCCGCGCGATCGTGCCGCCGAGCTGGCCGCCCTGCGCGCCGAGGGCGCGATCGACGAGGACGCGCCGGCCCCCGAGCCGCGGCGGCTCGCCGACGATCCGGCGATCGCGGAGCTGCTGCGCTCACGCAACGCGCGACTCGCTCCGTTCTGGCTCAACCCGCAGGACGCAGCGGGTCACGGTCCCTTCGAAGGCCGCGACGCGATCGTCGTGGACGCGGAGGACCGTTTCACGACGATGCTCGCCCACCAGCTGCGGCACCTCGGCCTCGATGTGCGGATCGTCCACTGGAGCGAGGTCGCCGACGAAGAGCTCGACGAGGCGGGGCTGGTCGTGTCGGGCCCCGGTCCGGGCGATCCGCGCGATCCGTCGAACCCCCGCATGAAGCGGATGCGCGAGGTCGTCGCGCGCCGCCGGGCGAGCGGCCGTCCGCTCTTGGCCGTGTGCCTCAGCCATCAGGTGCTCGCCGACTCGCTCGGCATCGAGCTCGCTCCGCTCGACCGCCCGCACCAGGGGCTGCAGCGGACGGTCGACGTGTTCGGCGAGCCCGCCTCGATCGGCTTCTACAACACGTTCACCGCGCGCGTGCGCCCGGGCGCGACGGCCGTGGGCGACGCCGAGGTCTCGGCCGACCCCGAGTCAGGCGACGTGCATGCGCTGCGCGGGCCCGGCTTCGCGTCGGTGCAGGGGCATCTCGAGTCGATCCTGTCGCGCGACGGCATGCGCACGCTCGAGCGCCTCGTCGAGCACGCGCTCACGCCGGTCGGGGCCTGACGCTCACACCGCGCCCGCGATGCGCGCGGCGAGCAGCCGCCGCTCGGCCTCGTTCGCCGTGAGCTCGCGGGCGCGGATGTCGGCCGCATCCGCCTCCGCCATCCGCCCGAGGTCTCGCAGCAGCCGGCCGCGCACGGCGTGCCACAGGTGGTAGCCGTGGAGGGACGGACCCAGGGCGTCCAGATCTGCGAGCGCCGCCGCGGGCCCGTCGACCTGCGAGAGGGCGACGTCCCGGTTGAGTCGCACGATGGGCGACGGATCGCGAGCCACGAGCAGGTCGTACAGCGTGAGCACCTGGAGCCAGTCGGTGTCGGCCGACGTGGACGCGTCGGCATGGCACGCCGCGATCGCCGCGTGGAGCTGCCACCGACCCGGATGCCTCAGCCGAGCCGCGCGTTCGAGCGATGCACGCGCGTCGGCGACGAGCCGGTGATCCCACAGCGACCGGTCCTGGCCGGCGAGGAGCACGAGCCGGCCATCCACCGCACGCGCCCCCTCGCGCGCCCGGTGGAACAGGAGGAGCGCGAGCAGGCCGTGCGCCTCCGCCTCGCGCGGAAGCGCGTCCGCGACGACGCGAGCGAGCCACACGGCGTCGTCGGCGAGGTCGCGATCCGCCGACGCATCGCCGCCCGCGACGAGGTGCGCGCAGCTGTACATGACCGACACGACCGTCAGCACGAGGTCGAGGCGCTCCGCGCGCTCCGCCCCCTCGGGGATGCGCAGCGGGATTCCCGTCTCGGCGATGCGGCGCTTCGCGCGCACGATCCGCTGCTGAACGGCCGTCTCGGTCGAGAGCGTCGCCCGCGCGAGCTGGGCCGCCGTCAGGCCGACGATCGCGCGGAGCGTGAGCGCGAGCTGCGCGTCGGGCGAGAGCGCGGGATGGCAGCATCCGAACAGCAGCGGCAACCGCTCGTCGACCTCCGTCGCGCCGACGGGTGGAGCCTCGGCGAGAAGCACGAGCTTCTCGCGGTAGCGCTTCTGGCGGCGCATCCGGTCGAGCGCGTTGTGCCGCGCCGCCTGCGTGAGCCACGCACCGGGGTTCGGCGGGATGCCCCGGCGCCGCCACTCGCGCAGCGCCTCTTCGACCGCGTCCGCCACCGCCTCCTCGGCGAGGTCCAGGTTGCCGAGCGAGGTCGTGAGGGCCGCGACGATGCGCGCGGACTCCTCGCGCACGACGCGAGCGAGGAGAAGATCAGATGCTCCGGCCGCGGTCGCATCGAGCGCGGCCGGAGCGTCCGGAGCGGGGTTCGAGAACGGGCCCGCATGCCTCGCGTCTCCGCGCTCTGCGCCCCCGCGCTCTGCGCCCCCGCGGCGCGGAGCAGGCATGGGGCCCGTCGTGCTCACTGCTCGAACTGGCTGTAGTCCTCGACCATCGGCCGGATCTCGACCGCCACTCCGGGGAGCGCGAGCGAGGGCCACGTCTTCGTGAGCTCGATCGCGGCGTCGAGGTCGGGGACATCGATGACGCTGAAGCCGCCCACGACCTCCTTCGCCTCCGAGAAGGGGCCGTCGACGACGACGGGGCCGCCGTCGGAGTGCTTCACGGTGGTCGCGGTCGAGATCGGCATGAGCTCGGCTCCCGAGTCGGCGAACTTGTCGCGGTTGTCCTGGAACCATTGGTAGATCTGCGCGTAGACCTCCTGCGCGCGCTCGGGAGGCACGGCGTCGTCGAACTCGGGCACCGAGGTGAACATGAGAACGTACTTCACGGTCGCGTTCCTTTCGTCAATGGGAACCGTTTCACCCCTACAGCGAACGGGCAAGGCCCGGATCGACACGGTCCGCGAAGCATCTCGCGCCGGACTTCACGCGCGTCGCGTCAGCCGAACAGCGAGATGGGGTTGACGAGGTCCGACACGATGAGCACGACGCCCATCGCGATGAGCGCGATCACGACGACGAACGTCACCGGCACGAGCTTCGTCGCGTCGACCGGCTTCGGCGGCGGGCGGCGGAAGAGCTTCGCCCACGTGCGCTTGATCCCCTCCCACAGCGCGACCGCCACGTGCCCGCCGTCGAGCGGGAGCAGCGGGATGAGGTTGAACACGAACAGCGCGACGTTGAGAGACGCGAGCAGTCCGATGAGTCCCGAGATCCGGTTCAGCACGGGCGCGTCCGCCGCGGCGACCTCGCCCGCGAGCACCCCGGCGCCGACGACGCTGAGCGGCCCGTTCGGGTCGCGCTCCTGACCCGTGATCGTCGACACGGCGGTGTCCCACACCATCACGGGCAGGCGCCAGATCACGCCGGCCACCGCGCCGACGTTCTCGAACGTCGCGGTCGTTCCCGCCCAGATCGGCTGCCGCACGTACTCGACCTCGGCTCGCATGCCGGCGTAGCCGACGTCGACCGTCTGCGCCTCTCCGTCCGGTCCGGTGACGACGCGGCCCGTGGCATCCGTCTCGGGCACGGTCACGGTGGCCGGCGTGAGACTCAGCGACACCTGCTCGCCGTCGCGCTCGACGACGACGGGGATCGTCTCGCCCGCCGAATCCCGGATGATCGCGGATGCCTCGGCGAACGTCGCGACCTCGACGCCGTCGACCGACACGAGGGTGTCGCCCGCCCGGAGCCCCGCCTCGGCGGCCGGCGCGACCGGGTCGTCCGCGGTGCACTCCGTGCGCTGCTCGGTAGGCGGGATCACGCACTCGCTCACGCTCTGGACGGTCGATGTGGCCGCCTGAACGCCGATCGCGCTGAGCAGGATCGTGAAGAGCACGATCGCGAACAGGAGGTTCATGACAGGCCCGCCGAGCATCACGACGACGCGCTTCCACACCGGCAGGCGGTAGAACACCCGCGGATCGTCGTCGCCCTCGAGCGTCTCGTCATTCGCGAGCCGGGCGTCCTGCACCATCGTCGCGAAGAAGCCGCCGCCCGCACGGCCCGACCGCGCCTCTTTCGGCGAAGGCGGGTACATGCCCGCCATCGAGATGTAACCGCCCAGCGGGATCGCCTTGAAGCCGTACTCCGTCTCGCCCCGACGGCGCGACCACAGTGTGGGGCCGAACCCGATCATGTACTGGCCCACGCGCACGCCGAAGCGCTTGGCGGGCACGAGGTGCCCCAGCTCGTGGAGGGCGATCGACACCGCCAGCCCGACGACGAGCAGGACGATCCCGATGATGAAGGCGACGACGGTCACGTGGCAACGTTAGCGGCGCCGCCTCTGAGTGCGCTCCGAGAACGGGCGATCGGGGTCACGCGCCGCGACGTGCGCCGGCATTCGCGAGCAGCCGACCGAGGGCGGGAGCATGCGGAGGCCGCACCCGGGCTGGTCTGACATGATGGTTGGCGCCATGCCGACAGAACCCGTCGCCGCGCCCGCCGGCAATCTTCCCCCTGTGCTCCGGCCGGAGCATCCGCCCGTCCGCACCCTCGACGAGCTCGCCCGTCGTTTCGCCCGCGAGGTCCGTGGCGACCTCTCCGGCCGCACCCTCTCGGGTATCACGCTCGCGACCGCCGACCTCCGGCCGGGCGAGGCGTTCGTGGCGATCCAGGGCGCGAACCGGCACGGCGCCGAGTTCGCCCGCGACGCCGCCGAGAAGGGCGCTGTCGCGATCGTGACGGATGCCGCGGGCGCCGACCTCGCCGCCGACGCGGGAGTTCCCGTGCTCGTCGTCGACCACCCCCGCGCGATGCTGGGCGACCTCTCGGCCTGGGTGTACGGCACCGGCGCCGGCGACGACCTCCCGCTGCTCTTGGGCACCACGGGGACGAACGGCAAGACGAGCGTCTCGCACATCCTCGAGGGCATCCTCGGGCAGCTCGGCGTCGTGACCGGGCTGTCGTCGACGGCCGAGCGGCACATCGCGGGGCAGGTCATCGTCTCGCGGCTCACCACGCCCGAGGCATCCGAGTTCCACGCCCTCCTCGCCCTCATGCGCGAACGCGGCGTCCAGGCGGTCGCGGTCGAGGTGAGCGCGCAGGCGCTCAGCCGTCACCGCGTCGATGGCATCGTGTTCGACATCGCGGCGTTCACGAACCTCAGCCACGACCACCTCGACGACTACGCCGACATGCGCGAGTACTTCGAGGCGAAGCTTCCGCTGTTCCGTGCCGACCGGTCGCGCCGCGCCGTCATCTCGCTCGACTCCGCGGCCGGACGCGATGTCGCGGCGATGTGCGAGGTGCCGTTCGTCACGGTGGGCGCGCCCGAGATCGCCGCCGACCCCGAAGAGGCCGCCGCAGCGGACTGGGTCGTCGACATCCTCGAAGAGCGCCAGACCGGCACCGAGTTCCGCCTCACTGCGAAGGACGGCCGCACGCTCACGAGCATCGTTCCGACGATCGGCCGGCACATGGCAGCGAATGCGGGTCTCGCGATCGCGATGATCCTCGAGGCCGGCTACGAGTGGGACGACCTCGTGGCCGCGCTCGAGCGCGACGGTCGCATCGACGCCTACCTCCCCGGCCGGACCGAGCGTGTGTCCGGCGATCGGGGTCCCGCCGTGTTCGTCGATTTCGGGCACTCCCCCGATGCGTTCGAGAAGACCCTCGCGGCGGTGCGCCGCGTGACGCCGGGCAAGGTGCTCATGCTCGTCGGCGCCGACGGCGACCGCGACGCGACGAAGCGCCATGACATGGGCCGCACGGCCGCCGAGGGCAGTGACATCCTCGTGATCACCGACCACCACCCGCGCTTCGAGAACCCCGACTCGATCCGCGCGACGCTCATCGAGGGCGCGCGGCGCGCGAAGCCGGATGCCGAGATCCACGAGTACTCGCCGCCCGAGCGCGCCATCATCGAGGCGGTCGCGCTCGTCGGCGAGGGCGACGCGATCCTGTGGGCCGGTCCCGGTCACCAGGACTACCGCGACGTGCGCGGCGTCCGCACGCCGTACTCCGCGCGGGAGCTCGCGCGCCGCGCGCTGCGCGAGGCGGGCTGGCCCGTGCCCGAGCCGCACTGGCCCGTGCCGTACCCGCCCCACGAGACGCCGCTGTCGGACCCCACGCGCGAGTGGCGCTGACGCGCCGGGTCAGCCGGCGGATGCCGCGATCGCGCGGTCCGCGGTCACTCGCGCCCATCGCTCCGCCTCGGCGAGCGACTCGCGCGTGAGCGACGCGGGAGCTTCGTGCTTGTCGACGACGCGCTCGACCGTGTCGAGGATGGCGAGGAAGCCGATGCGCCGCTCGTGGAAGGCGTCGACCGCCTGCTCGTTCGCCGCGTTGAACACCGCGGGGAACGTGCCGCCCGCGCGCCCGACGCTCTTGGCGAGTCGCACCGCGGGGAAGGCCGTGTGATCGAGAGGCTCGAACGTCCACGACGATGCGACGGTCCAGTCCAGCGGCTTGCCGACGCCGCCCAGGCGGTGCGGCCAGTCCAGGCCGAGCGAGATCGGGAGGCGCATGTCGGGCGGCGACGCCTGCGCGATCGTGGACCCGTCGATGAACTCGACCATCGAGTGGACGATCGACTGCGGATGCACCACGACGTCGATGTCCTCGTAGGGGATGTCGAACAGCAGATGCGCCTCGATGACCTCGAGCCCCTTGTTGACGAGCGTGGCCGAGTTGGTCGTCACCACGCGGCCCATGTCCCACGTGGGGTGTGCGAGCGCCTGCGCCGGAGTGACCTCGGCGAGCGAGGCGCGTGAGCGGCCGCGGAACGGTCCGCCCGACGCGGTCAGCACGAGCCGGCGCACCTCTTCGCGGTCGCCCGAGCGCAGCGCCTGCGCGATCGCGGAGTGCTCCGAGTCGACCGGCACGATCTGACCCGGCGCGGCGATCGCCGTCACGAGGTCGCCGCCGACGATGAGGGACTCCTTGTTCGCGAGCGCGAGGGTGCGGCCCCGCTCGAGCGCCGCGAGCGTCGGGCCGAGGCCGACGGAGCCCGTGATGCCGTTGAGCACGACGTCGGCCTCGACATCGCGGACGAGCTGCTCGGCCGCGACGGCGCCGAGCGCCGTGTGCTCGACGCCGAACTCCGCCGCCTGGGCGGCGAGGGTCGCGGCATCCGTCCCCGCGGCGAGTCCGACAACCTCGAAGCGGCGCGGGTTCGCGCGGATCACGTCGAGTGCCTGGGTGCCGATGGATCCGGTCGAACCGAGGACGATGACGCGGCGCATCCGCCCAGCGTACCCAGTCGCTACTGCGTCACCTGCGGCTGCGCGGCGAGGATGTCGACGATGAACACGAGCGTCTGGCCCGTGAGGTTCTCGTCGTTGATCTCGCCCTCGCCGTACGCGACCGACGGCGGGAGCACCGCAATCACCTGCGAGCCGACCGTCTCGCCGACGACCGCATCGGTGAAGCCCTGCACGACGCCGCTGCCGGTCGTGAAGCTGAACGGCTGCGCCCCCCAGCTCTGGTCGAAGACCTCACCCGAGTTCCACGAGACGCCGTGGTACTGGACCAGGACGGCGTCGCCGGTCTCGACGACCTCGCCGTCGCCCTTCTTGAGGGTCGCCTTCTCGAACTCGGTGGGCATGTCGCCCTCGGGGAGCGTGACGGACGGGACGTTCTCGGAGTCGAGCTCGACCTCGGGCATGCCCTCGACCGGGTCCTGATCGTCGCCGGTCGCGTGATCCGGCACCACCGAGAGCAGGTCGAAGATGTAGACCTCGCCGGGGTTCGTGTCGCTCGCCGGGAACGCCGCGACGACGCGCGTGCCGGTCGTCGCACAGCCGAGGATCTGGCCGATGGGGTTGTCGGGCGAGATCTGGGCGGGAAGCAGCGGCGCGTCGCTGTAACCGGCGGTGCCGAGCTCTTCGCCGGTCTCGGCGCTGAACGCGCTCAGCGCGTACGACACGAGGTCGCCCGACTCGACGGGATCCCCCGAGCCCTCCTCGATGACGGTGGCCTGAAGCTGGTCGATCTCGAGGGGTGCGGTGAACGTGGCCGTCGACGCCTCGCCGACCTCGCCCTCGACGCTCACTGCGTCGGACGCGGCGCCCGGGTCGACGGCGGCCGCGCACAGGTCGGCGATCGTCGGGTCGGGCGATGCCTCGGCATCCGGCCCGGGTCCGCTCGCGCAGCCGGCGAGCAAGAGTGCCGTCACGGCGGCGGCGGACAAAGCGGCGATGGGACGGAAGCGCACGATGGAAACCTCAAAGGGTGAAGACCGGGGACGCTCCATACTCCCCTACTTTTCCTTTGCCTGGGCTGGGAGCCCCGCGCGACGGCCCGTGGAGCGAGGATCGCCATGCCGGACCCGGAATGGATCGCGGAGTACCCTCGACAGGTGACGACCGAGGAGAACGCCGCCCAGGCAGAGGCCGAGGCATCCGTGGCACCCGTCAAGCGCATGGGCGCGACCTATGCATTCGGACGCTACATCGTCGCCCCGCTGGGGCGCATCGTCTATCGTCCTCGAGTCGAGGGCAAGGCGAACGTTCCCAAGACCGGTCCGGTCATCTTCGCCAGCAACCACCTGTCGTTCATCGACTCGGTCGCGATCCCCGTCGCCGCCCCCCGGCCCGTGCACTTCCTCGCCAAGTCCAGCTACTTCGAGGGCAAGGGCATCCCGGGCTGGCTCACGCGCGAGTTCTTTCTCGCGATCGGCGCCGTCCCCGTCCAGCGCGGCGCGGGCCAGGCGGCGCTCGAGGCGCTCGACCAGCAGCGGCAGCTCCTCCTCGAGGGCAACGCCGTCGCGCTCTACCCCGAGGGCACGCGCTCGCTCGACGGACGCCTCTACAAGGGCCGCACCGGCGTCGCGTTCCTCGCGCTCGAGACGGGTGCGCCCGTCGTTCCCGTCGGGCTCATCGGCACCGACCGCGTGATGCCCGTCGGGGCGAAGTTCCCGTCCTCCCGCGAGCGCGTGACGGTGCGCTTCGGCAAGCGGCTCGACCTGTCGCACCACGGACCGGCGTCATCGGGCCGCGCACGGCGCACCGCGACGGACGAGATCATGGGCGCCATCCACGCGCTGTCGGGCCAGGAGCTCGCGAACGCCTACAACGAGGCGCCCGCGTCGAGTCCGATCGAGCGCATCAAGCGGGTCCTTCCGCACGAGCGGCGCTGACGGCACGCGGCGTCCGTCTCACGCCACCGGGGCGGCGACCTCGATCGTCGGCTCGTGCCGCACCGGGAAACTCACCGAGTTCGCGATGAAGCACCACCCGTTCGCGACCTGGTGGGCGTGCGTCGCGGCGTCGACCATCGACGCGTCGGCGACGACGACCCGAGGGCGCAGCACGACCTCGCGGAACGAGCCGCCCCCGCGTCCGTCCTCGACCATGACGCCGGATGCCTCGTCCTCGTAGCCCACGACGACGACGCCCGCCGTGACGCACGCGTGCAGGTACGACAGCAGATGGCACTGGCTGAGCGCGGCGAGCAGCATGTCCTCCGGGTTCCAGCGGGACGGGTCGCCGCGGAAGGGCTTGTCGCTCGACGCGAGCAGGTCCGGCTTGCCGTCGATCGAGATGGTCGCGCTGCGGTCGTAGTCGCGGTAGCCCGACGTCCCCGTGCCGCGATCGCCGGTCCACGAGGTGCGGAGGGAGTAGTGGTGCTGGCCGATCATCGTCCCAGTATGCCCGCGGCGGAACGCGGCGAGCGCGACCCCGGCGACGCCGCGCAGACGGCGGCGTGCGCGACCGGCGATAGGCTTTCCTTGTGCCGCAGACCTTCGCCGCATCCGACGCCGTCGAACTCGCCGTGGT
The DNA here is from genome assembly GCF_013409785.1 of Microbacterium immunditiarum. Taxonomy (NCBI): domain Bacteria; kingdom Bacillati; phylum Actinomycetota; class Actinomycetes; order Micrococcales; family Microbacteriaceae; genus Microbacterium; species Microbacterium immunditiarum. The sequence goes on from NZ_JACCBV010000001.1 coordinate 3,097,415, forward strand.
CGAGCGCAGCGGCTTCGTCGAGTCCCGCCACCTCGGGTCCGCGGTCGTCATCGGCGCCGACGGGGAGGTGGTCGAGCAGCTCGGCGACACCGACGCGCCGATCCTCCCCCGGTCTAGCCTCAAACCCCTCCAGGCTCTCGCGTGCCTCGCCGCCGGCGCTCCCCTCGACGGCGAGCGCCTCGGCCTCGCGACGGCCAGCCACTCGGGCACCGACCGGCACGTGGCCGTCGTGCGCGAGATCCTCGACTCCGCCGGCCTCGACGAGCGGGCGCTCGGGTGCCCGGCGGACTGGCCCGGCGACACCGCGACGCGCGACGCGGTCGTGCGCGAGGGCGGCGAGCCCGAGCGCATCCGCATGAACTGCTCCGGCAAGCACGCGGCGATGCTGCTGACGTGCGCCGTGAACGGGTGGGACACGGCGACGTACCTCGCGCCGGAGCATCCGCTTCACGTCCACATCCGCGAGGTGGCTGAGCGGCTCATCGGCCAGCGCGCCTCGGCTGTCGCCGTCGACGGATGCGGCGCCCCGGTCTTCGCGATGAGCCTCATGGGCCTCGCGCGAGCGACCCACCGCATCGGCGGAGCGTCCGAGCGATCGCCGTTCGCCCTCCACCGCCAGGCCGCGACGCTCGTGCGGGCGGTGCGCGAGAACCCGTGGACGATCGCGGGGCCGGGCCGCCCCGACACGATCGTGATCGAGCGGCTCGGCGTCTTCGCGAAGGGCGGCGCCGAGGGGGTCATGGTGATGTCGACGCCCGACGGCGCGACGGTCGCCCTCAAGATGCTCGACGGGAGCGGCCGCGCCACGACGGCGGTCGCGCTGCGCCTGCTCGAGCGGGCGGGTGCCCTCGCGGCATCCGATGTCGCCGAGGCGATGGCGAGTCTTCCGCTGGCCGTGATGGGCGGCGGACACGAGGTCGGGGCGATCCGCCCCGCGTTCTAAGAAGCACCCCCATAAGGGGTGGAAAGGATCTCGACGATGAGAATCTGCGTCCCCACCGAGGTGAAGAACAACGAGTATCGCGTTGCGCTCACCCCGTCCGGAGTCCACGACCTGGTGTTGGCCGGGCACGAGGTCTACGTGCAGAAGGGGGCGGGCGCCGCCTCGTCGATGACGGACGGCGAGTACTCGGATGCCGGGGCGACCCTGCTCGACGACGCGGCCGAGGTGTGGGCGCGTGCCGAGCTGCTGCTCAAGGTCAAGGAGCCGATCGCGAGCGAGTACGACTACTTCCGCGAGGATCTCGTGCTCTTCACGTACCTGCACCTCGCCGCCGATCGCGCGCTCACGGAGCGCCTCGTCGCGGACCGCGTGACGGCGATCGCGTACGAGACCGTGCAGCTGCCGGGCGGCGGCCTGCCGCTGCTCGCGCCGATGAGCGAGGTCGCGGGCCGCCTCGCGCCGACCATGGGAGCGACCACGCTCATGCGGTCGTACGGCGGCCTGGGCCTGCTGATGTCGGGCGTGCCCGGTACGCGCCCCGCGAGGGTCACGATCATCGGCGGCGGCGTCGCGGGCGCCAACGCGGCGGTCATCGCGGTCGGCATGGGCGCCGACGTCACGATCTTCGACACGAACGTGCAGCGCCTCAGGTACCTCGACGACCACTTCCAGGGCCGCATCAAGACCGCCGCGTCGAACCCCCTCGACCTCGACCGTGCCGTCACGGCATCCGACCTCGTCATCGGCTCGGTGCTGATCCCGGGCGCGCGGGCGCCCAAGCTCGTGACGAACGACATGGTGAGCCGGATGCGGCCGGGCAGCGTCCTCGTCGACATCGCCGTCGATCAAGGAGGATGCTTCGAGGACACCCATCCGACGACGCACGACGATCCGACGTTCCTCGTGCACGGGTCGGTGTTCTACTGCGTCGCGAACATGCCCGGCGCGGTGCCGAACACGGCGACGTCGGCGCTGACGAATGCGACGCTCCCCTACATCCGCCAGATCGCGCGACTCGGCTGGACCCAGGCGCTTCGCAACGATCCGGCCCTGGCGGCGGGGCTCAACACGACGGCGGGCACGGTCGTGAACCCGGGCGTCGCGTCGGCGCATGAGCTCGAGCTCGCGTCTCTCGAGGGGGCGCTCGCCTAGGAATTCGCCCGCCCGGGCGGCAGTCACGCCGGCGCTCAGGGCAGCGGCTTCTCCTCCATGCCCCACGGAGAGCCGTAGCCCTCGGGCGCCGGTGCGGCGAGCAGGTCGAGGAAGGGGCGGGCGTCGAAAGCCTCTGGGCCGAGCACGCCCGTGCCCTCCCACGTTCGGCGGGCGAGCAGCTCCAGCGCGATGACGGGGTTGATGGCCGTCTGCCACACGACCGCCTGCGACTTGTATTCGCGCATCGACTGCTCGTTGTCGGCGACGTGGTACAGGTACGTGGAGCGCGGCGCGCCGTCCTTCCCCTTTCCCGTCACCCACACGCCCGCGCACGTCTTGCCGGTCATGCTGTCGCCGAGGGTCGCCGGGTCGGGCAGCGCCGCCGCGACGACATCGCGCGGAGCCACCTGGACGCCCTTCACATCGACCGGGTCGGTACGGTCGAGGCCGGTCTTGTGCAGCACGCGGAGCACCTCGATGAACTCGTCGCCCAGGCCGTACTTGAACGTCACACGCTTCGCCTTCGTCCACCGCGGCATGAGGAGGACCTCCTCGTGCTCGACGTTGACGCACTCGACGGGCCCGATGCCCTCGGGGAACTCGAACACCTCGGGCCCGGAGAAAGGGGGTGTCGTGTACCAGCCGCGGTCCTCTTCGTAGATGACCGGCGGGTTGAGGCACTCCTCGATCGTCGTCCAGATCGAGAACGACGGCGCGAAGTCGTACCCGGCGACGACGAGGTTCGCGCCGTCGCGCACCGCCAGTTCGTCGATCTCGCTGAACAGCTCGTCCTCGGCGTAGCGCGCGAAGACGTCGGACAGGCCCGGCTCGACGCCGATGCCGACGAGGGCGAGACGTCCGGCGTCCTTCCACTCCTGATCCTTGGCGAATTGCTCGTCGCCGAGTTTGACGCCCGGAAGCTCGTGCGGCTTGTCGGGGTGCGGATGCGACAGGCTCATCGCCATGTCGAGGTAGGTCGCGCCCGCGGCGAAGCATCCGTCGAAGATCGGCATGACGAAACGAGGGTCGACGGCGTTGAGCACATGCGTCGCGCCGGTCTCGCGCACGAGCGTCGCGACCGCGTCCGCGCTCGAGGCGTCGACCTGCGCGGCCGAGAGCCGCGGGTCGCCGAGCTCGGCAACCAGGGCCTCGGGACGGGCGGGGTCGTAGTCGGCGATCACGAGCGACTCGAAGAAGTCGCGACGGACGGCGATGCGCGTCGCCGCCGAGCCGACGCCTCCCGCACCGACGATGAGGATCCGCATCACCACTCCCTTCTGCCGTGCGATCTAGACCAGGCCCCCGTCGACCGAGCGCAGGTAGTCCGCCGGCTCCTCCGGCACGAGCACCGGTGTGTCGCGGTTCAGGCTCTCGCCCCGGAAGAACGGCTTGGACCGCGGGAAGGCGAACCAGATGAACATGAGCACGACGCCGAGGGCGAGCGCACCCACGCCCACGACGAAGGTGCCGCCGATGCCCAGCAGGACGGTGTATCCGTAGTCGACGTCGTACATGTCGATCGCCGACTGGATGAACGCGTACGTGAGCATGAGCGCCCCGGCGAGAGGAAGCAGGAACCGGAAGAAGAAGTTGCGCGTCGAGTTGAACAACTCCCGCCGGAAGTACCACACGCAGGCGTACCCGGTGATCGCGTAGTAGAACGCGATCGCGAGGCCGAGCGAGAGGATCGAGTCCTGCAGGATGTTGTCGCTGATGAGCGTCATGCCGATGTAGTACAGCGACGCGACGACGCCCATCACGATCGTCGAGAACGACGGCGTGCGGTACTTCGGGTGGACCTCCTTGAACTTCGCCGGCAGCGCGCGGTACACGGCCATCGAGAGGGTTCCGCGCGCGGTCGGCAGGATCGTCGTCTGCGTCGACGAGACGGCCGAGATGAGCACAGCGACCACGAGCACCCACCCGACGGGACCGAGCAGCCCGTCCTTGATGGCGAGGAAGACGTCATCGGCGTTGGCTTCGTTGCCCAGGCCCGTGCCGGTCTCGCCCAGCCCCGCGTACATCATCGCGGCGAGGGTGACCGAGACGTAGGTCACGAGCAGCAGGACGCACGTCAGCAGCGCCGCGAGCCCGGGGATGCGCTTGGGGTCCTTCGTCTCCTCGTTGAGGGCGAGGCACGTGTCCCAGCCCCAGTAGATGAACAGCGCCAGCAGGACCGCTTCGGTGAAGCCCTGCCACTCGGTGAAGCCGAGCGGGTTGAACCACGCCCAGTCGAACGGCGTCGGGTTGGGCGCGGTGCCTGCGAAGAACTGCCAGAGGGCCGCGACGACGAAGATCACGAGCGCGAGGTACTGGATGCCCAGCAGCACGTTCTGCAGGCGCTCGCCGATCTCGATGCCGCGCCAGCTGACCCAGGTCATGAGCGCGATGAAGACGACGCCGGTCGCGGTCACCAGGAACACGTTGTCGGAGAGGAGGGCGTCCTCCGTGCTGCCGACGATGCCGTCGATGAGCGCCCAGAAGTAGATGCCGCCGATCTGGGCGAGGTTCGCGAGCACGACCATGCCCGCGACGGCGACGCCCCAGCCGCCCATCCAGCCGACCCACGGACCGAACGCCTTCGTCCCCCAGGTGAACGTCGTGCCGCAGTCGGGCACGTCGTTGTTGAGCTCGCGGTACGCGTACGCGATGAAGAGCATCGGGACGAACGCCACGATGAAGGCGATCGGAGCCTGAGCGCCGACCGCCAGCACGACGAACCCGAGCGTCGCGACGAGAGAGTACACCGGTGCCGTCGAGGCGAGACCGATGACGGTCGAGCCCCAGAGCCCGAGCGTGCCGGCTGCGAGTCCCTTGCCGTCGGGTCGGTCAAGGTGTACGGGCGACGTTGCCATAGAGCGACGTTAGGGGTCGCGACGATCGGCGGTCAACAACGAATCCGCCGTGTCGTCGGCGGGCAGCGCGACGCGCGTGACGGCGCCCGTCCGGAACAGCCACGCACGCGGCCTGCCTGGTGCGCAGTACGGCGGAAGGGACCGGTCGCCCGTGAGCAGGCGGTACTCGGCGGAGCACGCCATGTCGACGACGAGGTCGTGATCAGAACGGACGTCGGAGAGGGTTCGCCAGTGGCGCTGCCATTGGTCGGGGTCGCCGGTCACGACGACGGGCTCACCGGATGCGCCGCCCGAGCCGTCGCCCGCGGCGAAGTCGTCGAGGCGCACGACTCGAACACCCCGCCTCGCCCACGCGGCGACCGCTGCGCGCGCATCCGCCGTCGGGCGTGCGACGAAGCCGGTGAGCGGGGCTTGCGGAGCGAATACGCGAGCACCGGATGCCGCGAGCCCACGCCCGTCGCCGGCCGCCGCAGCCGTCGCGACCGCCACCTGCACCGCCCGCCCGTCGAGTCGTCCACGCCCGGGCGGGGCCCCTGTCGTGTGATGTGCGGACTCGCCTCCCGCCGCGAGGTACTCCTGACGCGACAGCATCGGAAGCAGCAGCCGCCTCGAAAGCAGGTCACCCACACGAGCGGCGGCACCGGTGAGCCGTTGCGCCGCGACGACGAAGAGCACGCCGTCGTCGCCCGCGCGGCGCATGGCGAGGTCGAGCCGTTCGACCACCTCGCGCCCGTAGTCGGCCGGGAAATGCGCGGCGACGGTGTCGAGGTCGTCGATCAGCACGATCGACCCCGCCTCGGGCGGCGCGCAGGCGAAGCGCTGCACCGCGTCCCACGTGCCCTCGGGATCTGAGGGAACTCGCACGACGGGCCCACGCGCCTGCGCGGCGATCGTCGCGAGGACCGTCGACTTGCCCGAGCCGGGGCCGCCGACGACGAGCAGCCCGCGATCGCCGGTGCGCACGCCGATCGGGCGCTGCCTCTGCCGCTCGGGCTCGTCGGCGAGGCCCACGAGGAGGACTCCCCCGCCCTTGGGGGCGTCCTCGTGGCGCACGAGGTCGTCGAGTTCGATGCGGCCGGGGAGGTCCGGAAGCCACGGGCGCCTCGGGATGGGGCCTCGCGCCGTCGACGCGATACGGCGGATGTCATCGGACGACGACAGTGCGATCCGCGCCGGCTGCGGCGCCGGGTCCGCCGCCCGACGCACGACGGCCGCGCCACGCCCGTCGACGCCGCCGGGCAGGAGCGCGGCGTCGTCGGTGCCGACGACGGCTCGGCTGTCGGCGGCATCCGTCACTCGCAGGCTGATGCGCAGCGGACAGTTCGCGAGCAGCGCGTCGCGCACGACCCCGGCCACGCGCTGCGTCCCGAGGATCAGGTGGATGCCGAGCGCTCTGCCCCGAGCCGCGACGTCGGCGAACACCGCGTGCAGCTCGGGGTGGTCGGCGAGCAGCGCCGCGAACTCGTCGACGACCACGACGAGGCGCGGAAGACGTACGCGCGGATCGTCGATGTCGCGGGCCGAGTGCCCTCCCAGCTCGCCCTCGCGCCACCTGATCTCGGCCCGCAGGCTCTCGATCGCGCGCCGCGCTCCCGTCCCGTCGAGGTCTGTGATGACCCCCGTGACGTGGGGCATTGTCTCGAGCGCGTCGAACGCGGTTCCGCCCTTGAAATCGGCGAGCAGGAAGCTCACCTCCTCGGTCGAGTGCGTCGCGCACAGGGCGAGGATCCACGTGATGAGCAGCTCGCTCTTGCCGGATCCGGTAACGCCCGCCACAACGGCGTGCGGTCCGTCCCCGACGAGGTCGACGACCACCGTCCGACCCGCGTTCGAGCCGATCGGCGCCGCGAGCGCGCCGCGCCGCGCCGGGGGTGCGTCGTCGAGCACCTCACGCAGCGGCACGACCGCGGCGGGCCCGTCGGAGAGCCCGGGGACCGCCGCGTGCGACGCGCGGTCCGTGAGAGCGTGCGCGATGGTGTGGAGCTGGTCGCGGGACAGCGCCTCTGCCGCGATCTCCTGGACCGAGCCCGCGCGGTCGAGGTGAGCGACGCCGGGAGCGTCGATGACGAGCGTCGCGCCGCATCGTGGCGGGATCGGATGCCCCGGCTCCACGCGCGCGATCACGATCTCCGCGGCCGGGGGAACCTGCTGTCCGGGTTCGACGACGGCAGCCGCGATCCCCGTCGCCGCTCGTCGGTGCGGCAGGCCGTCGGCCCATCCCGGGGCAGCGATGAGGCGCAGCTTCCCGGGCGGGAGCGACAGGCACAGCTGTGCGACGAGCGCGCGCAGGGCAGCATCCGCGATCACCGGCGGACCGATCACGGCGACCCCTTCGCCCGCGCGCACGGTGATCGGGGCGTCTTCGAGCACCGTCGCCCTCGCACGGAGGCGGTCGGATGCCGGGTCGCCCTCGCCCCCGGACACACGCACCGCCGACGGCGCTTCGCCCGCGCCCACGACGAGGGTGTCAGCACGTTCCGCGACGGGCCGCCACACGGCGGTGTCGTACGCGAGGAACCGCGCGACGTCCGGATGGGCCGCCCAGCGCCGCGCGCGCTCCTCGCGGTGGCGCACACCGACGGCGGACGCGACGCGCTCGCGCGCCGCCTCCGCCTCCGCGTCCGCCCGCCGGCGATCCCGTCGCGTGGTGCGCATGCGGTCAACGACCGTCGCCGCGGCGACGACCGGGACCAGGCAGGCGAGCCACAGCGAGAGCATCGATCCCGTGACGAGCCAGATCCCCACGGCGCCGACGATCGGCACGACGGACGCCAGGACGGGAAGGCCGGTGCGCGGAGGCGGCGCCCACGGCGCCGGCAGGGTCAGCGCGGTGTCGACGAGATCGTGCGGGCCGACTTCGGGTTCGGTTCGCGGACGCGGCGCGGCGGGTGCGGGAGCGAAGCGCATGCACCCAGTCCACCTCGCGTGCACGCACGGGCGGCGCCCGCCGGGACGATGTGTGAGAGCGAAGCCCTACCGGGGAGCTGTGGAGGAGTCGTCGCCGTCGGACTGCTGCTGCGCCGCAGGCTCGGCCGCCGCATCCGACTCTTCGTCCTCGTCGTCGACGGTCTCCCACTCCGCGGTGTCGGTCGCGTCCTCGTCCGTCTCGTCGTCGATCTCCGGCGCGCTGCCGACGTTGAGCACCACGATCGTGATGTTGTCGCGACCGCCGTTCTCCAGTGCCGCCTCGAGCATCGCCCGCACGGCGTCGGCGGGGTCGGGGTTCTCGTCGAGGAAGTGCCGGATGCCGTAGTCCGTCAGCTCTTTCGTGAGCCCATCCGAGCAGATGACGAACCGGTCGCCCGGGACGATCTCGACGCGCACGTAGTCCGGCGTGACGCTCTCGCTCGGTCCGACCGCGCGCGTGATGACGTTGCCGTACGGGTGATTCTCGGCCTCTTCGGGGCTCAGGCGGCCGGCGGCGACGAGCTCCTGCACGACCGAGTGGTCCGTCGTGAGCTGCGCGATCATGCCCTCGCGCACGAGATAGACGCGCGAGTCTCCGATGTTGAGCGTGACCCAGTGCGGCTCGTCGCGGCTCGTGTCGAGGAACACGCCCGTCACGGTGGTTCCGGTGGCCTCGTCCGTGGCATCCGGATGCGACGCGATGTCTTTCACCGCACGGGCCAGCGACTTCTCGAGAGCCTTCGCCGTGATCGTGCCCGACTCGGCGAGCTCGCGCATGCGCGCGACCGTGCTCGTGCTGGCGATCTCACCGCCGACGTGCCCGCCCATGCCGTCGGCGACGACGAAGAGCGGGAACTGGGCGAGGACCGCGTCCTGGTTGACGTCGCGCCGGCGACCGCGATGGGTCACCGCTGCCCACGTGAGCTCGAGCTCACCGTCGGGCAGGGTGATCGTCGTGGAGTCGGCGGTGACCTTCGGCACTCCCCCGTCCTCCCGTCGCCGTAACAGGTTCGCCGCGCCTTGCGGGCGGCGTGGTCACATCCTAGTGGAACGGCCCTTCGCGACCCCTTGCGCGACGCCCTGAGACTATGCCGCGCGCCCCGGCCCGGGGAAGAACCCGTCGATCGCCTCCAGGTCCTCCGCCGTCGGGGACCACGCCGTCGCGGCCGCGGCGTTCGCCCGCACCTGCTCGGGCGTGGTCGCTCCGGCGATCACACTGGACAGCGACGGCTGCGCGAGGAGCCACCCGAACGTCGCCTCCAGCATCGTGATGCCCCGGTCGTCGCAGAACTGCTGGTACGCCTCGAGCGCCTCCCACGGCGCGTTCTCGTAGATGTACGGCCGCTGGCGCATGATGCGCGTGTCGGAGGGCGCCGACTCGCGCGTGAACTTGCCCGTGAGCAGCCCGTTGTGCAGCGGGAAGTAGGGGAAGAAACCGAGCCCGTACCGGCGCACCGCAGGCAGGACCTCCTTCTCGGCGTCGCGCGCGAGCAGGCTCAGCTGGTTCTGCGCCGACACGAACGGCACCGCGTTGCGCAGCTGTGCAGTGAAATGCGCCTCTGCGACCTGCCATCCCGCGAAGTTCGAGTGGCCGATGTAGCGGACCTTGCCCTCGCGCACGAGGTCGCCCAGAGCGTCGAGCGTCTCCTCGATCGGGGTCGCCTCGTCGGGGGTGTGCACCTGGTAGAGATCGATCCAGTCGGTCTGCAGGCGCCTCAGCGACGCCTCGACTGCGCGACGGATGTAGGACCGGGACCCCTTCGATCCCGTGAAGCCCTCCGGATTGGGCAGCGCGCTGTGGCCGAACTTCGTCGCGAGGACGACGTCGTCGCGACGACCCTTCAGAGCCTCGCCCATCAGCGACTCGCTCATACCGGGCTTCCCGCCGTACATGTCGGCGGTGTCGAGGAACGTCACGCCCGCGTCGATCGCCGCGTCGATGACCTCGCGCGTGCCCTCGAGCGTCTCGGTGCGGGTTCCAGGACGCCCGAAGTTGTTGCATCCGAGACCGACGGCAGACACGAGAAGACCGGATGCGCCGACACGACGAAGAGGAACGTGGGAAGTCATCCCTCAACGCTAGTGCTCTCCGCGAACGCGGAAGGCCCCCGCGAACGGGGGCCTTCTGATCGAGCGATCAGACGCGGGGCGGCTCGCCCGACGGCGGCTCCGTGGAGGGCGGCTCCGTCGAGGGCGGCTCGGTCGCGGCCGGAGGCGCGGCGGCCGGCGGCTCGGTGGCCGGCGGCTGAGCCGTGGGTGCAGACGCCGGCGGGGCCGGAGGCGCGGCGGGGGGAGGCACAGGGGTGCCCGCACCGGGCGCGGGCGGCTGGTAGCCGGCAGGCGGAGCCGGAGGCTGCTGGTAACCCGGAGGCGGGTAGGCGCCTGCCGCCCCAGGAGCCGCGTACCCCGCTGCGGGACCGGCGACGGGTGCGCCCGGCTGCACGGGGACGCCCTGCCACACCGTCGTGTCCTTGAGGAACGAGTTGCGCCACGGGGCCGGTGCGATGTTCGGGTTCCACGGCGTCTTGTCGAACGCGAGGATGCCCAGCCAGATCAGCGTGCCCACACCCGGGATGAGCCAGAGCAGGAGATACGGCCAGTCCTTGTTGAGCTTGAGGCCGATCCGCCAGCCGGACAGGATCCACGCCGCGATGCCGACGAGCGAGAAGATCCACCCGATGGCCGGGATGGAGCCGAGCAGTGCGGACACCAGGATGGCGCCGAGCATCACCCACGGCGACAGATCGCCGAGCTTCGCGGCCACCATGGAGTTGTAGACGGGAACCCAGGCGCGCCATCGCCCCTGCACGCCCGCTTTGTCGAAGACCTTCATCAAGAAGAACGATCCAACGACGTACGCCGCGATCGCGAGGAGGAAGAGAATCGGAGCGACCGCGAGCCAGAACGCGATCATCCCCCAGCCGTTGTCGTTGTAGTCCATCGAGAAGGAGCTCCCAGACGTCGATGCGGGGCGCGAGCGCGCCCGACGGAGCCGTTGCTCCGCTGGCCACATGCTAGTGGCGGCGTGTCGCGGTGGCCACCGCTTCGCGGCGTGTCTCGGCACGCCACGCGTGCGCCTCTTGCCGTCACGGGTGACCCCGTCGGTAGGGTGAGCGCAACGGGTATCCCGCCCCAGCCCCAGTCCCAGCCACTACCCCAGACGAAAGGGATCGCCGATGAGCGACGCCACGCCCCCGACTCCCCCTCCCCTCCCTCCCCAGCCCGCGGGTGAGGCGGCCGCCGCGGCGGCGGCGCCGAATCGACCGGCGTACGACCCGGCGACCGACCCCGACGACACCGGTGTCTCGCAATCGGCGCTCAGCGGAGACGTCGCCGATGTCGGCCGAGGCTTCTTCCGCGCGCTGTTCGACTTCTCGTTCCGCACGTTCATCACGCGGCGCCTCGCGAGCGTCTTCTATCTCGCGGGCCTCATCGTGATCGTCATCGGCGCGGTGCTCTACCTCGTGAGCGGCATCCTCAACGGCGTCGCCGCGCTGTGGTTCAACCCCGGGGCCGGCGTCACCCTCATCATCGCGACGGTCATCCTCGTCCCGCTCATCGCGTTCCTCGCGATCGTCGCGCTGCGTCTCGTGATCGAGGCCGTCGTCGCGCTGATCGCGATCGCCGAGAACACCGAGCGCACCGCCGAGCACACGCGACGCTGAGGCATCCGGCCGGAGTCACGCGAACAGGTCGAGCTCGCCCTCGCCTCGATCGACGACCCGGATGCCGGCTCCCGCCGCCCACCGCAGGAGCCCCGCCCGCGACCCGATGCGGGGACGCTCGTCGGCCAGACGCCGCACGAGCGCGCCCTTGGCGTGCTTGTTGAAGTGGTTGAGGGCGCGCACTGCGCCGTCGTCGGACTCGGTCACGACCCGGACGTACGCCGACGGAACCTCGGTCGCGACGGGCCCGAGCGCGACGTACGCCTCGGATCGCAGGTCGAGCACGAACGACGGCGCGGCATCGGCGATCGCCGCGGTCACGGCATCCGCCCACACCCTGCGCAGCGCGGCCAGCCCCGGCAGCGAGACGGACGCACCGAGCCGGTACGCCGGGATCGGGTCGAGCGCGCCGACCGGACCGAACGGCGCCGAGTGGATCATGACGTGCCGACCCAGCCAGCGACGACCGGCGGAATCGACGGATGCCGCGCCCAGCGCGTCGTACAGGACGCCGGTGTATCGGTCGACGGCGGCCATCGTCGGCGCTTCGCGCAGCGCCGCGTTGACCGCGACCTCGCCGAGCTGCGTGCGACCGAGCTTGAGCACGCGCGCCGCCTCCTGCGCGTCCGCCGACAGCGCGACGAGTGCGTCGACGACCGCCTCGCGCACGGGCGCGAGCGTCGGCAGCGCGAGCGACGTCGCGTCGAACGGGACGCCGGCGCCTCCGGGACGCTTGGTCTCGGAGGGCGGAAGCAGGATCAGCATGAGGTGCGCGTGGCTCCGATGCGGAGTGAGGAACGCCCCAGCACTCCGAAGAGGCTGGGGCGTCCCGATGAGGCTTGTCAGGCGACGAGGGCTGCGTTCCCCGCGACGATCGTCACGACGTCGCTCTCGATCGACAGGAACCCGTCCTGCGCGTTCGCGATGACCTTCGTGCCGTCGGTCTGCGTGATGCGCACCTGGCCTTCGGCGAGGATCGCGAGCACCGGCTCGTGACCTGTCATGAAGCCGATCTCGCCCAGCACGGTCTTGGCGACGACCAGCGACGCCTCCCCCGACCAGACCTCGGCGTCCGCCGACACCAGGCTCACATTGAGAGCCATGTCAGCCGTTCTCCTTCTGGATGCGCGCCCACGCCTCTTCGACGTCGGAGATGCCGCCGACGTTGAAGAACGCCTGCTCGGCGACGTGGTCGAACTCGCCCTTGACGATCGCGTCGAACGACTCGATGGTCTCCTTGATCGGAACGGTCGAGCCCTCGACACCCGTGAACTTCTTCGCCATGTAGGTGTTCTGCGAGAGGAACTGCTGGATGCGGCGCGCACGGGCGACGACGACCTTGTCCTCTTCGGACAGCTCGTCGACACCGAGGATCGCGATGATCTCCTGGAGCTCCTTGTTCTTCTGGAGGATCTGCTTCACGGCGGTGGCCACGCGGTAGTGGTCCTCGCCGATGTAGCGCGGGTCGAGGATGCGGCTCGTCGAGGCGAGCGGGTCGACCGCCGGGTACAGACCCTTCGACGCGATCTCACGCGAGAGCTCGGTCGTCGCGTCGAGGTGCGCGAACGTCGTGGCCGGCGCCGGGTCGGTGTAGTCGTCGGCGGGCACGTAGATGGCCTGGAGCGACGTGATCGAGTGGCCGCGCGTCGACGTGATGCGCTCCTGGAGGATGCCCATCTCGTCGGCGAGGTTCGGCTGGTAGCCCACCGCGGACGGCATGCGGCCGAGCAGCGTCGACACCTCGGAGCCCGCCTGCGTGAAGCGGAAGATGTTGTCGATGAACAGGAGCACGTCCTGCTTCTGCACATCGCGGAAGTACTCCGCCATCGTCAGGGCCGACAGCGCGACGCGAAGACGCGTCCCCGGCGGCTCGTCCATCTGGCCGAACACGAGCGCGGTCTTGTCGAAGACGCCCGCCTCCTCCATCTCGTGGATGAGGTCGTTGCCCTCACGCGTGCGCTCGCCGACGCCGGCGAACACCGACACACCGCCGTGGTCCTGCGCGACACGCTGGATCATCTCCTGGATGAGGACGGTCTTGCCGACGCCCGCTCCGCCGAAGAGGCCGATCTTGCCACCCTGCACGTACGGGGTGAGCAGGTCGATGACCTTGATGCCCGTCTCGAACATCTGGGTCTTCGACTCGAGCTGGTCGAACGACGGGGGCTGGCGGTGGATCCCCCAGCGCTCGGTGACCTCGACGGTCTCACCCGGCTCGGCGTTCAGCACGTCGCCGGTCACGTTGAACACCCGACCCTTGGTGACGTCGCCCACGGGAACCGTGATCGGGCCGCCCGTGTCGCGCACCTCCTGGCCGCGGACCATGCCGTCGGTGGGCTTGAGCGAGATGGCGCGCACGAGGTCGTCGCCGAGGTGCTGCGCGACCTCGAGCGTGATCTCGGTCGACTCCTCGCCGATCGAGATCGTGGTCTTGAGCGCGTTGTAGATGTCGGGGATCGCGTCGTGCGGGAACTCGATGTCGACGACGGGACCGGTGATGCGCGCGACGCGGCCGACACCGAAGGACTCGGTGCGCGCTTCCGTCTTCTCAGCGGTGAGGCTCATGGCTTCTTCTCTTTCGTATGGTCTTACTTGCCCGACGCCAGGGCGTCGGCGCCGCCGACGATCTCGGCGATCTGCTGCGTGATCTCGGCCTGGCGTGCGTTGTTGCGCAGGCGGGTGTAGTCGGTGATGAGCTTGTCGGCGTTGTCGCTGGCCGACTTCATCGCCTTCTGCGTCGCGGCGTGCTTGGCCGCCGACGACTGCAGGAGGGCGTTGAAGACGCGGCTCTGGATGTACACCGGCAGGAGCGCGTCGAGGACGACCGCGGCATCCGGCTCGAACTCGTAGAGCGGGTACACCGCGGCGGTCGCCGACTCCTCGGCCTCGACGACCTCGAGGGGCAGCAGGCGGACCGTCTCGGGCGACTGGGTCATCATGCTGACGAACCGGTTGTAGACGAGGTGGATCTCGTCGACGCCGCCGTCCTGCCCGCCGCGATCGTACGCGTCGAGCAGCGTCGCCGCGATCTCCTCGGCCGTATGGAAGTGCGGCGTGTCGGTGTCGCCCGTCCATTCGGCCGCAGCCTCCATGCGACGGAACTGGAAGTATCCGACCGCCTTGCGACCGACGAGGTAGAACACCGGCTCGCGGCCCTCCTGGCGCAGCAGCTCAGCCAGCTCGAGACCCTCGCGGAGGATCTGCGAGTTGAACGCTCCCGCCAGGCCGCGGTCCGAGGCGAAGATCACCACGGCCGAACGGCGGATGACCTCGCGCTCGGTCGTCAGCGGGTGCTCGACGTTCGAGTGGGTCGCGACGGCGGAGACGGCCCGCGTCACGGCACGCGCGAACGGAGTGGACGCGCGCACGCGCGCCATCGCCTTCTGGATGCGCGAGGCCGCGATGAGCTCCATCGCCTTCGTGATCTTCTTGGTCGTCTGAGCAGAGTTGATCTTCTGCTTGTAGACCCGCAGTTGTGCGCCCATGGTCCTTTACCGCTGCCGGCTCAGTGGCGGCCCTTGACGATCTTCTCCTGGTTCACGTCTTCGGCGGCCGCCGCGGCGACCTCCTCGTGACCGGGACGACTGATCGCCTGACCCTTGCCCGCGCGGAACTCGAGGATGAAATCGTCCGTGCGCTTCTCGAGCTCTGCGACGGTGTCGTCGTCGAGGACGTTCGTCTGTCGCAGGCGGTCGAGGATCTCGGTGTTGCGACGCAGGTAGTCCAGCAGCTCGCGCTCGAACGACAGCACGTCCTCGACCTCGATCGTGTCGAGCTTGCCGTTGGTGCCGGCCCAGATCGAGACGACCTGCTCCTCGACCGGGTACGGCGAGTACTGCGGCTGCTTGAGCAGCTCGGTCAGGCGTGCACCGCGGGCGAGCTGACGACGGGACGCCGCGTCCAGGTCGCTCGCGAACATCGCGAACGCCTCGAGCGAGCGGTACTGTGCGAGCTCGAGCTTCAGCGTGCCGGAGACCTTCTTGATCGACTTCACCTGGGCGTCACCGCCGACGCGCGACACCGAGATGCCGACGTCGACCGCGGGACGCTGGTTCGCGTTGAAGAGGTCGGACTGCAGGAAGATCTGGCCGTCCGTGATCGAGATGACGTTCGTCGGGATGTAGGCCGAGACGTCGTTCGCCTTCGTCTCGATGATCGGCAGGCCCGTCATCGAGCCCGCGCCCATCTCGTCCGACAGCTTCGCGCAGCGCTCGAGCAGACGCGAGTGCAGGTAGAAGACGTCACCTGGGTAGGCCTCGCGCCCCGGCGGACGGCGGAGAAGCAGCGACACGGCACGGTAGGCCTCGGCCTGCTTCGACAGGTCGTCGAAGATGATCAGGACGTGCTTGCCGCCGTACATCCAGTGCTGGCCGATGGCCGAGCCGGTGTAGGGGGCGAGGTACTTGAAGCCGGCGGGGTCCGATGCCGGGGCCGCGACGATCGTCGTGTACTCCATGGCGCCCGCGTCCTCGAGCGCGCCCTTCACGGCCGCGATCGTCGACCCCTTCTGGCCGATCGCGACGTAGACGCAGCGGACCTGCTTCTCGACGTCGCCCGACTCCCAGTTGGCCTTCTGGTTGATGATCGTGTCGATCGCGATCGCGGTCTTGCCGGTCTGGCGGTCGCCGATGATGAGCTGACGCTGGCCGCGGCCGATCGGGATCATGGCGTCGATGGCCTTGATGCCGGTCTGGAGGGGCTCGTGCACGCTCTTGCGCTGCATGACGCCGGGAGCCTGGAGCTCGAGGGCGCGCCGGCCCTCGCTCTTGATCTCGCCGAGGCCGTCGATCGGGTTGCCGAGCGGGTCGACCACGCGACCCAGGTAGCCGTCGCCGACCGCCACCGAGAGGACTTCGCCAGTCCGGGTGACGCTCTGCCCCGCCTCGATGCCGGAGAACTCACCGAGCACGACGACGCCGATCTCGTGCTCGTCGAGGTTGAGCGCGAGGCCTTCGGTGCCGTCCTCGAAGCGGACGAGCTCGTTCGCCATGACCCCGGGCAGGCCCTCGACGTGGGCGATGCCGTCGGCGGCGTCGATGACGGTGCCGACCTCGGTCGCGACGGCCCCGGTGGGCTCGTAAGCGGCGACGAAGTCCTTCAGCGCGTCACGGATGACGTCGGGGCTGATAGAGAGATCTGCCATTGTTTTCCTTCGTTCATGGGGCCGCGGCCCCGAAATCTCCACCCGGGAAGGGCGGGAAGTCTGCTAACCGGCCAGCCTCTGGCGCAGGTCGGCGAGGCGGGACGACACGCTCGCGTCGATCACGTCGTCCGCGATCTCCACGCGCAGCCCGCCGACGACCGACGGGTCGACGACGGTGTTGACCGACACCTTCTTTCCGTAGCGCCTCGACAGCGCGGCGGCGAGCCGGTCGGCCTGGGCGGCGCCGAGGGGTGCTGCCGCGTAGACGGTCGCGACGGTGCGGTCGCGCTCGTCGGCCACGATCTTCATCGCGCGGGTGAGCACCTGGCGCACGCGGCGCTCGCGCGGGCGCTGGATGACGGATGACGCGATGAGCGTCGCAGCCGCGCTCGCGCGCCCTCCGAGCAGCCGCTCCACGAGCGCGCCCTTGGCCTCGGCGTCGCCGAGACGGCTGCCGAGCGCCAGCTCGAGCTCCGCGTTCTCGGCGACCGTGCGCGAGAAGCGGAACAACTCGCCCTCGACGTCGGCGCCGGGGTCGGACTTCGCCGCCGAGCGGATCGCGAGCTCATCGATGCCGTCGACGAGGTCGCTCGCCGACGACCAGCGCTGCTCGACCGCGGCCTTCAGCACCGAGACCGTCGCGGGCGAGAGGCGCGAGCCGAAGACGTCCTGGACGACCTTCGTGCGCGCGGCGGGTTCGGCGGCGGAGTCGGCGAGCGCGCCGCTCAGCTGCGGCGTGTCGCCCACGGCGCGCGCCGCGGCGAAGAGCTCGCGGGCCACGTCGAGGTCGACACCCGACACGGCGTCGAGCGCCGCGGTCGTCGCCGCGAGGGCCTGAGTGGTCGCGCTGCCCATTACGCCCTCTGTCCCTGCGCCGCCGCGGCGGACTCGGACGCCTCGAGCTCGGCGAGGAAGCGGTCGACGACCGCCTTGGCCTTCGCGTCGTCGGACAGCGTCTCGCCGATCACGCCGCCGGCGAGGTCGAGCGCGAGCGAACCGACGTCGCTGCGCAGTGACACGAGCGCGGTCTGGCGCTCCGCCTCGATCTGCGCGTGAGCCGACGCCGTCAGACGCGCCGCCTCTGCGGACGCGTTCTCCTTCGCCTCGGCGACGATCTTGCGGCCGTCCTCACGGGCGGCGTCGCGGATCTCGCCGGCTTCCTTGCGGGCCTCGGCCAGCTGCGCGGTGTACTCCTCGAGCGCGGCCTCGGCACGGCGCTGGGCCTCGTCGGCCTTCGCGATGTTGCCCTCGATCGCGGCGCTGCGCTCGTCGAGCAGCTTCTTCATCCGCGGAAGGGCGACCTTCCAGAAGAGGAAGAGGATGACGACGAAGCACACCAGCGACCAGATGATGTCGTACCACGCGGGGATCAGAGGGTTGTGCTCGGTGGCACCCTCTTCCGCGGCGTACGCGACAAGAGCGTTCAGCATCCTGTCTCCTTAGGTCGAGTCGCGATCAGAATCCGAAGATGAAGCCGGTCGCGATGCCGATGAAGGCCAGCGCCTCGGTGAAGGCGATACCGATCCACATGAGCACCTGCAGGCGGCCGGCGAGCTCGGGCTGGCGTGCCACGCCCTCGATCGTCTTGCCGACGACGATGCCCACGCCGATGGCCGGGCCGATCGCCGCGAGACCGTAGCCGACGGTCGCGATGGAACCCTGAACCTCGGCGAGAACCGTAGTTGCGTCCACGGGGGTGTTTCCTTTCGGTTATGGGCGGCTTTTGGGCCGACCCGCTCAGTGCTCTTCCGCGACCGCGAGCTGGATGTAGACCGCGGTGAGGAGAGCGAAGACGTACGCCTGGAGGACGGCCACCAGGATTTCGAACAGTGTGAAGACGAGGCCGAACGCGAGGCTGCCGGCGGCGAGCGCCGACCACCAGCCGCCGAGGTCGAACAGGAAGAACTGCGTCGCGGCGAAGAACAGGACGAGCAGCAGGTGGCCGACCATCATGTTCATGAGGAGTCGCAGTGTCAGCGTCACGGGCCGGACGATGAACGTCGAGATGAGCTCGATCGGCGTGACGATGAAGTAGATCGGCCACGGCACGCCCGACGGGAACAGCGAGTTCTTGAAGAAGTTCTTGGGGCTCTTCTTGATGCCGGCGTAGATGAACGTCACGTAGCTGATGACCGCGAGCGTGAGCGGCACCGCGATGATCGCCGTTCCGGCGATGTTCAGGAACGGGATGATGCCCGTGATGTTCATGAACAGGATCATGAAGAAGATCGTCGTCAGCAGAGGCAGGAACCGGTCCCCGTCCTTGCGGCCGAGGAGGTCGTGCGCGATGTTGATCCGCACGAAGTCCAGACCCATCTCGACGACGCTCTGGAAGCGCCCCGGAACGACCTTCATGCGGCGGGTTCCGAGCCAGAACACCAGCACCAGCGCGATCGTCGCGATGAACTGGATGAGGTGGATGCGGTTGATCGTCAGCGGCGCCCCGAAGAGGATGATGCCGGGGAACGTGATCAGCGCGTCGGGGAAGAACTCGTCGATCGAGGGACCGTGGAACCCGCCCCCGTCCTCAGCGGCGGTGTGGGCGATGAGAGTCGCAATGTGAGTAGACAGCACTGGCTCCAGCTTCGGGGCACCGGAGAAGATCCGATGCGACGATTGGGTTGGTGAGCGTCACTCCGCAGGCGCTCAGAAGGCGAGCAAGCGGGCGCCAGATCAGCCTATCAAACTCACAGGCACGCTGATTACGCGCCCCGCCCCTCCGCGTCGGCGTCGGATTCCGATGAACGGGATGAGCCGGATGCACCGGGCGCCGCATCCGGTTCTTCGACGCTCGTCGGCAGCGTCGCGTCGCTCACGTGCGGGATGCGCATGCGCGTGAGCACGACCACGTCCACCACGAGCGAGGCGAGCACGCTGACGACGACCGCGACGAAGAACACCATCGGCTCGATCCACGGCTGACCGCGCAGCACGATGAGCGCGACGATGAACAAGACGAGCTTGAGGATCCAGCCGCCCAGGACGATCCCGAAGAAGATCGGCACGTAGAGCGGATCGCCGTACCAGCGGTTGGCGATGAGGATGCTGGCGGCGGTGATGCCGAGGAAGAGCGCCGCGAGGAAGACTCCGGCAAGGGCGCTCCACATGCCCGTGGTCCCCGCGACGAGGAAGCCGACGATGCCGGCGACGACCAGCAGCGCGCCGGTGACGACGGCCGACCAGCTGAGGACCGTCCGCAGGACTGGTGTGCTCGAGACGGGGCTGGGACTCATCGGGCGTCCTCCAGGACGGGTCGGGGCGCCGGCACGCGGCGGCGCGAGGGAAGGAAGGTGATCACGAGGCACGCCGCGACGCCGACGACGCCGAACGCGACGCCGAACAGGTAGCCGCCCGCCCAGTCGTCCTGCGTGCCGATGTACATGAGCAGCACCGCGAGTCCGACGATCGCGGTCCACGCGTAGAAGATGAGCGTCGCATCGCGGTCGGAGTGGCCCATGTCGAGCATGCGGTGGTGCAGGTGCTTGCGGTCCGGTGAGAACGGCGACTTGCCCTTGCTCATGCGGCGCACGACGGCGAGCCCGAAGTCGAGCAGCGGGAGCAGCACGACGACGACCGGCAGCAGGATCGGGATGAACGCACCGAGCAGCTGCGAGCGGCCGAACTCGTCGGGGTTGAGCAGCGACGGCTCGAGCTGCCCCGTGATCGCGATCGCGGAGCACGCCATGAGCAGGCCGAGCATGAGCGCGCCGGAATCTCCCATGAACAGCCTCGCCGGGCTCCAGTTCAGCGGCAGGAACCCGATGCACGCGCCGATGAGCACGGCGGCGATGAACGACGCGAGGTTGAAGTACGTGCTCGCGCCGGTGTCGCGCACGAGCATGTACGAGTACGCGAAGAAGACGCCGTTCGCGATGAGGCACACGCCGGCGACGAGCCCATCGAGCCCGTCGATGAAGTTCACCGCGTTCATGACCACGACGATCGACAGCACCGTGAGGATGAAGCTCTGCCACGGCGACACGATCACGAGCCCGCCGATCGGGATCGACAGGATCTGCAGCTTGCCGAACCACGCGATGATGCCCGCGGCGAGGAACTGGACGCCGAGCTTGATCATCCAGTCGAGGTCCCACAGGTCGTCGGCGACGCCGATCACGACGATGAGGAACGTCGCGACGAGGATCGCGTAGACGGGCTCGGGGCGCTCCCAGAAGATCGCGAAGTACGGATGCTGCGACGACACCGCGAACGCCGCGACGACGCCGATGAACATCGCGACTCCCCCGAGCCGCGGCGTCGGCGTCTTGTGCACGTCGCGCTCGCGGATGCCCGGGTAGAGCTTGTACTTGAGGCTGAGCCGCCACACGGTCCACGCCATCGCCAGCGTGACGGCGGCGGTGAAGATGACGATGAAGACGTACTGCTTCACTCGGTGCCGCCGATGGGCTGTCCGGTGGGCGGGACGTCGGCCCCCGAATCGGTCGAATCGTCCTCGAGCAGGTCGCCGAGCACCGCGCGGAGGTCGTCGCGGGTGATCGCGCCCTCGCGCAGGACGCGCACGAGAGGCTCGCCCTCGCCGACGAGGGTCGTCGCGTCGATGATGGTCGACGCGATGCCGGTCGTCGACGCGCCGTCGTCGAGGTACGCGGCGACGCTGTCGCCCAGCATCCGCTCCGCATCGTCCGCCGAGATCGCAGCGGCCATGCCCGTGCGGTTGGCGCTCGACACCGCGAGCGGACCGGTCTCTTCGAGGAGCTCGAGCGCGATGCGGTTCGCCGGCATGCGCACCGCGACCGTTCCGTGCGTGTCGCCCAGGTCCCACGAGAGGGACGGCTGCGAGCGCAGCACGATCGTCAGCCCGCCCGGCCAGAACGCGTCGACGAGACGCTCGACCGGCTCGGGGACCTCGGCCGCGAGCGCCCGCAGCGTGCGGATGCCGGGCACGAGCACGGGCGGCGGCGACTGGCGGCCGCGGCCCTTCGCCTCGAGCAGGCGCTGCACGGCGGTCGCGTTGAAGGCGTCGGCGGCGACGCCGTACACCGTGTCGGTGGGCATCACGATGAGCTCGCCGTGGCTGATCGCCTGACGCGCGTGGCGCATCCCGGCGAGCAGCTGCGCGTCATCGCGGCAGTCGTAGAGGGGGGAGGACATGTCCAGCCCAGTCTAGATTCCCCGCGGCGGCGCTCACGGGCGGACCGCGGTCGTCGCACGGTCGCGCATCGTGAGGTCCTGGTGCGTCGCGGTCGCGCGCCAGCCCGCCGCCGCGAGGAGCTCGCGGATCTGCTCGCCCTGCCACTCGCCGTGCTCGATCACGAGGGAACCGCCCGGATGCAGCAGCCGCATGCCCACCCCGCTCAGCACGCGCACGACGTCGAGCCCGTCCGCTCCCCCGTACAGGGCCGCCGGCGGGTCGAAGAAGCGCACCTCGGGGTCGCGCGGGATCGCGTCGTCGGGCACGTACGGCGGGTTGGACACGAGCACCGACACCGTGGCGTCCAGCTCGGGGAACGCATGCTCGAGGTCGATGAACGCGAGCCGCGCGTTCTTGGCGCCGATGAGGGCGAAGTTCTCCTTCGCCCACACGAACGCGTCGACCGAGTTCTCGGCCGCGTACACGCGCGCGTGCGGAACCTCGGTCGCGAGCGCGAGGGCGATGGCGCCGCTTCCGGTTCCGAGATCGACCGCGACGGGCTCGGCGGATGCCACGGCCCGCAGCGCGTCGATCGCGAGCTGCGCGACGACCTCCGTCTCGGGCCGGGGGACGAAGACTCCGGGACCGACCCGCAGCTCGAGGTGACGGAACGGCGCGACGCCCGTGAGGTGCTGGAGCGGCTCCCGCGTCGCCCGGCGACGGACGAGCTCGGCCACGGCATCCGCCTGCTCCCGTCTCACCGAGTCGCCGCGGACGCGGGCCGCGTCGGTCTCGCCCCGCCCGACGCCGAGGACGTGCGCGGCGAGCAGCACCGCGTCGACGTCGGGGTCGGGAACGCCGGCGCGCGAAAGAACCTCGACGGCGTCGCGCAGCACGGCCGCGAGCGGGAGGTCGGCAACTGGTTCCTGGGGCATGAGCGCCCTCCAGCCTATGCGGTGCCGTTCGTCACAAATCACCGGGTGAGGCAGTGCTCCCCTAGAGTTGTTCGGCAGTCGATTTCCGTCCCGAAAGGCGCCACATGCCCGGCATCCACTCCGACATCACCACGGCGTTCGGCAACACCCCCCTCGTCCGCCTCAACCACGTCACCGAGGGCGTCGGCGCCGAGGTGTACGCGAAGCTCGAGTACTTCAACCCCGCCTCCAGCGTCAAGGACCGCCTCGGGATCGCGCTCGTGAACGCAGCCGAGGAGGCGGGCGCCCTCAGCAAGGGCGGCACGATCGTCGAGGCGACCAGCGGCAACACCGGCATCGCGCTCGCGATGGTCGGGGCCGCGCGCGGCTACAAGGTCATCCTCACGATGCCCGCCTCGATGTCGAAGGAGCGTCGTCTCCTGCTCAAGGCGCTCGGAGCGGAGCTCGTGCTCACCGACCCGACGAAGGGCATGTCCGAGTCCATCCGCGTCGCGAACGAGATCGTCGATGAGACGCCCGGCGCGATCCTCGCGAAGCAGTTCGAGAACGAGGCCAACCCCGCGATCCACCGCAAGACCACCGCCGAGGAGATCTGGCGCGACACCGACGGCGACGTCGACATCTTCGTGGCCGGCATCGGCACGGGCGGCACGATCACGGGCGTCGGCCAGGTGCTCAAGGAGCGCAAGCCCGACGTCAGGATCGTCGCGGTCGAGCCGAAGGACTCCCCCATGCTCACCGAGGGCCACCCCGGCCCCCACAAGATCCAGGGCATCGGACCCAACTTCGTGCCGCCGATCCTCGACCGCAGCGTCATCGATGAGGTCGTCGACGTCGAGTTCGAGCCGTCCCTCGCGGTGGCGCGCGACCTCGCGGTCAAGGAGGGCCTCCTCGTCGGCATGTCCAGCGGCGCGGCCGTGTGGGCCGCCCTCGAGATCGCGAAGCGGCCGGAGAACGCCGGTAAGAAGATCGTCGTGATCGTCCCCGACACCGGGGAGCGCTACCTCACCACGGCGCTGTTCGAAGACCTGCGCGAGGACTGACATGGGTGCGTGGCAGCGGGTGCGCGAGGATCTCGCGGCGGCGAAGCTTCGCGACCCCGCCGCGCGCACATCGATCGAGATAGCGCTGCTCTACCCCGGCCTCCACGCCCTCTGGGCGCACCGCGTGTGGCACGCGCTGTGGCGGCGGCGCATCCGGTTCATCGCGCGGGCCGGCTCGCAGATCACGCGCTGGCTGACGGGCATCGAGATCCACCCGGGCGCGCAGATCGGCCGTCGGTTCTTCATCGATCACGGCATGGGCGTCGTGATCGGCGAGACCGCCGAGATCGGCGACGACGTCATGCTCTATCACGGCGTGACACTCGGCGGTCGTACGCGGGACGGCGGCAAGCGGCATCCGACCCTCGAAGACGGCGTCGCCGTCGGCGCCGGCGCAAAGGTGCTCGGTCCGATCACGATCGGCGCCGGATCGGTCATCGGCGCCAACGCGGTGGTGACCCGTGACGCACCGCCCGACAGCGTCCTCGTCGGAGTACCCGCCAAGCCGCGCCGGCGGCGCGCGGGCGAAGACACTCGAGCGATCCTGACGGCGCCCGAGTACGTGATCTGACCCGCGTCACTCCCGGCGCTGCTGCACCTGCTTCTTGAGGAACAGGGGCGGCAGCAGCCACGACGCCAGCGCCGTCACGAGCCATACGACGAGCGTTCCGACGATCCACGCCACCGGACCGTCGATGCCTATTCCGGCGGCCGGGATCAGCACCGCGATGAGGAGCGCCACGAAGGTCGACAGCAGTCCGATACCGCCGATGAACGCGTTCGCGTGGCGGCGCGCGACCGTGAGCAGCCACGGTGCGAGCACGCTCTGGAGCACCGCGAAGATCACGACGGCGAGCACGATGCCCCACCAGTCGTTCCAGTGCAGCGTGAAGCCGGGCAGGATCAGGTCGGCCACGATGAGACCGAGGGCAGCCGAGACGACGAAGATCACTGCGCGGATGAGAAAGGCGAGCACGCGCCCAGGCTAGCGCCCGCGCTCTCTCAGTCGCCCCGCCGACACCCGCCGAGATTGCCCGAATCACCGGGTACGACCCGGCGCGGCCGCCTTTCGTGCGATCTCGGCGAGGTCGGAGCGGGCGACGCGGGCGGCGCGAGCGGAGCGGGCGACGCGGGCGACGCGAGCGGAGCGGGCGGAGCGGGCGACGCGGGCGGAGCGAGCGGCGCTCAGGCCTCCGAGCTGAGGGCCGCCAGACGCGCCTCCTCGTCGGCGCGGATCGCCGATTCGATGATCGGGTCGAGCGCCCCGTTCATCACCTGATCGAGGTTGTACGCCTTGTAGCCGGTGCGGTGGTCGGCGATGCGGTTCTCGGGGAAGTTGTATGTGCGGATGCGCTCGGAGCGGTCCATGCTCCGCACCTGAGAGCGACGGGCATCGGATGCCGCGGCCTCACGCTCCTCCTGCTGCTTCGCGAGCAGCCGGGCGCGCAGCACGCGCAGGGCCGCCTCGCGGTTCTGCAGCTGCGACTTCTCGTTCTGCATCGACACGACGATCCCCGTCGGCAGGTGCGTGATGCGCACGGCGGAGTCGGTCGTGTTGACGGACTGACCGCCGGGCCCCGACGAGCGGAAGACGTCGATCTTCAGGTCGTTCGGGTCGATGTGGATCTCTTCGGGCTCGTCCACCTCGGGGAACACCAGCACGCCCGTCGTCGACGTATGGATGCGCCCCTGCGACTCGGTCGCCGGCACGCGCTGCACGCGGTGCACGCCGCCCTCGTACTTCAGGTGCGCCCACACGCCCTGCGCCGGGTCGGACGAGCTTGCCTTGATGGCGATCTGCACGTCCTTGTAGCCGCCCAGATCGGACTCGTTCCGCTCGAGCAGCTCGGTCTTCCAGCCCCTGGACGCGGCGTACTGCAGGTACATGCGCAGCAGGTCGGCGGCGAACAGGGCCGACTCGGCCCCGCCCTCGCCCTGCTTGATCTCCATGATCACGTCGCGCGCGTCGTCGGGGTCGCGCGGGATGAGCAGTCGCCGCAGGCGCTCCTGCGCGTCGGCGAGCTGCTCTTCGAGGTGCGGGATCTCGGCCGCGAACGCGGTGTCCTCTTTCGCGAGTTCCCGCGCGGCTTCGAGGTCACCGGATGCCGCGACCCAGGTCTCGTACGCGGCGACGATCCTCGACAGCTCGGCGTACCGCCGATTGACACGCTTCGCGCGCGCGGCATCGGCGTGTACCGCCGGATCGGACAGCTCGGCCTGGACGGCCTTGTGCTCTTCGATCAGGCTCTTCACCGAATCGAACACGGACTCCCCCGGGCTCAGCGGATGCTGTTGTCGTGCGCGTGGCTGTGCCCGCCGCCGTGGCCGTCACGGGCCGGCGTCGGAATCGACTTCTGCATCTGCACGAGGAACTCGACGTTCGACTGAGTCTCCTTGAGCTTGCCGAGCACGACCTCGAGCGCCTGCTGCGGGTCGAGCCCGGCCAGCGCGCGGCGAAGCTTCCACGTGATCTTGACCTCGTCGGGCGACAGGAGCATCTCCTCGCGACGCGTCGAGGACGCGTTGATGTCGACCGCGGGGAAGATCCGCTTGTCGGCGAGCTGGCGCGACAGGCGCAGCTCGCTGTTGCCGGTGCCCTTGAACTCCTCGAAGATGACCTCGTCCATCTTGGAGCCGGTCTCCACGAGAGCCGTCGCGAGGATCGTGAGCGATCCGCCGTTCTCGATGTTGCGCGCGGCGCCGAAGAAGCGCTTCGGCGGGTAGAGCGCCGACGCGTCGACACCGCCGGTCAGGACGCGGCCCGACGTCGGAGCCGTGATGTTGTAGGCACGGCTGAGGCGCGTGATCGAGTCGAGCAGCACGACGACGTCGCGGCCCAGTTCGACGAGGCGCTTGGCGCGCTCGATCGCGAGCTCGGCGACCGTCGTGTGGTCCTCGGCGGGACGGTCGAACGTCGAGGCGATGACCTCGCCCTTCACCGTGCGCTGCATGTCGGTGACCTCTTCGGGGCGCTCGTCGACGAGCACGACCATGAGGTGCACCTCAGGGTTGTTGATCGCGATCGCGTTCGCGATCTGCTGCAGCACGATCGTCTTGCCGGCCTTCGGGGGCGCGACGATGAGGCCGCGCTGGCCCTTGCCGATCGGCGCGACGAGGTCGATGATGCGCTGCGTCAGCTTCTCGGGCGCGGTCTCGAGGCGCAGGCGCTCCTGCGGGTACAGCGGCGTCAGCTTCGAGAACTCGACGCGGTCGGCGGCGTCGTCGACCGACAGGCCGTTGACCGCGTCGACCTTGACGAGCGCGTTGTACTTCTGGCGGCTCGACTGCTCGCCCTCGCGAGGCTGCTTGATGGCGCCGACCACGGCATCGCCCTTGCGGAGGTTGTACTTCTTGACCTGGCCGAGCGACACGTAGACGTCGCTCTGGCCGGGGAGATAGCCGGTCGTGCGGACGAAGGCGTAGTTGTCGAGCACGTCGAGGATGCCCGCGATCGGGATCAGGACATCGTCCTCGCCGATCTCGGTCTCGAACTCGTCGGCACCGCTCTGACCGCGGCGCTTGTTGCGCTGACGGTTACGGCCGCCCTGGGTCTTGTCGTCGTCGTCGGACTCGGCCGGGGTCTTCTTCTCTTCCGGCTGCCCGCCCTGCTGTCCGCCTGCCTGGCCGTTCTGGCCGCCGCGGCTGCGGCTGCGGCTGCGGCTACGGCTGCGGCTGCGCGACGGGGTCTCGTCGCCCTGGCTTTCGGCCTGCTGCTCACCGGATGCCTCTGCCGCCTGCTCTTCGGCGGGCGCCTCGGCACTCTCGGCGGGTGTCTCGGCCTCCGCCTCGGCAGGGGTCTCGGCGTCGGTCGCCTGCGCTTCGGCGGGAGCCTCGACCGGGGTCTCGGCGGGCGCCTGCTGGCCGACCTCGGCGGGCTCGGCCTTCGCATCGCCAGCGGGCGCCTCCGTCTTCGCGTCGGTGCTCTTCGCGCGGCGCGGAGCGCGCTTGCGGGGCGCCTTCGCGGGCGCGGCGGGCGCCTCGGCCTCGGCGGGCTCGGCCTCAACGGAGGCAGCGTCGGCCGGGGCCTCGGCGGGCGCGGCCTCCTCGGCGGCCGGAGCAGCCTCTGCCTCGGCGGGCGCGGCGTCGGCGGCCGCCTCGGCCGAGGCATCCGCCACAGCCTCGGCAGCCGGCTCGGCTGCGGGCGATTCCGCCTCTGTGGTCTCGGCGGCGGCCTCTGCGGCCGCGGTGTCAGCCGCCTCCGCGGCGACCTCAGGCGCGTCTGTGCGCTCCTCGGTCGAAGCGTCGGCGGCGTGGATCTCGGAGATGGACTCCACGAGTTCTCCCTTGTGAAAACGGATGATGTACGCGACCGCACGGACACGTGGCGCGACGAGTCGCATCCCGGCGCGTGGTCGAGCGGTCAGAGTCCGTCGACGGCGGCGACGGCCGTGCGGGGGGTTTCGCAGATTTGCGACGGAGGCCAGATTCACGGGCTACGTGGAACCCTCCGTGTACTCCCTCACTGTACCACCCTTGAAGTCGACGGCGAGCATCAGGGCCTCCCACGGGGTGTCGGCGACGGACTTGGCGACCTCGGCCGCCTCGAGGCGCCGACCGGGTCCGTCGGCGAGGACGAGCACGCTCGGGCCGGCGCCCGAGACCACCGCCGCGAAGCCCGCGTCGCGGAGCGCCCGCACGAGCCGGTCGGTCTCGGGCATCGCCTGAGCGCGATAGCTCTGGTGGAGCTTGTCCTCCGTCGCGGCGAGCAGCAGCTCGGGACTCTGCGTCAGCGCAGCGATGAGCAGTGCCGAGCGTGAGACGTTGAACACGGCGTCCTCGCGCGGCACGTGCAGCGGCTGCAGGCTGCGCGCGACGCTCGTCGACATCGTGAACTCCGGCACGAACACCAGCGGCGACACACCGCGGTGCACGAGCAGCTTCTTGTGCTGCGGCCCGTCCTCGTCGACCCATGCGATCGTGAGGCCGCCGAACAGGGCGGGAGCGACGTTGTCCGGATGCCCCTCGAGCTCGGTCGCGAGCCGCAGCAGCGTCTCGGGGCCGAGCGCCACGTCTCCCTCGAGGAGTCCCTTCGCGGCGAGGAGGCCCGACACGACGGCGGCACCCGACGAGCCCATACCGCGCCCGTGCGGGATGACGTTCTTCGCCTCGAGCCGGAGGCCGGGCATCCGTCGGCCCACCGCCTCGTACGCGTACGCGATCGCGCGCACGACGAGATTCGACGCGTCGCGCGGCACGCCGTCGGCGCCCTCGCCGCTCACCGTGATCTCGAGTTCGCCTTCGGGCAGTCGCGTCGCCACGAGCTCGTCGTACACGCTGAGTGCGAGCCCGAGCGTGTCGAACCCCGGTCCGAGGTTCGCGCTCGTCGCCGGCACGCGCACGATCACGCTCCGCTCCTCGGCGGGGCGACTCGCGGCGGCCGGCGTGCTCACGCCTTCGCCTCGGCGGGAGCTCCGTGGGCGGGGTCGGCGGTGAGGCCGAGAACGGATGCCACCTCCGACGTCGCGGCGTCGACGACGGTCGGCTGGACATCGGAGCCGTCCGCGTTGCGCAGCGCCCACTGCGGGTCCTTGAGGCCGTGGCCGGTGACCGTCAGCACGACGCGCGATCCAGCGGGGATGACTCCCGCCTCGGCGCGGTCCAGCAGGCCCGCGACGCTGATCGCGGATGCCGGCTCGACGAAGACGCCGACCTCGGCGGCGAGGATCTTCTGCGCCGCGAGGATGCGGTCGTCGTCGATCGCGCCGAAGTAGCCGTCGGTCGCGTCGCGCGCCTCGAGGGCGAGCTCCCACGACGCCGGGTTTCCGATGCGGATCGCGGTCGCGATCGTCTCCGGGTTCTTCACGACCTCGCCTCGCACGAGCGGTGCCGAACCCTCGGCCTGGAACCCGAACATGCGCGGCACGCGCGTCGAGACGCCGCGCTCGGCCTCTTCGCGGTAGCCGCGCGAGTACGCGGTGTAGTTGCCCGCGTTGCCGACCGGGATGAAGTGGAAGTCGGGCGCGTCGCCGAGTACCTCGACGATCTCGTACGCCGCGGTCTTCTGTCCCTCGATGCGGTCGGGGTTGACCGAGTTGACGAGGTGCACCGGGTAGTTGTCGGCGAGCTCGCGCGCGATCTCGAGGCAGTCATCGAAGTTGCCGCGGACCTGGATGAGACGGCCGTTGTGTGCGACCGCCTGGCTGAGCTTGCCCATCGCGATCTTGCCCTCGGGCACGAGCACGGCGGCGGTGATGCCGGCGCGCGCCGCGTAAGCCGCGGCCGAGGCCGAGGTGTTGCCCGTCGAGGCGCAGATGACGGCCTTCGCGCCGTGGTCGATCGCGCGCGAGACCGCGACCGTCATGCCGCGGTCCTTGAAGGAGCCCGTCGGGTTCATGCCCTCGAACTTGACCCACACGTCGGCGCCGGTGCGGCGCGACAGGGCGGCGGCGGGCAGCAGGGGCGTGCCGCCCTCGCCGAGGGTGACGACGGTCGAGGCATCCGTCACTCCGAGCCGGTCGGCGTACTCGCGGAGGACTCCGCGCCAGAGGTGTGCCATGTCAGTCTCCTTCCACGCGCAGGACCGAGACGACGCGCTCCACGACGCCGCTCGCGGCGAGACGTCCGACCGTCTCGCTCAGGTTCTGCTCCAGGGCCTTGTGGGTGCCGATCACCAGGCGCGCGACGCTGTCGCTCGCGGGCTCGCTCGCCGGGCTGCCGTTGCCGGGCACGGGCTCGCTGCGGACCGTCTGCTCGACGGTCGCGATCGAGACATCGCCCTCGCTCAGGATGCCCGCGACCGTCGCGAGCACGCCGGGCTGGTCGTCGACCTCGAGGGTGATCTGGTATCGGGTCGTGACGTTCGCGATCGGGAGGATCGGGAGGTTCGCGCGGTTGGACTCCCCCACGCCGACGCCGCCCGCGAGGTGGCGGCGAGCGGCCGAGACGACATCGCCGAGCACGGCGGACGCGGTCTGCACGCCCCCGGCGCCCGCGCCGTAGAACATCAGGTTGCCCGCGGCCTCGGCCTGCACGAACACCGCGTTGTTGGCGCCGTGGACGCTCGCGAGCGGGTGGTCGCGGCGGACGAGCGCGGGATACACGCGCACCGAGATCGACTCGGGCCGGTCGCCCCTGCCGGGCAGGCGCTCGCACACCGCGAGCAGCTTGATGACGTATCCCGCGTGGCGCGCGGCGTCCATCATCGCCTTGTCGATGCCCGTGATGCCCTCGCGGTGCACGGCTTCGAGCGGAACCGACGTGTGGAAGGCGAGGCTCGCCAGGATCGCGGCCTTCTGCGCCGCGTCGTAGCCCTCCACGTCGGCGGTCGGGTCGGCTTCGGCGTAGCCGAGCCGCTGAGCGTCGGCGAGCACGTCGGCGAACTCGGCGCCCTCCGAGTCCATGCGGTCGAGGATGTAGTTCGTCGTGCCGTTGACGATGCCCATGATCCGCTGCACGCGGTCGCCCGCGAGGGAGTCGCGCAGCGGGCGGATGATCGGGATGGCGCCCGCGGCCGCCGCCTCGTAGTACACCTGCGCCCCGACCTGGTCGGCGGCCTCGAAGATCTCGGGGCCGTGCGTCGCGAGGAGCGCCTTGTTGGCGGTCACGACGTCGGCGCCGGAGTTGATCGCCTGCAGCAGGTACGTGCGCGCCGGCTCGATGCCGCCCATGAGCTCGATCACGATGTCGGCGCCCACGATGAGCGGCTCGGGGGCGGTGGTGAGAAGCTCGCGCGGCAGGTCGGCGTCGCGCGGCGCATCCGGATCGCGCACGGCGATGCCGATGAGCTCGAGGTGGGCCCCCGCGCGGTCGGCGAGCTCGTCGCCGTGCTTGCGCAGCAGCGACGCCACCTGCGATCCCACGGCCCCCGCCCCGAGCAGTGCCACCCTCAATCGGCGATAGTCGGTCACTTCGTCTCGCTCCGCTCGCTCAGCACAGGCATGCTCTCCCCTTCCCCCACGGGCTCGTCGCCCGCATCCGCCGCGACGTCGCGCGCCAGCAGATCGTCGATCGTCTCGCCCCGCACGATGACGCGTGCGCGTCCTGCGCGCACCGCCACCACGGGCGGGCGCGGCACGTAGTTGTAGTTGCTCGCGAGCGAGAAGCAGTACGCACCGGTCGTGGGCACCGCGAGCAGGTCGCCCGGCGCGATGTCGGCCGGCAGGAACTCGGCGTCGACGACGATGTCGCCCGACTCGCAGTGCTTGCCGACCACGCGCGAGAGCTGAGGCGCGGCGTCGCTCGTGCGCGACGCGACGCGGGCGGAGTACTGCGCGCCGTACAGCGCGGGGCGCGGGTTGTCGCTCATGCCGCCGTCGACGCTCACGTACAGGCGCGTCACGTCGTGGCCGATGTCGACCGGCTTCGTCGTGCCGACCTCGTAGAGCGTGACGCCGGCTCGGCCGATGATCGCGCGCCCGGGCTCGAACGCGAGGTTCGGCACAGGGATGCCGCGCACCTCGCACTCGCGCGCGACCGCCTCGGCGATGCCGGTCGCGAGGTGCTCGATGGGCGTCGGGTCGTCGGCCACCGTGTAGGCGATGCCGAATCCGCCGCCGAGGTTCAGGACCGGGATCTCGCCGCCGGCGAGCAGCTCGGCGTGCAGCTCGACGACGCGCGCCGCCGACTCCTGGAACCCCGCGGAGCCGAAGATCTGCGAGCCGATGTGGCAGTGCAGCCCGACGAACTGCAGACCGGGCACTTCGCGGATGCGGGCGACGGCGCCCGGGGCATCCGTGAGGGTGAATCCGAACTTCTGATCCTCGTGGGCCGTCGCGAGGAAGTCGTGCGTCTCGGCGTGCACGCCGCTGTTCACGCGCACGAGCACCGACTGCGTCGCACCGGTGCGCTCGACGATGGCGGCGAGCCGCTCGATCTCGATGAAGCTGTCGACGATGATCGAGCCCACGCCGACCTCTACCGCCCGCTCGAGCTCGGCCTGGCTCTTGTTGTTGCCGTGGAAGCCGATGCGCGCGGGGTCGGCGCCTCCGGCGAGCGCCACCGCGAGCTCTCCGCCGGTGCACACGTCGACCGCGAGCCCCTCCTCGGTGACCCACCGCACGACCTCGGTCGACAGGAACGCCTTGCCGGCGTAGTACACGCGCGCCTGCACCCCGTGCAGGGCGGCGGCCGCGCGGAACGCGTCGAGCGTGCGGCGAGCCGCCGTGCGCACAGCCTCTTCGTCGAGGACGTAGAGGGGCGTGCCGAACCGGTCGCGCAGCTCGGTGGCGGAGACGCCCGAGATGGAGAGGACGCCGTGCCGGTCGCGCTCGGCGGACTCGGGCCACACGGCCGCGACGAGATCGTTGACGTCGTCGGGGACCGCCGGCCAGGCGGGCACCGACTGCGATGAAGACGAGACGGCGGACACGGTGACCAATCAGGGTGAAGCGGTTCGGCGGAAGCCGATCGGCGGATGAGACGTGCGCTGCGGGGGGATCACGCGAGCGCCGCGCGATGCTTGAAGTCTAGTCTCACCCGTATGCCGCTCCCCGCCTGCGCCCCTCGCGTGTGACGGCGGATGACTCGCATCACGAGCACGTGCCCGGAGACTGGAGAGCCGTGTCGCGCACGATCCCTGGGGCGATGTCGAACCCCGCGACGAGCGTCGCGCCGTCGACTCCGACCTCGCTCAGGGTGACCCCCGCCGGGAGGCGGTCGGCGACGCACACGTGCCAGTCCCGCAGCAGGACGTCCGCGAGCACGCCGAACTGGTCGCGCAGCCGGTCGGCCGAGACCGCCGATCCTGCGATCTCGAACTCCGCCGGGCTTAGCACGAGCTGCGCCTGCTCCGCCGACGGGGTGAGCGCGACGCCGACCGGGAACGTGCCCCCGAACAGCGACAGCTCGGTCGCGACCGTGACGTTCGGCGCCGCGAGGCCGATCGAGTCGGCCGGGAACCCCTGCACGCCGCTCATGAGCGTCTGCAGCTGCTGTTCGTCGAGGGTGACGGTGGCCGTGGCATCCGTCAGATCTCCGTCGCCGCGCACGGGCACGCCGTGCGCCTCGACGAGGATGTCGCCCGAGAACGACCGGAACACGACGTCCTCCCCCGAGATCGTGAGGCTGTCGAAGGTCCCGGACGCGAGCTGCGGCAGCATGAGCCCCGGCACCTCGACCTCGGCGTTCGAGGCGTCGATGCCGGTGCGCGTCGTGATCTGGTCGCGGATCGTCTTGGCGACGAGGTCGCGGACGATCGCCTCGGCGACGAAGAACGCGGCGACAGCAAGGCCGATGACCACGAGGATCGTGACGATCCACGGCCACACGCGCCGCTTCCGCCGCAGGTCGTGCACGGGCGAGCCGGGCAGGGGAAGCGTCGGATGCTCGTCCGGCGTCGTCACGATGCCCCTCTCTCTGCGGCGGAGGCCGCTTACATCCGCTCGGGCGCGCTCACGCCGAGGAGGTCGAGGCCGTTGCGCAGCACCTGCCCGGTCGCGTCGTTGAGCCACAGGCGCGTGCGGTGGACGTCCGCCACGGGCTCGTCGCCGAGCGGGATCACGCGGCAGTTGTCATACCAGCGGTGGTAGAGGCCGGCGAGCTCCTCGAGGTAGCGCGCGACGCGGTGCGGCTCCCGCACCTCCGCCGCGAACGCGACGACGCGCGGGAACTCCTGGAGGGCGCCGAGGAGCGCCGACTCCGTCTCGTGCTGGAGGAGCTCGGGCGCGAACGACGAGCGATCGACACCGGATGCCGCGGCGTTGCGCGCCACGTTGTGGGTGCGCGCATGCGCGTACTGCACGTAGAACACGGGGTTGTCGTTCGTGCGCTTCTGGAGCAGGTCGAGGTCGATGTCGAGGTTCGAGTCGGCCGAGCTGCGCGTGAGGGCGTAGCGCGCGGCGTCCACGCCCACGATCTCGACGAGGTCTTCGAGCGTGACGATCGTGCCCGCCCGCTTGGACATGCGGACCGGCTGGCCGTCCTTCACCAGGTTGACGAGCTGGCCGATGAGGATCTGGAGGTTGACGTTCGGCTCGTCTCCGAACGCGGCGCACATCGCCATCATGCGGCGCACGTAGCCATGGTGGTCGGCGCCCAGCATGATGATGCAGCGGTTGAAGCCGCGCTCGCGCTTGTCGAGGTAGTAGGCGAGATCGCCCGAGAAGTAGGCGGGCACGCCGTTCGAGCGGATGATCACGCGGTCGCGGTCGTCGCCGAACTCGGTGCTGCGCAACCAGAGCGCGCCGTCCTCTTCGAAGATGTGGCCGAGCTCGCGCAGTCGGTCGACCGCGTGCTGAACCGCGCCCGACGTGTGCAGGTCGTTCTCGTGGAAGTACACGTCGAAGTCGACGCCGAACTCGTGCAGGCTCTTCTTGATCTCGGTGAACATGAAGCCGACGCCGAGTTCGCGGAAGGCCTCCTGCTTCGCGTCGGGGTCGAGCGCGTCGAGGTCTCCCTCGTAGGCGAGCGCGACGCGGCGCGCGATGTCGCCGATGTAGCCCCCGCCGTAGCCGTCCTCCGGAGTCGGGCGACCCTCGTGAGCTGCGACGAGGCTCTTCGCGAACCGGTCGATCTGAGCGCCGTGGTCGTTGAAGTAGTACTCGCGCGTGACGCTCGCGCCCTGCGATGCGAGGATGCGCGCGAGCGAGTCGCCCACGGCCGCCCAGCGCGTCCCGCCCAGGTGGATCGGACCCGTGGGGTTCGCCGACACGAACTCGAGGTTGATGACCTGATCGGCCAGCACGGCCGAGGTGCCGTACGCCCCGCCGGCGTCGACGATCGTCTTCGCGAGCGCGCCGGCAGCCGCCGCCTCGAGCCGGATGTTGATGAAGCCGGGACCGGCGACCTCGACGGATGCCACGCCCGGCACGCTCTCGAGGGCGACGGCGATCTCGGACGCGAACTCGCGCGGGTTCGCTCCGACCGTCTTCGCGAGCTTGAGGGCCGCGTTGGAGGCCCAGTCGCCGTGGTCGCGGTTCTTCGGACGCTCGAGGGGAAGATCGGATGCCGTCAGCCCTTCTGCCGATCCCGGACGTCGCGCCTCGGCGGCGGGGCGGATGACGTCGAGCAGGGCGGCGGAGAGGGCTGCGGGATCCATAGCCCGTCAAGTCTAGTTCGCGGGCGGTGTACGCCCTGTCCGGGCGCTGTGAGCCGCGTTCCCTCGTCGACGCCCTCGAACGTCACGTCCACCGCTTCGTCGCGACTCGTGCCGTCTGCGTCGGGATCGGTCAGCGCGCCACAGATCGTCGATCGGCGTCTCGTACCGCCGGACCAGCGTCACGGACTGCTGCTCGTCGTCGCCCGTCAGAGCACGGATGAAGGGATCGGCGAGGACTGATGTCAGGAGATCTGGACCAGCTCCAGATGGTCGTCGGCCGCGGGGTCCTCCTCGGGCAGGGAGAGCGGCTCGAATCCGTCGAGCGGCGGCTCGTCGGGCACGACCCACGCGTTCACGCGCAGGCGCTTCAGGCCGACGTAGCCTCCGTGGTAACTGAGGAACGCGCTGTCGGCCGCGTCACGCCCCGTCGCGATGCGCACGAGCGACCGGCGGTTCGCGAGCCGCGTCGCGTCGATCACGTACCACGCGCCGTCGTGGTACGCCTCGGCGACCGCGTGGAAGTCCATCGGCCGAAGCCCCGGCGCGTAGCACGCGGAGTAGCGCGCGGGCATGTCCATCGCGCGCAGCAGCGCGATCACGACGTGCGCGTAGTCGCGGCAGACGCCCTGCCCCGTCATCAGCGTCGTCACGGCGCTGTCGGTGCCCTTGCTGAGGCCGGGCGTGTAGGTCGTGCTGCTGGAGACGAACTCAGACACGGCGGCGATGAGGTCGTGACCGTGCAGGCCCTTGAACTGGCGGCGCGCCTGCTGGAACACCTCGTCGGACTGGCAGTAGCGGCTCGGGCGCAGGTAGGTGATGGCCTCGAGGTCGCTCGTGCGGCTCGTCGCGGCCTGCCCTTCGACGGTCGCCTCGTACCGCACCTCGATGCGCCCGGCCTCGCCCGTGAGGCGGTGCAGGCGACTGCCCGACTGGTCGACGATCTCGGTCGGCGTATAGACGCGATCGCCCTGCGTGAACGTCAGAGACTCGCTCACCATCGGCACCTGCTGGGCGGCGGTGATCTGGAAGATGAGGTCGACGGACGACCCCAGTTCGAGGTCGAGTTCGGCGGTCACGAGGCGTTGCACCGGAGTATCCTCGCACGCCCCGCCGAGCCTCTCGTGCGGGTGTGCACAACGTATCCGAAGAGGCGATTCCGGGGCATCCGCGATCGTGACGTACCCTCGCTTCATGACGTCGCCGATGCCGACCCGAGCGCGGACGCCGCTGTGGGCCCTCGTGGCTCTCGCGGTCGCGCTCGCGCTCGTCATCGCGGTCGCCGCATGGCGACCGTGGGCGGCTCCGGCGACACCCGTCGCCGAGGGCGATGCCGCGGCTCCCCCGGCGATGCTCGCACCCGCGCCGCTCGCTCTGCCGGAGCATCCGAGGGTCCTCGTGTTCGGCGACTCGTGGGTGTACGGCTCGGCCGCTTCCGTGCCGGCGCTCGGGTTCGCGTACGCGATCGGCGAGCGCCTCGGCTGGGATGTCGTCGTCGACGGCGTGCGCGGCAGCGGGTATTTGAAGCCGGGCATCGACGGTCCGTCGTATCCGGATCGCATCGCCGCGCTCGATCCGGGCCTCGACCCCGACCTCGTGATCATCGAGGGCTCGATCAACGACCGCAAGAAGCCCGCCGCCGGGTATCGCGGCGCCGTGACCGGGGCATGGGACGCTCTCGCCGCCCTCTACCCCGAGGCCGCGTTCGTCGTGCTGGGGCCCGCGCCGCAGGTGCTGCCCGTCGAGAAGGCGACCGCGCGGATCGACAAAGACCTCGCCGAGCTCGCCGGCGCGCGCGGCTGGTGGTACATCTCCCCGCTGCAGGAAGCGTGGATCGCCCCCGACAACTACCTCGATGTGATCGACACGAGCCCGGTGGGCAACAACCACCCGTCCGACGCGGGCCACGGGTACCTCGCCGAGCGGCTCGAGCAGGCGATCGCGTCGATGACGGGCGTGACGGATGCCGCGGCCGACGTCCCTGCGGAGGAGCTCGACGTCACGCAGACCGTCGAGGGCGACCAGGTCGTCGAGAACATCGACGGCATCGCGCCCGACGAAGAACGCTAGCCACGCCACGTCTCACCCGAATCGGGTGAACGTCTCGCGCGTCTCGACGGCGAGAATGAGCCCGACGGGGACCGGGCGGCCGGTCGTCGCGTGGTTCGAAGGGGATCTCGATGAGCACACACAACCTTGCGCTGGTCGTCGGCTCGTACGCCGACACCGACTCGGCGTCCGAGGACTACCGGTCGCTGCGAAGCGGCCAGGATGCCGGAGGCTACGAGATCATCGGCGCCGTGGTGCTGGTGCGCGGCCGCGATGGAAAGGTCCAGGTCAAGGAGCACGGCGACAAGTCGGTCGGTCATGGCGCGGCCTGGGGTGCGGGCGCCGGCGTCGTGGTCGGTCTGTTCGCACCGCCGCTGCTGGCTGCGACAGCGGTCGGCGCCGGCATTGGCGCGATCCTCGGGAAGATCAAGAAGAACAAGGAAGAGAAGCAGTTCGGCGTCGACGTGGACGAGTACCTCGCGCCGGGCACGTCTGCCGTGGTCGCCGTCGCGGACGAGAGATGGGCGGCCCGGGTCGAGGAGGCGCTGCTGCGATCCGACAAGCGAGTCAGCAAGCCGATCGACTCGGACGACTTCACGAGGCTGCGGAAGGCGATCGAGGAGTCGGCCGACGACGTGGTGGAGCAGCTCAACGCCTGACGCGGACAGTCTCACCCGTGCGGGGTGACGCCGCGGCATCCGTCCTCTCTTAGCGTGCTTGCAGGACGGACGGCCGGTCCGTCATCGACGATTGGCGGGGAAATGGATCTGTGGAGCTGGATCGCGTGGTTCTTCTGGGTGTTCGTGTTCGTCGCCTACCTCATGGTGCTGTTCTCGATCCTGACCGACATCTTCCGGGACCACACGCTCAACGGCTGGCTCAAGGCCGTGTGGATCATCTTCCTGGTCTTCGTGCCGTTCCTGACGGCGCTCGTCTACTTGATCGCTCGGGGATCGAGCATGCAGGAGCGGTCCATGGCGCAGGCGCGCCAGCTGCGGCAGCACCAGGACGAGTACATCCGAGAGACCGCCGGCGCGCCGAGCGCGGTCGATGACATCGCCAAGGCCAAGGCGCTC
This sequence comes from Microbacterium immunditiarum, assembly GCF_013409785.1. NCBI lineage: Bacteria > Bacillati > Actinomycetota > Actinomycetes > Micrococcales > Microbacteriaceae > Microbacterium > Microbacterium immunditiarum. The sequence goes on from NZ_JACCBV010000001.1 coordinate 3,136,246, forward strand.
CTCGACCAAGGCACGATCTCGCAGGCCGAGTTCGACGCGCTCAAGGCGCGAGCGCTCGCGGTGTGAGACGCGGTGGTCGTCATGACGCGCTTCGACTACGGTCCGCTCGACTTCTACGCGATCGCCTTCGACGGTGACACCCCCGGGCCGGGAGTCCTGAAGGCGATCGATGACCTCGTGGCATCCGGAACCGTCAACCTTTGCGATCTGGTCTTCGCCAGGCGGACGGCGGACGGCGAGCTCACGGTGATGGAGCTCTCCGACACGGCGGATGCCGGAGGCGTGCCCGCCCTCGATCTCGCGGGTCTCGCGGGCATGGAGGACATCGAGCTGCTCACCGAGCAGATCCCGCCCGGCCGGTCCGCGGCGATCCTGGTCGTGGAGCTGCTGTGGGCCAAGGCCTTCGCGGCGGCGCTGTACGACGCCGGCGGCATGGTCATCGCCCGCCACGGGATCCCGGCGCCGATCGTGAACGGATTCCTCGCCGAGCACGACACCGAGGAGGGATGACGCATGCTTCGCAGAGTCGGACGACCGGGTCTCATCGGAATGGCTGCCCGCACTGCGGTCGTCGCCGGAACCGCGACCGCAGTGTCGGGCAGCGTCCAGCGCCATCAGCAGGAGAAGCAGTACCAGGCCTACGAGGCGCAGCAGGCTGCGGCCGCGCAGCAGCAGGCCGCGATGGATGCCGCCGCCGCCCAGGCGGTGGCTCGTGCGCAGCAGGCTGCACCACCGCCCCCTCCGGCTGCGGCTCCCGCGGGCGCGGGCGGCGTCGACCTCGTCGCGGAACTGCAGAAGCTCGCGCAGCTGCAGCAAGCGGGGGTGCTGACCGCCGACGAGTTCGCGGCGGCGAAGGCGCGACTGCTCTCCTGACGCCCGTCAGACTTTGAGGTCCTGCTTCGGCACGACGAGCTCGTGGATGATCAGCAGGAGCGACGCCATGACCGGCAGCGCGAGCAGCACGCCGAGCACGCCCATGAGCGTCCCCCCGACGAGCGCGCCGATGAGGACGAGCGCGGCAGGGATCGAGACGGCCCGGTTCATCACTCTCGGGCTGATGACGTACGACTCGAGCTGGATGTAGACGAGGTACGCCACCGCGAAGATGAGCGCCTGGAGCGGGCTCGAGAAGAGGGCGACGATCGAGCCGAGCACGAGGAAGATCACCGATCCGAAGAGCGGCACGAGCGTGATGACGAACGCGACCGCGGCCATGAGCGCAGGGAACGGCAGCCCGATGAGCAGGTGGAGCACGAAGACGGTCGCGGCGTTGAACGCCGAAAGGGTGACGGAGCCGAGCAGTGCGCTTCCCACGGACGCCGTGATCCGCTCGGTCATGTCGCGCAGCGTCGGGCGGTTCCGCGCGGGCGCCAGCGAGTAGAGCGCGCCCTTCATCGCCCCGAGCGATGCGAGGAAGTACAGCGTGAGCGCCACGACGATGAAGCTGGCCGTGACGAACCCCACGAGCCCGACGACGGCGGCGAGGACCCCTCCCCCGAGCATCGCGAGCGTCTGCGGCGCGGACACGATGGCTCGCAGCTGCTCGGCGGCGGTCAGGAGAGCGGCCTGCACGTCGGGAGCGAGTCCCGTGAACCACTCCGAGCCGCGGAGGTCGGCAAGCGCCTCGGGGATGTACGCGACGAACTCGCCGACCTGCGCGACGACCGGGGGAAGCACGAACACGAGGAGGGCGACGACGAGCAGGCAGAAGACGCCGAACACGATGCCGATGGCGGCGCCGCGCGGGATGCGACGGCGCTCCAGCATCCGCACGATCGGATCGAGTCCGAGGGCGAGGAACAGCGCCAGCGCGATGTAGGCGAGGATCGTCGAGATCGACCCGAGCGCGCTGCCCAGGACGAGCGCCCCGAGCACCCCGAGCGCAGCCGCGAACCCGATGATGACGGGCCGCTCCATCGCCGCCAGGACGGCCAGGCGGCGACGGAGCGGTGCGGCCGTGGATGGCGATACCCGGACGCCCGGCGCCTCCCCGACGGCGTCGGGCGGGTCCGGGGTCTCCGGTGCCTCGGCTCGAGGCGGGAGCGTCATACGCTGTCCGCCACCCTCATCTCGCGTCCGTGGACGATGATCGCGTAGATCACGAGGATGTCGAGCGCGAGCACGATGAGCGACCACCACGGCTGAACCGGCAGGAGTGCGAGCTGCCCGAGCGCGTTGAGCGCGACGAGGATGACGCCGACGACCCGCGCCCACGTCGCACCCGTCATGAGGAAGATGCCCACGAGCACCAGGAGCACACCGGAGATGACGTGCCACCATCCCCATCCTGAGACGTCGAGCAGGAACAGGTCTCCGGTCGCCGCGAGGAAGTAGGCACTGTCGGGGCCTATGATCGCGATCAGTCCGTAGATGATGTCGAAGAAGCCGGCGACCAGCATGATGACGCCCGCGAACACCACCCATCCGGTCCAGCGCGTCAGCGTCGTATCCGTCATGACTGCTCCCTCCGTCGACGCGATCCGGGGCTCGGATCGTCGCGACAGACGCTACGCAGGCGGGGCCCGCGGGGACTCACCCCCGCGGGGTGATTGTCGTCGCGTGCCGTCGGTGCCGGGCATCCGGAGTGCGAATCATCCAGGCGGGGTGATGGAGTCCGCTTCGCGGGCGGACACGCTGGTACCAGCACACGCGCCGACGGGAGATGCGAGCATGCACGCTCAGGTGATGGAACTGATCGTCCGCGGCCGCCTGAGCCCTGAGCTGATACTCACGCTCGACGGCTTCGACGTCATGACCGACGAGCGGGGGTTCACCCGGATCACCGGGCCGGTCGCGGACCAGTCCCGGCTGCTCGGCGTGCTCGAGCTCTTCGACGGACTCCACATCGAGGTGGTCTCCGTCAATCCCGTGGAGTCGGCTCCCGCCTCGGGCGACGACGGAGGGCCTCCCGACGCTCAGCCGTGAGACGCACCCGGCCCCTGCGGGTCGCCCGGCCCGGCCAGGCCGTCGATCCGTGCCAGGATCGCCCGCGCCTGCCCGCGCGTCGCGGGCTCCTCGTCGTCATGGCCGCGCGACGCCCGCTCCAGGATCCACGATGCCAGGGTCGCCGTGATTATGCCCGACAGGATGATGCCGCCGAACATCAGCCCGACGGCCACCGCACGGCCCGCCATCGTCACCGGCACGTAGTCACCGAAGCCGGTCGTCGTCACGGTGACGCACGACCACCACAGGGCGACGCCGAAGTCGACGATATTGGCGCCCGGAGCGTGCCGCTCGGCCTCGAGCACCGAGAGCGACGCGAGGTAGACGAGCACGACGACGACCCCGCCGCCGTACACGGCGATCCCCGTGCGCAGCGCCGCGCCGCGCGTGCGCCGAAGTCCCGGGAGCTGGGTCACGCGATCGAGCAGCAGCACGAGCCGCAGCACGGGCAGGAGAGCGAAGGCGAGTGCGCCCGGGTGTTTGCGGAACCACCGCCAGCGATCCTCGGCGAGCGTGAGCCGCACGACGTAGTCGACGATGAAGAAGATCCACGTGACCGCGACGAGGACCAGCGCGACGGTGCGCGGCGGCCCGACGAGGTCGGCGATCACGAGCCACGAGTATGCCGCGAGGTACACGAGCGATGCGATGGACAGGGGCAGGGTCATCCGGCTCACCCAGGTCGGCTCGTCCATGGTTCCCTCCGTCGCCGAGACGTCACATGACCGGGCCAGAGTCCCCCGCCGGGATGAGCCCGAGCTCCCGGGCCCGCTCCACGGCCGCGTCCCGGTTCTGTGCGCCGAGCTTGCGATAGATGTGCCCGAGATGCGTCTTGATCGTGTTCGTCGAGACGTAGCAGCGTGCGGCGATTCCCGGGATGGTCAGTCTGCTGGGGAGGTAGGCCAGCAGTTCGAGCTCGCGGGTCGTGAGGTGTTCGACGAGGTGCTGGCGGGGAGGCGCAGCAGCCGCCCGTGCCGCACTCACGACGGCGCTGCGGAAGCCGTTGCCCACGCCGGGCAGCTCGTCGACGAGGTCCGCGACGGCTGCACCCGCTCTGACGAACGGCTGGACGAGCCATTCGGGCTCGGCCAGCCGGAGCGCCGTCGTGAGGTGCGCCCTCGACTCCGGGTTCCGCTTCTCGGCGGCGCACAGCCACCCTTCGAGGATCTCGTGCTCGACCTCGGGCAGCGGCGCGTCCGGCTCCGGCCTCGGTGCGAGCTCCGTCATGCGCGCGCGGGCATGGCTGACACGGCCGAGCGCCAGCAGCGCCGCGACCTCCTCGAACGCGATGTACGACCACGATGCCGGGTGGCTCGGCGGCGGCAGCGGTGCTCCTCGCGAGCGCGCCTGCCTCATCTCGAACGCGAGCAGCGCGTCGCGCACGAACGCAGGTCGAGGCCCCTCCGGCTCTTCGACGCCCGGCAGCCCGCCCTCCGGGTACGCCGCGTGCGCGATGAGCCACGCGATCCACAGCAGCTGCGTGCGCTGGTTCGAGAGAGCGCGCGCGGCGCCTTCGTGCAGCGCGAGCGCTCCGGTGGCGGGCTCGCCCCGCTGCACCGCGACGAGCGCACGGGCGAGGTAGGCCTCGGCGGGCGCCGGATGCACGAGAAGGTCGTCCTCGGTCGCGAGCGACAGCGCGTCTTCGGCGTGTCCGGACGCGGCCACGAGGCATCCGGACAGCGCCTCGGCCATCGCGAGCGAACCGAGAGTGTGCACGCGGTACGGCCGGTACGCGGTGCCCACAGCCCGCAGCGCGGCCTCGAAGATACGACGGGCTCCGTGGACGTCGCCGAGGAGAAGTCGCGCGCGACCGAGCGAGACCTGACTCACGGTGAGCAGCACGGTGCGGGACGTGAGGCCGAGAAGGTTCGGACGAGGGGCATCCGGATGCCGCGTGATCTCGCTCACCGCGGCCTGCGCGACCGGCACGAAGAGCTCCGTCTCGGGGTGGAACTGCACGCACGCGGCCAGGTATGCGAGTGCGACCTGGCGCTGACCCGGCGTCAGCTCGCCATCGGCGAGGAGGGTGCGGAAGCGGTCGACCGCGTGCATCGCGCGACCGCTCATGCCCTCGGCCATCGCCAGGAGGATCGCGGCGTCGGGACGCTCGGCGAGGTTCCTGTCGGGGACTTCGCGGAGCCATCGCACGACGGTGCCCATGCGATGCGACTCGTAGTAGCACCTTCCGAGGTCCAGTACGAGGTCCAGCACGCGATCCCAGTCGTGGGCGCGGATCGCGTACTCGATCGCGCTCTCCTCGTCGCCCGACTCCGACAGCCGACGCGATGCGACGCCGAGCAGTTCGGGTTCGGCATCGCGATCGTGGGCGCGCAACCGCAGCAGGAGGAGATCCCGGAAGAGACGGTGGAATCTGTGCCAGCCAACGCGTTCCGGCACGGGCACGACGAACAGCGAGTCCCGTTCGAGCCCGGCGAGCAGCTTCTCGCCGTCGAGGCCCGTGACGACGCCGGCGAGGTTCGCGTCGAAGTCGTCGAGCACCGAGAGCTGGACAATGGCCGTACGCCGTCGGGGCGAGAGCCCATCCAGCACCTCTTCGCCGAGATAGTCGGTGATGAGCCGATCGGTCTCGGACATCGTCTCGACGACAAGGTCGGGATCGGCCGCGAACCTCATCGACAGCGCGGTGAGCTGGACACCGACCGCCCAGCCTTCGGTGCGCGCGGTGATCTTCGCCGCGACCTCTTCCGAGACCGCTGTGCCGGTGATCGCCGAGATGACGCGCGAGGTGGTCGCGTCGTCGAACGCGAGCTCGCGCTGGCGGATCTCGACGAGATCGTGGTGCACGCGGTGACGGCTCCAGCCGAGCTGCAGATCGGTACGCGACGCGAAGATCACGTGCACGCCGTTCGGAAGCATGTCGACCAGTCGCCACAGGTCGGTCAGCACCGGAGTGCCGCCGATGCGGTCGAGGTCGTCGAAGATGAGCACGACGGGGTCGATCTCCTTCAAGCCGGCCGCGAGATCCTCCAGATACTGATCACCCAGTCTGCGTGCCGCGGTGGAGACGGCAGCGAGCGGCGGGCGGAACTCCGCCGACGCCTCCGCGAGCGCCGCGAGCACCTTCCGCGACAGCGCGAGGGGGTCCGCGTCGCCCGGGGCGATGTCCACCCACGCCACCGGCAGCCCCGGGTGCGACGCCACCCATTGCGCGAGGAGAACCGACTTTCCGGCGCCGGCGGGTGCGACGATCAGCGACAGCGGCGAGCCCGCCCCCGCATCGAGCTGCGCTCGCAACACAGGACGATCCACGGCGTGCGCCGGTATACGGCGCGCCTCCCGCCCGATCATGCCGTGCTCCGCTCGGTCGGCTCCCCTCAGCGAATGGTCCCACACCGGAGGTCGAGCCGACACGACCAAGGTCACGGCGTGTCCGCTTCGAGAGCTGCCGTGTTGCGGATGAACAGGATCACCCACGTGAACACGAGAACCCCGCCGATGAGCTCGACGGCGGTGAGCGTGTAGTAGCCGATCCCGTAGAAGACCCCGAAGAGGATCATGAGGGCGAGGAAGAGCCAGCCGAGGACGATGAAAGGTCGTGGCAGCCCGGGCATCCAGCGCGGAAGCCGCGTGACGAGCACTCCGAATGCGACGACCATCCCGATCGAGACGCCGACATGGATCACGAAGAAGACGTCCACGGGGAAGGCGCCGACGAGGGCGAGGAAGATCCCCAGCACGACCAGGCACGTCCGCACGCTCAGCAGACCCGGCGCATCCGTTCCCGTGGGCTTCGTGGCGGACCGCGCGAGCGACGTGACGAGGAAGCCCGACACGATGAGGGTCAGGTTGAACGCGCGCGCCGACACGTTCGTCGTGACCCCGAGCGCACTGAGGTTGTCCTTCCACCAGTCCGGGTCACTCGTGCTGAGCATTGCCGCGAGCACGCCCAGCACGAAGAACGCGGCGAACAGCAACGCGAGCCGCCGCGAGTCCATTGCGATCGCCGAGGAGAACGAGACGTACGCCGTGACCGCCGTCGCCACCCCGGCTAGGGCGATGACCGCCAGCGGGAAGACCACGGCCCCGAGGAACGCCTCGGCGAGGATCGCCGCGAGCAGCGTCCAGCCCAGCAGCGCGACGATCGCGTGGGCGATGGCGAGCGCCGCGATGTCGAGGTGGTCGAGGAGCCGGAGGCGCTCACCGGCGCGCGCGGACACGAGGTATCGGGCGGCTGCCACGCACGGGAGCGCGACGAGCGCGGACGCCAGGGCGGCGAACTGACCGATCGAGTCGGGTCCCGCGATCGGCGCCGAGGCGAACCGGAAGGCGATCAGCGCCGCAGTCGCTCCCACGACGAAAGCGACGGCACCTGCCAGGAGGGCGAGCGACTCCAGATCGCGGGCGCCCACGCGGTCGGTCCAGCGGATGCCGCGCCCGGCGTCGCGCGTGAGGGCGACGTCCGGCTGCCTGCTCATCGCCGACGCCCCGTCGCCGCCGAGGAGACCTCTGCGAATCCCGCCATCCCGACTCCCTCGCGTACCTCGGTCGCTGGGCGCGGCCGACGCGGGGCCCACCCGGTGAAGGTCAGTCCACCCAGCCCGATCGGGTGCCGCATCATCCGACTCGGGTGACTTCGCGCCCCGCCGAAGTCACCCGAGAAGCATCCCCTCCGCTCCCTCCGAAGCGCGCGGGTCCGGCAGGCGCCGCATCCGCAATCCGTTCACGATGCCGATGCCCGCCGAGAGGATCGGCACGAGGAGCGCGATCTGCAGCGCGAGGGGCCGCGCCTGGGTGTTGATGCGGATGATCTCCTCCGCAGCCTCGGGCGCCGCGTCCTCCAGCAGCTCGGTCAGAGCGGTGTTGGAGACGAGCTGCGCATCGTCTTCGAGCACGGCCGCGACACGCTGCTGCTCCTGTGCCGTGAGCACCTCCGACTGCGCGGCGAGGGATGTGAACGACGCCGACAGCATCGCGAGCATGATCGCGCCCGCGAACGCGAGCCCGAACGACAGGCCGAACGACCCGGCCGCGGAGTTGACGCCCGCCGCCTCGCTCACGCGCTCGTCGGAGACGGGCGAGAGCGTGTAGTTGTTGAGCTGCGACACGAGCAGTCCGAGACCCGATCCCGCGATGACGAGCGGCACGGTGAGGAACCAGCCGGAGGTCGCGATGGGGATGATCGGCTCGAGGATCACGAGCCCGGCCGCCGCGAGCACGAAGCCGACGAGGATGAGGTTGGCAGGTCGGCCCTTCGCGCGACGCCCCGCCACGATGGCGACGGCGAACATGCTGAGCGACAAGGGCGCGATCGACAGGCCCGCGAGAAGGGCGTTGTACTCGAGGACCATCTGCAGGTAGAGGGGAAGCACGATCATCGTGCCCCCGAGTGCGATCTGCTGCAGGAGCTGCCCGGTCACGCCCCTCCGGAAGAGCTTGGACCGGAACAGGTCGGGGTCCAGCAGCACGGGCTTGCCCGCGCGGTGGCGGCTCCGCAGCCACATGGCGAGGCCGCCGAGCGCGACGACGCCGAGCCCGATGATGAGCCCCACGTAGCCTCCCCCCTCCTGCCACACGAGGACCCCGAGCACGACGCCGCCCATGCCGATGACCGAGAGCGCCGCCCCCACGAGGTCGATCGAGCGGTCACCCGTGTACGGCACATCGCGCACGAGCGGGAGTCCGATCAAGACGACCGCGATGATGACCGCCTCCAGCAGGAATCCGACGCGCCACGAGAGGAAGGTCGTGATGACGCCTCCGAGCAGCGGTCCGACCGCGGCGGCGATCGCGGCCGCCGCGCCCACGAGCGCGTAGACACGCTTCTGGTGGTCGCCCGCGAAGTTCCCGTGGATGAGCGACTGCATCGCCGGCAGCAGCAGCGACGCGCCGATCCCGCCGATGAGCGCCCAGAACACGATGATCGCCGTGAGGCCCTGCGCGAGCGTCATTGCGATGGCGCCGATCGCGTACCCGACCAGACCGAACGCGTACGCCCGCTTGCGGCCGATGAGGTCGCCGACCTTGCCGCCGATGAGGATGAACGCCGCCGACACGAGCGCCTCGAGCGCGATCGCGCCCTGTACACCGCTCGCGGTCGTGTCGAGGTCGCGGACGACCGCCGAGATCGACACATTCATGATCGACGTGTCCACCACGAGCACGAACATCGCCATGGCGAGCAGGATCGCCAGGCGACGGTTCAGCTTCGCCGGCGCGACGGCGTCACCGGTCATCAGCGGGGCCCGTCATGCCGCCGCCGCGTCCATACGCGCGCAGGAAGAGCGCCTCGGCCACCGCGAGGTTCTCGATCTCGCTCGGATCGACGCTCTCGTTCGGCGCGTGGATGAGCGCGAGCGGCTCTTCCACGCCCATGAGGATGATCTCGGCATCCGGATAGGCGTCGGCGAACACGTTGCACAGCGGAATCGACCCGCCCTGGCCGAGCATCGACGGCTGCACGCCGTACGCGGACCGCATCGCGTCCGCGAGGGCACGATAGGCGGGGCCGTCGGTGGGGGCTCGGAACGGCTCCCCCACGGCCTCCGTCTCGATCTCGACCCGCACGTGCCAAGGCGCATGGGCCTCGAGGTGCGCCCGCAGGGCGTTGAGGGCATCCGTCGCCCGCGTCCCGGGCGGCACCCGAAGGTTCAGCCTCGCCGCCGCCCGAGGCGTGATCGCCGCGGTCGATCCCACGACCGGCGGGCAGTCGATGCCGAGCACGGTGAGCGCCGGCCGCGCCCACAGCACGTCGGCCACGGCGGCGTCTCCCAGCAGGTCCACGCCATCGAGCACGCCCGCATCGCTGCGGAACTGCTCTGTGTCATACGGCTCGCCGGGCCAGGTCTGGGCACGCTCCAGCCCGTCGACTGTGGTATTCCCGCCGGCGTCGCGCAAGGACGCGAGAAGCGCGACGAGCGCGGCCAGCGCATCGGGCGCCGGGCCGCCGAACATCCCGGAATGCACCTCGGACGCGAGCGTCTCGACCCGGACGACGACGTTGGCGAATCCGCGAAGCGACACTGTCGTCGCTGGACGCCCGACCGCCGCGTTACCGGTGTCGCACACGAGGATCGCGTCGGCACGCAGGACGTCGCGGTTCGCCTCGACGTAGCGCTCGAGACCCCCTGTCCCCTGCTCCTCGCTCCCCTCCACCACGAGCTTCAGGTTCACGGGAATGTCGTCGCCCAACGCGCGGAGCGCGAGGAGGTGCATGACGATGTTCCCCTTGCAGTCCGCCGCGCCGCGGCCGGCCCAGCGCCCGCCCATGTCCGTGAGCTCGAACGGGGGTGTGCGCCACGCGGACTCCTCGAGCGGTGGCTGCACGTCGTAGTGCGCATACAGCAGGACGGTCGGGGCATCCGGATGCGCCGCCGGGCGCTGCCCGATGACCGCGTCGCTCCCGTCCGGCGTCCGCTCGAGCCGTGCGTCTGCGAAGCCGAGCTCGGCGAACCGGGAACGGACCCACTCTGCGGCTTTCGCGCACTCCTCGGGAGGGGACTGGCGAGGGTCGGCGACGGATCGCAGCGCGACGAGCTCGGCGAGCTCGCCACGCGCCGCCGACATCATCGATCGGACGCGGTCGCGGATGTCTTCGCTCACCGTCCCGTGCTCTCCACGGTGTTGAGGCTGTCGACGAAGTCCTGGAACTCTTCGGCCTCCTCGGGACAGTATGTCTGGATGATGAGGAGCTGCCCCTGCAGGAGCCGCGACTCGACGAGGATGGGGCGCTGACCCGGGCCACCGGCACCGTTGGACAGTCCGGCCAGCAGAGTCGCCCGCGAGAGTGCGGCATTGGGATCGGCGCACACAGCACCGCCGTCGTCGCCGAGCACTCGCGCGACCTGCTCCGCCGTGAACGGGGTGGAGATCCCGGCATCCGCGAACGAGTCGAGCAGCTCCTGCGCCTTGTCCACATCGCGCGCCTGCTGCCGCGCGCCGACGAATGTCACTGTCGCGATCACGGCGAGCGCGACAAGCACGACGATCGCGACGATCGAGATGATCGATCGCTCTCGCGGATGCTGCGTCTCCTGGTGCGTGCTCATGATTCACTCACCTCTCCGTCCACGGGCTGCTTCCACGAGGGCCTGCGGAAGCGATAGAAGAGGAAGGGCACGAGCAGCCCGAGCCCGAGCGCGCCGCCTCCGACGATCAGCAGGTAGACCCACGGGCTGCCCCCGCCGAACTGCGACGGCGGGATGAAGCCCACCAGCAGCGCCGCGAGCGACGCGGCGAAGCCGACGCCGCACAGCGCGACGAGGATCGGGGCGCGGTAGCCACGAGGGTGGTCCGGATGCCGCCGCCGCAGCTGCACTGCGGCGATGAACATCAGGAGGTACATGATCAGGTAGACCTGCGTCGTGATCACCGAGAAGATCCAGTACGCGCTCGAGACGTTCGGGATGAGCGCGTAGCCGAGAGCGATGATCGACGTGACGATGCCCTGAGTGACGAGCAGGTTCTGCTGCACGCCGTTCTTGTTGAGCTTCTGCAGGAACGGCGGCAGGTAGCCCTCTTCGCGCGAGATGAGGAGAAGACCCTTCGACGGCCCCGCGAGCCACGTGAGCATGCCGCCGAGCGAGGCCGCGACGAGCATGATGCCGACGATCGGGGTCAGCCACGCGATGTCGAAGGTCGAGAACACCGCCTCGAAGGCCTGCATGATCCCCGCGGTCAGCGAGATCTGCTCAGCCGGGACGATCCAGCTGATCGCGAGCGCCGGCAGGATGAAGATCAGCAGCACAAGCCCCATGGCGAGGAAGATCGCCTTCGGGTAGTCCTTGCCGGGGTTCTTCAGCGACGACACGTGCACGGCGTTCATCTCCATGCCGCTGTAGGAGAGGAAGTTGTTCACGATGAGCACGAGGCTCGCGAGCCCTGCCCACTGGGGCAGGAGGTTCTCGGCCGTCATCGGCGCGGCCGACTCGTTCCCCTGCCCGAGGAAGAGCGCCCCGAGGAAGACCAGCACGGCACCCGGGATCAGCGTGCCGAGGATGAGACCCCAGCTCGCAAGACCCGCGACGCCTTTCGTGCCGCGCGACGACACGAAGACTCCGGCCCAGTAGCAGACCATGATCACGAGCGCCGTCCACACGCCGTTCGAAGCGAGTGCCGGGTTGATCACATAGGCGAGAGTCGATGCGACGAACCCCAGCAGGGTCGGGTAATAGAAGATCGTCATCGCGAACTGGCACCAGATGGCGAGGAATCCCATCGGCTTCGAGATGCCCTCCGAGACCCACTTGTAGACGCCGCCCTTCCATCCGGACGCGAGCTCGGCGGCTACCAGTGAGGTGGGCAGGAGGAAGACGACCGCCGGCACCAGATACAGGAACACCGCCGCGAGGCCGTAGACGGCCATCGTCGGGGCTGGTCGCAGGCTGGCGACGGAGCTCGTCGTCATGAGCGCGAGTGCGATCCACGAGATCCAGACGGGTTTGGGGACCGCCGCAGCACGCGAGCGGATCGATTCGGGCCGCGACCCCGCGGCGTCTGTGGCGCTCATGACCGGTGACCTTCCCCAGAGACGGATCGCATCATGGCCTTTCCCCTCTCGCCGGCGGCCCCCTTGTACGGGTCGCTGATCGATCACGGTCGATTCCTGGGAAAAGTACGTCCCGAGTGAGGCCCCGGCATCACCCGCGGCGGGTGACTGCTCGCGCCTCATCCGTGGAATCACCCGACTTGTATGACGCGCCGACGGATGCCCCAGCCCACGATCGTCGCGTGGACACACGCCGCACGAAGGGGTGGTGACCGGCCATGGCCTCAGCGCCCGAAGGCGGCGACGCGCGCGCGACCGCTGCGGGCCGGGGCTCTCGCGGAGCACTGGTGGCGACGTGCTTGTCGACGCTGGTGGTCAACGCCAACACCTCTGCCGTGAGCATCCTGCTCCCGGCCATCAGCGAGGACACCGGAACCTCTGTGGACACCCTTCAGTGGGCCGTCACCGGCTACTCGCTCATGGGTGCCGCGGTCATCGTCACGTCCGGATCGCTGGGCGACGTGTTCGGGCGCAAGAAGGTGTTCCAGCTCGGCCTGCTCCTGTTCGTCGCCTCCTGCGTGTTCATCGCCCTCTCCACCACAGGGCTCGCGGTGATCGTCGGCCGGATCATCCAGGGCGCGGCGGGCGCCACGATCCTCGCGTGCGGGCTCAGCATCCTCACCGTCGCGAACGAGGGCCGCGAGCAGCTTCGCGCCGTGTCGCTGTGGGGCGCAGCCGCGGCCATCGGCGCGGCCGCCGGACCGCTTGTGGGTGGTGTCCTCGTGGACTTCACGGGCTGGCAGGGTCTCTTCTGGATCGACGCCGTGGTCGCCGTGGTCTGCATGGTGATCAGCTACTTCGCGATTCAGGAGTCGCGCGACGAAGGACGGTCTCGCTCGATCGACTATCTGGGCACTGTGCTCGTGGCTCTGACGCTGAGCCCGATCGTCCTGGCGACCGCCCAGGGGCCGCAGTGGGGATGGGTCTCGATCCCCACGCTCGTCTGCGTCGTCGTCTCAGTCGCCAGCGGCTTCGCGTTCGTCTTCACCGAGAAGCGCGTCGCCGTGCCGCTCCTCGACCTCGCTCTGCTGCGCAACGTCGTGCTTGTCGCCTCGACCGCCGCCATCCTCATCGGCGCGGGAACGATCAACGGGCTCATGTATCTGCTGAGCCTGTACTTCCAGAACCCCGACGCGCTCGGCATGACCCCGTTCCAGGCCGGACTCGCGATGCTCCCCGCAACGGTGGGGCTCGTCGTCGTGGCACCGCTCGTGCCGCGCTTCGCCGCGAAGATCGGCGGGCGGAAGGTCGTCGCGCTGGGCTTCCTGATCACTGCGATCGGATTCGCCGTCGTCGGATTCGTGCAGCCGTCGTGGCTCTACCTCTCGTTCGTCCTGCCGCTGATCGCGATCGCGGTCGGCATGGGATTGTCGAACGGCCCCGCGTCAGCGGCCGCCACGGCCTCCGTCTCGCAGGAACAGGTCGGCGCCGCATCCGGCGTCTCGAACATGGCGCGCTACGTGGGCGCCGCCGTCGCCACCGCACTGGCCGCCACGATCTACTCGTCGGTCATCACGGCGCGGACCGATGCGGGCGTCGACATGTCCGGAGCCCTCGCATCGGGACTCGCCGCCGCATCGTGGGTGATGGCCGGACTCAGCCTCGCGGGCGTGCTTATGGCCTTCCTGTTGAGGAAGCACCGGATGCCGCGCGGAACGCTCGCGGATGCCGCCGCGGCTGCCGCCGCCCACACCCACACTCTGCCGACCACGGCATCGGGCGCGGGCGAGGGCGCCGAGCTTCCGCGACGCTGACGGGTGGGTTCGCGCCGACGGACTCGCCTCCGACCGTCACGGTCGCGGACCCCGGTGCGGACGCGACGGCGGCCCTCCCGAACGGCCCCACGCAGAAAGGCGCCGGCCCCGCGGTCCGAGGACCGCGGGGCCGGAGCCGTACCGTGCCGATCAGCGGAAGGCCGACTCCCCCGTCAGCAGCTGACCGAGCACGAGCGTGTGCATCTCGACGGTGCCCTCGTACGTGAGCACGGACTCGAGGTTGTTCTGGTGACGGATCACCGGGTACTCGAGCGAGATGCCGTTCGCGCCGAGGATCGTGCGTGCGGTGCGGGTGATCTCGAGCGCCTCGCGCACGTTGTTGAGCTTGCCGATGCTCACCTGCTCCGGACGCAGCCGGCTGGCGTCCTTGCGGCGCCCGAGGTGCACCGCGAGGAGGTATCCCTTGATGTACTCGAGCGACATGTCGGCGAGCTTCTGCTGCGTGAGCTGGAACGCTGCGATCGGCCGACCGAACTGGATGCGGTCGATCGCGTAGCGGCGGGCGACCTCGAGGCTCGAGCGCGCGGCGCCGAGCGCGCCCCACACGATGCCGTAGCGGGCCTCGTTGAGGCACGCGAGCGGACCCTTGAGTCCACGCGCCTCGGGGAGCATCGCGGATGCGGGCAGCCGCACGCCGTCGAGCACGAGCTCGCCGGTCGCCGACGCGCGCAGAGACATCTTGTGCTTGATCTCGGGAGCCGAGAATCCGGGGGTGTCGGTCGGGACGACGAATCCGCGGATGCCCTCCGCAGTGCCCGCCCACACGACGGCGATGTCGGCGTAGGGCGCGTTCGAGATCCACATCTTGCGCCCGTCGAGGACCCAGTCGTCGCCGTCGCGACGTGCGACGGTCTTCATGCTGCCGGGGTCGGAGCCGACGTCGGGCTCGGTGAGGCCGAAGCATCCGATCGCTACTCCTGCCGCCATGCGGGGCAGCCACTCCTGCTTCTGCTCCTCGGAGCCCCAGTGCCAGATCGCGAACATCGCGAGCGAGCCCTGGACCGACACGAGCGACCGCAGGCCCGAGTCGGTGGCCTCGAGCTCGAGACACGCCAAGCCGTATTCCGTGGCGGACATGCCGGCGCATCCGTAGCCTTCGAGGTGCATGCCGAGCACGCCGAGGTCGCCGAGCTCCTTCGTGAGCTCGCGGATGTTCGGGATCTCGCCCGCTTCGAACCACTCCGCGATGTAGGGCTCGGCGACGCGGTCGAGAGCCTGGCGGACCGCGTCGCGGACGGCCTTCTCGTCCGCGGTCAGCAGGCTGTCCAGGCCCGCCGGATCCGTCGGCTCCGGCGCCGGCAGACTCATCGGATCGATGTGGGTCACGGTGTTTCCTCCTCTTGCAGCCAGCGACGGATCTCTTCGCTGTGTTGGCCCAGCCGGGGCGGGGCGACATATTCGGTGATCGGGGTGTCGGAGAACGAGATGGGGTTGCGCACCTGCGCGGGCCGCCCCTCCCCGACGTAGACGAGGGGTTCGAGCCCCAAGCGGTCGGCGAGGCGGAAGCCGTCCGCCACGGTGCCGACCTTGCCGACGGGCACGCCGACGGCAGACAGGCGTTCGACCCAGACATCCGCCGGTTCGCGCGTGAGCCGCGCCGACAGGGCGGCGATGAGCTCGGCGCGGCGGTGGACGCGTGCGGAGTTCGTCGCGAAGCGCTCGTCGTCGGCGAGCGTCTCGTCGCCGACGACCGCGGCGAGGCGGCGGAACTGACCGTCGTTGCCGCACGCGATCGCGATATCGCCGTCCGCGCTCGGGAGGAGCTCGTAAGGGGCGATCGACGGATGCGTGTTGCCGGCGCGCCCCGGAGCGACGCCGGTCGTGAGGTACGACGACGCCTGGTTGACGAGCGATCCGAGCAGGCTCGAGAGCAGGTTGGCCTCGACCCGCTGCCCGCGGCCCGTCCCGCGCCGAGCGTGGAGGGCCGCGAGGATGCCGATCGTCGCGTCCTTCGCGGTCAGGACGTCGACCAGCGCGACGCCCACCTTCACGGGGCGTCCGCCGTCGGCATCCGAGTCTCCGGTGATCGACATGAGCCCGCCGACCGCCTGGACGAGGAAGTCGTAGCCCGGAAGATCCGCGCCCGCTCCCCCGCCGAAGCCCGAGATCGAGCAGTACACGACTCCGGGGTTCTCCTCGCGCACCTGCTCGTAGCCGAGCCCTCGCTTCTCGAGCGCGCCCGAGCGAAAGTTCTCGAGCACGACGTCGGCGCGGCGGGCGAGCTCACGGGCGAGCTCGCGGTCGTCGGGGTCGTCGAGGTCGAGCGTGACCGACTGCTTGTTTCGGTTGGCGCTCTCGAAGTAGGAGGCGCTGTTGTCGGTCCACGGGGGGCCCCACGCGCGGGTGTCGTCGCCCGCCTCCGGGCGCTCGACCTTGATCACGCGCGCGCCGAGGTCGGCGAGCGTCGCGGCCGCGAGCGGACCGGCGAGCACGCGACTGAAATCGGCGACCAGGATGCCGGCGAGCGGTGCGTGGGGAGAGGCCATGCAATCCAGTGTCACGGCGCAGAGCCATGATCGGAAGTATCAATAACGGCACCCGACGATACCCTGCGGGTATCACTCGTTGAGCGAAGCCGCGAGCGCGATGAGTTTCGCCAGCGCGGGGTTCGGATCGGCCCTGCGCCACGCGAGCCGCACCTCGACCGGGCCGAGGCTCGGCCGCACGGGCCGGAACACGACGTCGTGCACCGGGATGCTCTCGCTCACGCCCGAGAAGGTGAGCGCGAGTCCCGCGCCCGCGTCGACCATGAGCAGCTGAGTCGCCGAGTCGACGGCCGTCTCGACGATCCGCGGCACGAACCCCCCGCGCGTGCCGAGCAGGTGCAGCCGGTTCGAGAGCGTCGCGCCCGTTCCGCCCGGGAGCACGACCCACGGCTCGTCGGCGAGGGGCTCGGGCGCCAGCTCGGCCGAGGTCGCGAGCGGATGCCCCGCCGGCAGCGCCACGAGCAGCTCCTCCTCCGCAAGGATGCACGACTCGACCTCCGGCGGGAGGCGGTCCCAGCGTCCGAGGATCGCATCCAGCCCCCCCGCCAGCAGCCGCTCGAGCCCCGGCTCGGACAGCTGTGAACCACGCAGGTCGAGCGTGAGCTCGGGAGCGTCGCGACGGACCTTGCCGACGAG
The DNA here is from genome assembly GCF_013409785.1 of Microbacterium immunditiarum. NCBI lineage: Bacteria > Bacillati > Actinomycetota > Actinomycetes > Micrococcales > Microbacteriaceae > Microbacterium > Microbacterium immunditiarum. The sequence continues at coordinate 3,153,594 of NZ_JACCBV010000001.1, forward strand.
CGCACCGACGACGGCATTCACGGATGCCCCGGAGAACCCGAGGCTCACCCGGCCGGACTCGCCCCGCTGCATCCGTCGCACGATCTCGGTGATGCGCTCCGACTGCATCACGAGGGATCGCGCAGGCTCGACGAGCGCCTCGCCCACCGGTGTGAGCGTGACCCGGCGGGGCCCGCGTTCGAACAGCGTCGCCCCGAGCTCCTGCTCGATCGAGCGGATCATGCGGCTGAGCGGCGGCTGCGCGATGTGCAGCCGCCGCGCGGCGCGCCCGAAGTGCAGCTCCTCCGCCACGGCGAGGAACGCCCGGGCCTTGTGCACGTCCATCAGGGGAAGCGTACGGTGCGACGGTCGCGGGAATGGCGAAGGCCGCCCGTCGGGGCGGCGGCCTTCATCCGCTCTTCGCGCCCCCGACAGGAATCGAACCTGCGACCTTTGGTACCGGAAACCAACGCTCTATCCCCTGAGCTACGGAGGCGTACCGATCGAGGTTATCACCGCCCGCTGGGCACGCCGTGCAGGCGGCGCCGCGCTCCCCCCGCACAACGATGATCGCCCCCGGGAAACGCGGTCCGAAGACCACGCCCGGGGGCGATCGTCAATGCGATGTGCGGTCTCTGTATCCGGTTCCCTTTCGGGTTCCTCGTTCCTGTTTTCTCTTCGCAGAACCGAAGATACTCACCTCACGACGGCCGTCAAGAGTTCACTCGGAAGTCACTTCGACGTCATGTTGAAGGTGAGATCCACGCGCCGATCTCAGCCCGCGAATCGGTTCTTGAAGGCGTCCATGCTCTTGCCCGCGCCGTGCGACTTCCCGGGCGCGCTGACGCCGTTCACGGTCGACGTGTCGAACGCGAAGGTGATGACCGCGGTGGCGACCGCGTCGGAGTTCACGTCGAGCGCGTGCAGGTTCACGTTGCCTTCCAGGTCGTACTCGGCACGAAGCAGGTCGTACAGCGTGACGTCCTGCCCGGCACCGGTCAGGTTGTCGCACGGCTGGTGGTAGCACGGGTCGTACGCCGCGTCGATCACGCCGCCGTACAGCGCCGCCTCGTCAACGGTCTTCTTGTCCTCCGCACCGGTGAACAGACCGCCCGCGGGGATGTCCACCGCGATGAACGGCCCGTAGTCGCTGCGGCCCGAGAAGTCCGTGTCCTGGTAGGGCTCTCCGACGCTGTCGTAGTAGGCCTCGAAGACGTCCTCGATCTGAGCCGACCCCTCGGGGATGAATCCCGGAGCGGCGGTCCCGCCCGAGTTGTCACCGTCGTAGATGCCGAACATGTAGTTCGGCGAGCCGATCATGTCGAAGTTGAGGTACAGCGCGATGTCTCCACGCTCCTGCTCGCTCAGGTTCTCGACGTAGTACTCCGAGCCGAGCAGACCCTCCTCCTCGGCACCCCACCACGCGAAGCGCACCGTGTTGTTCGGCTTGACCTTCTGCATCTGGATCGCCGTCTCCAGCAGCGCGGCGCTGCCCGAGCCGTTGTCGTTGATGCCGGCGCCGTCCTGGACGCCGTCGAGGTGCGCGCCGGCCATCACGACGTTGTCATCGTTGCCGGCCTGGGTCTCGGCGAACACGTTCCACGCGGTGCGGATCTCCTCGTCGTAGTCGACGGTGACCGTGACGATCGCCCCCGGCGTCGAGTTCAGGTCCTCACCGGCATCGGCCGTGACGAAGACCGTCGGGATCGTGAGCCCCGTGGCGTCGCCGATCATGTTGAGGAGGCCCTCGCGGTCAGTCGGGATGCTCTGGCCCTCGTTCATGATGATCGCACCCGCCGCGCCCGCCGCCTCGGCGTTGAGCGCCTTGACCGCGAAGCCGCAGGTTCCGCGCTGCATGAGCGCGATCGAGCCCACCGGGAAGCCGGCGAAGTCGGCGGCCTCGCAGCCGCTGGAGTTGCTGTTCGGCGGGTCGTCCTCGTCGACGAGCACGATGCCCACCGGCACGAGGGGTGCGGTCGCGGTGCCCTCGGGGCTGCCCGAGTCGAACCGGTTCCGCAGGAAGTCGGTGCCGTCGATGAACGTGCGGGGGTTCGGCGAGACCCGGACGAGCGCGTTGTTCTCATCGAAGTAGGGGAACTCGAAGTCCTGGACGACCGGCGAGTACCCCGCGTCCGTCAGCTGGTCCACGACGTAATCGACGGATGCCTCATACCCGGGGCGTCCCGCCGCACGGTCGCCGTGCTCGTCGGCGATTGCCTGGAAAGCCTGGAGGTGGTCCATCACACCCTCGAGCGTGACCGCCTTCGTGAGCTTCTTGGCGGAGTTGTTGTTCGGTACCGCGAGTGCGGGTGACGCGATCGCCAGGCTGGCGGCGACCGCGCCGACGGCGACGAAGGCCGCCGTCCGCGTCTTCCTCTTCAGCATTGTGTGCCCTTTCCGCCGGCGACCCCGATGTCACCGGCCCTGCGCGGGAGACTTTCACACGATGCGCGACGCGTCTAGGCCCAGTTCCCGCTTGCTCACGAAGACCTCATGTCCGGCGGGCCGCGGTCGGGGCATCCGTCTCTATTCGTGGCCGACGAGCTTGAGCCCGACCACGCAGCCCACGAGTCCGAGGATCAGCAGCAGACGCACGATCGAGAACGACTCGGCGCCGGTGATCATCGCGTACGCGACGGTCAGCGCCGCTCCGATGCCGACCCACACGGCGTATGCGGTGCCGGTCGGGATGTCGCGCATGGCCCACGCGAGCCCGCCCATGCTGGCGACGAGCGCGATTCCGAAGACCACGCTCGACCAGAACTTGGTGAAGCCCTCGGACTTGCCGAGCGCGGTGGCCCACACGGCCTCGAGCACACCGGAGATGATGAGGATGACCCACGACATGACAGCGTCTCCTGGCCAGTCTTGTCGCACACCGGGTACTGAACCCTCGTCCGGGGACCCTGTCGGGATCCGCGGGCCAGCCTAGCGAGTCGCCCTGGGCAGGCCCCGGGCGGCTCGCCGCGAGCGGAGCAGGCGGCGTCAGGGCGACAGAGACTCGCGCCGCGGAGCCAGCAACATCGCAAGCCATTCGGCGCCGCGCGGCACTGTTCCCTCGCGCGACGCAACCCACGCGCGGACCTCGTCGAGAAACGCCTCGCGATGCTCGTCGTCGTCGAACTCTTCGGGGTCGTCGAGAGCCGCCCGGACCTCGTCCATCGTCATGCCGCGAAAGAGGTCCTCGCGCCCCGGCCGGCGCTCGTCGATCGCGTGCGCGACCGCCTCGATCACCGCGCGATCGCGGAACGGGTAGGGCGCCCGGAGGCTGGAACGAGTCGGGAGGAACGAGATGCCAAGCCACCCGAGAAGCTCGTCGCCCTCGCGCAGGCGCAGGTCGATGTGGATGCCGAGGCGCAGCGAGTCCCCCGCGCCGGTGTCGACCTCGACGTAATCGGATGTCACTTCGCCGATGCTCGACCACGGCACCGTGTACTGCGCATGCGGCCTACGCCCGCCCCGCCAGACCGCGATCCCCGCGTGGTCGACCACCAGCGTGGAAAGCATTGGCACGCGTGCACGCCACCTGCCGCATTCCGCACCGCACACGTCCCGCAGCACGAGGCCCGCGGAGATCGTGTCGAAAAATCCGAAGTAGGCGGACAGCACGAGAGCTTGCGGATGCTCCGCCGCGAGTCGCGCGTTGCGAGCGAGAAGCGGGCGCGTCCATACGAACTGGTTGGCGAAGACGAGCCACGCGATCCCGCCCGCGCCGGCGGCGATGAGCACGGCGACCGCAACCGCGGGATCGGCGCGCTCCGCATTCACGACCAGCCACCACACCGTTGCGGAGAGCACGACGCCCGCTCCGATGAGCACGGCCCATCCCATGAGCGACCGTCCCCGTCTGCGCTCGAGATCATCCGGCGTCGTGACGGCGGCCGGCGGCAGCGCCGAGGTCGATGCCCGGCCGTTACGCGGCGGAACGTACTCCGCCGCGGCCATCCGACGCCGGAAGGCGACGAGGGCAGCGACCGCCGTCACGATCGTGACCAGCGCGGTCCCGCCGACGATCATTCGGACGTCGCCGTCGAAACGGAGGAAGCCGACGAGGACTGCGGCCGGCACCGCCCATGCGAAGCCGGCACGCACGTAGTACGCGAGGAACTGCCGGATGACGCCGCGTCGGCGAGAGGGGTCGGCGGCACTCATGGCGGCGCTGCTCCTTGTCGTTCGTCGAAACCACGGGTGAGGCACCTGTGGGGTCACCCAGCCCCATGGAATCGCGCACATACCGCCCGAGCCGGCTGAAGTCTACCTCCCGGCCGTCCGCGCGTCAGACGAAGAACAGCCAGTCGAGTGCACCCGGATTGTGGGCGTGCACGAGCACGAGGAACACGACCGCGTCGAACAGCAGGTGCACCGTCACGACGTACGCGAGTGAGCGCGTCTTCATGAAGATGAACCCCTGCAGAAGCGCGAAGGGGATCGTCAGCAGCGGCCCCCACGCCTGGTAGCCGAGCTCCCACAGGAACGACACGAAGACGACCGCCTGCAGAACGTTCGCCTGCCAGTCCGCGAAGTGCCGGCGCAGCAGCGCGAAGCACGTGCAGATGAAGAACAGCTCGTCCCAGATCCCCACCGCGCCGACGCCGACGAACAGCCGCGCGATGAGGTCGGGAGTGTCGACGACGGGCCAGTTCGCGTAGACGCCCGACGTGATGAAGTAGAACGGCAGGATGAGCCACCCGAGCGCGAGCACGGCGACGAGCCACAGCCACTGGAACCTCGTCCAGCGCCCTCCCCCGCGCCACGGGAACCGGATCGCGTGATCCCGGTACACCCACCGCGACACGACGTACGGCACGACGACCGCGCCGCCGAGGGCCACCGCGAACCGCAGGATCGCGAGGTTGTCGAGCTCCGCCTTCAGCGGGATCGAGCTCACGATGAGAAGGCCGAGGGCGATGAGCGACAGGTCCCGCACGATGCTCGGGGGTCGACGGATGCCACCACCCGCGTCGCCGGACGGCTCGGCGCCGTACGCGGCGGGCGCGGCATCCGTCCTCCGGTTTATCGCGATCGCGAGCGCGAGCGCGGCCGCCAGCAGCACCCACCCGAGCCACGGGATGCGCGCGACGAAGAACGCGGGCGCCGCGAGGCACGCGAGGAGGGCGGGCGCGAGCCGCCACGACCACGCCGGTCGCACGCCGAGCTCGACGGCGGGATGCGCGGGCACGTCAGGCCGCCCGAGCGGCCGTCATCGGGCAAGCCTGCGATACGCGAGGTCGCGGATCCCGCGACCGGCCCGGGCGCCCTTGCGCTCGAACGCGGTCAGCGCGCGCCCCTCGTAGCGGTCGGCCCATTCGCCCTCGAAGTCCTTCTCGAACGCCTCGGCCTCGTCCAGCACGTCGCGCATCTGGAGGGCGTAGTCCTCCCAGTCGGTCGCCAGCCGGAGTGTGCCGCCGTCGCGCAGCGCCCGCGCAGCGAGCTCCGCGAACTCGGGCGTGACGAGCCGGCGCTTCGTGTGCTTCTTCTTGTGCCACGGGTCGGGGAAGAACACCCAGAGCTCCGAGACGGATGCCTCGGGCAGCAGCTTCTCGAGCACCTCGGGCGCGTTCGCCTCGACGAGCCTGAGGTTGCGGGCGCCGGCGCGCTCGGCGTCGAGCATCGTGCGCGCGAGCCCCGCCTTGAAGACCTCGATCGCGAGGAAGTCCCACTCAGGGCGCGACGTCGCCGCGTGGACGATCGCGTGACCCTGGCCCGATCCGATCTCGACCACGAGCGGAGCTTCGCGCCCCCACACCGCCGCGGGGTCGATCGCCGCGCCGGCCGCGACGCTCGTCGCCGCCGCGTCGCGCGGCACCTCGATGACGTAGCGCGGGGCGAGCTCGCTCCACGCGCGCTCCTGGGCGTCGGACATACGGCCGCTGCGGCGCACGAACGACACCGGTCTGTCGCGGAACACGCGCGGCGGGGATGGAGTCTCCGTCACCCCTCCAGGCTAAGGGACCCGATCATGCGGTCACGAAGTCGATGAGCTCCTCGACGCGGCCGAGCAGCGCCGGCTCGAGGTCGCGGTACGACCGCACCGAACCGAGGATGCGCTGCCATGCTCGCGCGAGGTCGGCCTGCGTCTGCGCGGGCCAGCCGAGCGCGCGGCACACGCCCGTCTTGTAGTCGACGCCCCGCGGCACCTCCGGCCACGCCGCGATGCCGACGGCATCCGGCTTCACGCATTGCCACACGTCGACGTACGGATGCCCCACGATCCTCACGTGCGCGCCGTGGCGGCCCCGCAGCACGGCGTCGGCGATGCGCGCCTCCTTCGAGCCGGGCACGAGGTGGTCGACGAGGACGCCGTAGCGGCGCTCCGCCGACGGGGGCTCGTCGTCGAGCATCGCCGCGAGCAGGTCGACGCCCCGCAGGTACTCGACCACGACGCCCTCGACGCGCAGGTCGTCGCCCCAGATGCGCTCGACGAGCTCGGCGTCGTGGCGCCCCTCGACGAGGATGCGGCTCGCGCGCGCGACGCGAGCCCGCTCGGTCTCGACCGCGAACGATCCCGACGCGGTGCGCGACGGGACGGTGCTCGCCTTCGCCTCGGGACGCACGAGCACGACGTCCCCGCCGTCGATGAGGAACCCCGCACCGAGCGGGAAGAGCCGGCGCCGGCCGTGCCGGTCCTCGAGCTCGACGTTCCCGCCCGACAGCCCCACGACCGCGCCGCACCAGCCGTCGTCGGCGACCTCCACGACGAGGTCGCGCTCGGCCTCCACGCGAGGCACGAGGCGGCGTGCACGCTCGCGCCAGCCGGCGGCGAGAACATCGGTTCCGTAGCGGTCGTCCATGGGTCCTCCGAGTCGCACAGGCTACCGGCCGGCGGGGGGAAGACACGGATGCCGCGCGGGCACGCCGCTGCGCGGCATCCGGTCCGTTCCTTCCCAGCCCCCTGGCTATCGCCCGTCCGTCGCGGCTGAATAGACTCGCGGTGGCGATGTTCGATCGTGCCGAAGGGGGTTCGATGCGTGCTCGATGGGTCGCGGCGCTCGGGGCGGCGTGGGGGCTGGTGCTCGCGGGTGCCGGCGGGGTCGCGTGGGCGACCGACCCGGTGCCGCTCGGCGCGGGACGTGTCGTCGACCAGGTCGACGCGCTCGGCGGTCAGCTGAACGCCGTCGAGGATCGCCTCGAGGAGCTGTTCGACGACACCGGCATCGACCTGTACGTCGTGTACGTCGACGAGTTCACGAACCCGTCCGATCGCCAGGAATGGGCCGACCAGGTCGCCCTCGACAACGGGCTGGGCGCGACCCAGTACCTGCTGGCCGTCGCGACCGAGGGGCGCCAGTACTACATCTCCGCCGATACCGAGGGTCCGATCAGCGGCGACCAGCTCGACGCCATCGAGCAGTCGATCCGGCCGCAGCTGAGCGACGGCGACTACGCGGCCGCCGCGATCGCGGCGGCCGACGGATTCGAGACAGCGGCCGGCGGCGGGCAGCCCGGCGAGTCGGGCGGCGGCGGGTTCCTCGGCGGACTGCTGATCTTCCTCGTCATCGCGGCCGCGATCGCGGTGGTCGTGTGGCTCGTCGTGCGCACCCGTCGCAAGAAGCAGGGCGCTGCCGGGTCGGGCACGGCGCAGCCCCCGGTCGAGACGCTCGACACCAAGGAGCTCGCGCGTCGCGCGTCGTCGGCTCTCGTCGAGATGGACGACGCCGTGCGCACGAGCGAGCAGGAGCTCGGGTTCGCGCGCGCGCAGTTCGGCGACGCGGCGACCCAGGAGTTCGCGCAGGCGCTCGAGACCGCGAAGGCGAACCTGAACGAGGCGTTCACCCTCAAGCAGAAGCTCGACGACGGCGTCGAAGACACCGAGGAGGAGACCCGCGCGTGGAACGCGCAGATCCTCCAGCTCTGCGGGCAGGCGAGCGACGAGCTCGACGAGAAGGCCGCCGCGTTCGACGAGTTGCGCAAGCTCGAGCAGAACGCCCCCGAGGCGCTCGCCCGGGTGCAGGAGGCACGGGCGAAGGCGGCGGCCTCCATCGAGGCCTCCGCCGCCGAGCTCGCGCGGCTCTCCACGACGTACGCGCCCGAGGCGCTCTCGACGGTCGCCGACAACCCGGAGCAGGCGCGCGACCGCATCGCGTTCGCCGACGAGCAGCTCGCCGAGGCGCAGACCGCGATCGGCGCGGGCGACGGCGGGCGGGCGGCCGTCAGCATCCGCGCCGCCGAGGAGTCCGTGTCGCAGGCCGTCCTGCTGCAGGAGGCGATCACCAAGGTCGGGACCGACCTGGCGGATGCCGAGAAGAACGCCGCCGCGCTCATCGCCGAGCTCGAGCAGGACATGGCCACGGCGGCCGCGCTCCCCGATGCCGACGGGCGCGTGGCGGGAGTCGTCGCGTCGACGCGTCAGCAGGTCGACGCCGCGCGGCAGGGCCTGTCGGGCAACGCCAAGAGGCCCATCGCGACGCTGCAGACCCTCGAGGCGGCCAACACCGCGATCGACGGCGTCGTGCAGGGCGTCCGCGACGCGGCGGCACAGGAGCAGCGCAACCGGCAGATGCTCGGCCAGCTCATGATGCAGGCACAGGCGCAGGTCTCCGCGGCCGAGGACTACATCACCGCGCGACGAGGCGCGGTCGGCGCCGAGGCCCGCACGCGGCTCGCCGAGGCGGGTGCGTCGCTCGTGCGCGCCCAGCAGCTTCAGGCCAGCGACGCCGCCCAGGCGCTGCAGTTCGCGCAGCGGGCCGATCAGCTCGCGGGCCAGGCCATCCGGTCCGCGCAGAACGACGTGGGCGCGTTCTCGGGCGGCGGCATGCTCGGCGCACCCTCCGCCGGGTCGGGCGGGGGCGGCGGCGGCATGCTCGGCGCGGTCCTCGGCGGCATCGTCATCAACTCCCTGCTCAGCGGAGGAGGCGGTCGATCGTCCGGCGGCCTCTCCGGCGGATTGGGCGGAATGCTCGGCGGAGGCGGCGGACGCGGCCGCAGCGGCGGCGGCTTCCGACCCGGAAGCTTCGGCGGCGGCGGCACACGCGGCCGCCGAGGGGGTGGTCGCTTCTAGGCCGCACAACGTCAGGCCCACCGACCGGGCCGCCAAGCCCTAACGTGACTACCGAGTGAAAGGAACCACTGTGATGGCAAAGCAGTCCATCTTCGGCCGCATCTCCACCCTGGTGCGCGCGAACATCAACGCGCTCCTCGACCAGGCCGAAGACCCCGAGAAGATGCTCGATCAGCTCGTTCGCGACTACACGAACAGCATCGCCGACGCCGAGTCGGCGATCGCCGAGACGATCGGCAACCTGCGCCTGCTCGAGCGTGACCACCAGGAGGACGTTCAGGCGGCCGCCGAATGGGGCAACAAGGCGCTCGCCGCCAGCCGCAAGGCTGACGAGCTCCGCTCCCAGGGCAGCGCGGCCGACGCCGACAAGTTCGACAACCTGGCCAAGATCGCCCTCCAGCGGCAGATCAGCGCCGAGAGCGAGGCCAAGCAGGCCGAGCCCACGATCGCGTCGCAGACGGAGGTGGTCAACAAGCTCAAGGACGGCCTCAACGGCATGAAGCAGAAGCTCGACCAGCTCAAGAACAAGCGGTCCGAGCTGCTCGCCCGCTCCAAGACCGCCGAGGCCCAGACCAAGGTGCACGACGCGGTCAAGTCCATCGACGTGCTCGACCCGACCAGCGAGCTGGGCCGGTTCGAAGACAAGGTGCGTCGCCAGGAGGCCCTCGCGGCCGGCAAGCAGGAGCTCGCGGCGTCGAGCCTCGACGCGCAGTTCAACCAGCTCGACGACATGGGTGAGCTGACCGAGGTCGAGGCGCGCCTCGCCGCGCTGAAGGCGGGCAACGGCCCCGCCAAGAACCAGCAGGCGATCGACGCGTCGTCGGCGCCCTACACGCCGTAACGCACGACCGTGAAGGCGCCGCGCCCGGGGACGCGTTCCCGGGCGCGGCGCCATTCGCGATCCGTCCGGCGTCGCGCACGCGCGCATGCGGAATGATGTGAGGATGACCCGCTATCTCGTCGTGCCCCAGTGGCAGGGAAGCCCCTCCACCCGCGCGATGCAGCTCATCGACGGAGCCCGCGCGATCGCGGGCGACCTCCCCCGCTCCGCCACGACGATCCTCGATGTGCCGATCGAAGCCGGGGAATCGCTGGGCACCGGCATCCGGCGCCTGAGCACCCTCCAGCGCGTGCGCGCGCAGGTCGAAGAGGCGCTGTCGTCGCACGAGGAGCCCGTGCTCACGATCGGCGGCGACTGCGGCGTCGCACTCGGCCCGATCGCGCACGCGGTGGCTCGGCATCCGGACCTCGCCATCGTGTGGATCGACGCCCACCCCGACTTCAACACTCCCGAGACCTCACCGTCGGGAGCGTTCGCGGGCATGGTGCTGCGCGCGGTCGTGGGCGACGGCGACCCCGCGCTCGTGCTGAACGAAGGCGCCGTCGCGCCGAGCCGCGTCGTGCTCGTGGCGACGCGCTCGTACGACGACGCCGAGCTCGAGGCGATCGAGGCGCGCGGCATCCGCGTCGTCCCCGCCGACACGGTGAGTGACCCGGATGCGCTCGTCGAAGCGGTCGCCGCGACCGGTGCGGCCTCCGTGTACATCCACGTCGACGTCGACGCGCTCGATCCGGCCGAGCTCGCCGGCAACGCGCACCCCGAACCGTTCGGCGTGGGGGTCGCCGATCTCACCGCGGCGATCGGCGCGCTGCGCGCCGCCGTGCCGCTCGTGGGTGCCACGCTCGCGGGCTACTCCCCCGCGTCGCCGGATGCCGCGACCGACGACCTCGGCGCGCTGTTGCGCATCGTCGGGGCGCTCGCGTGAGCCCTGTCCCCACCCCTCCTCCCGGATGGCGGGAGGCGGCCGAGAGGGCGCTCGCGCGCGGTCGCGCGATCGACCGGTTCATCCCGTCGCTCCTCCTCGACTCGCCCATCAGCCGCGTCGGCTACTGGTACGGCACGACCGTCGGCTGGGTGTGGGGCACGCTGTGGAGCACAGGCCGCATCGAGCAGCGGGAGGGGTTGTGGGTGTTCCGCGGCATGCCGCGCTGGGCGTTCCCACGCGGAGGCGTGTGCGCGGGCGGCTGCTACCTCACGGGCGAGGCCGACGTCACCGACAACGTGCTGCGTCACGAGGCCGTGCACAAGCGGCAATGGCAGCGCTACGGCTTCCTCATGCCCGTGCTGTACCTGCTCGCGGGGCGCGATCCGCTGCGCAACCGGTTCGAGATCGAGGCCGGCCTCGAGGACGGCAACTACGTCCCGCGTCAGTCCGCAAGGCGCGGCGCGGCCGCTCGTCCGACGCGCAGCACCTGACGGCCCAGTCCTTCGACGGGCGCGCCGGGTCAGCGGGCGGTGAGCCCGTACTCCTCGGGCGCGTGGATCTCGGCGGAGTCGACGCCGAGCCGCGACGTGAGGTGGTCGACGATGTCGGCGGTGCCGAGGTAACCGCCGAGGAGGAACACGCGCGTGCTGTCGTCGTCGGCGCACATCATCTCGTCGGCCCACGCGGTGACCGCGCGGGAGAGCGCCTGGCCCGGGGCGCACGCCCGACCCGTGCCCGGGTCGCCGGTGCGGCGGGAGCGGTCGAGCCACGTCACGATCATGCGCGGCGGCACGTCGAGGTGGGCCTGCCACGAGGGATCCGGCACTTCGATGAAGACCCGGCCCGTCGAGCACAGCGGCAGCGTCGTCAGCAGGGCCTCGAGGTCGGTCAGCGACGACTCGTCGGCGGTGATGAGGTGCTGCACGCGCGAATGTCGCGGCGCCCGGCACGCGGCGGGGCTGTGCTCGCCGGCGGGGCGCGTCGTTCGGTGCGGTGCGGGGGTGCTCATCTCCCCTTCACTATACCGCGAACGAAGGATTGCCTAACCTCACTCCCACACAGCGGAAGGCGATCAGTCGATGAGCACCCGGCGCAGTTCGCCGATCTCGTCGTCGGAGAGCCCGCTCGCGCGCAGATAGTCCGACACCGACCCGAATCGGCCTGTCAGATCGTCGAGCAGGCGGCGCATGACCGGCGCGGGCGAGCGCGTCGCGAGCTCCTCGAGATGGCGGGCACGCGGATGCAGCGCCCGCAGCCGCTCGATCACGCCACGGTTCCGCCACGCGGGCAGCAGACCCTCGGTGCGCGCGTAATCGGAGATGACGGCGTCCTCGTCGACGCCTGCCGCCGCGAGGGTGAGCGCGACGACGACGCCCGTGCGGTCCTTGCCGACCGTGCAGTGCACGAGCACGGGCTGGTCGGACACGATCCCCCGCACGACCTGCACCACCCGGTCGGCGGAGTCGTCGACGAGCCGGCGGTACATCTCGTCGAGCGAGATGTCGTTCTCGAAGAAGGACGCCACCGAGCCGAGGAACAGTGGCACGCGGACGATCTCGGAGGCCGCGGCAGCGGGGCTCGGCGCGTGGAGGACCTCCTCGTCGGAGCGCAGGTCGATGATGCGCCGCAGCTGGAGGGCCGCGAGGTCCTCGATCCCCCGCGGCTCGAGTTGCGCGAGGTTGCCCGAGCGATACAGCACGCCGTGTCGCGCGCGCCGGTCGCCGGCGGGCAGCCCGCCGACGTCGCGCAGGTTCACCGCGCCCGTGACGATCGGAGCGGGCGCGCCGCCGGGAGTGTCCGCGGCCGTCACCAGGCCCTGCCTGCGGCGGCGTCGCGGTCCTCTCCGGCGAGATCGTCGCGCGGCGGGACGGCGTAGCGGCCGGCGATCGCGATGCGGTTGAACGCGTTGATCGAGACGAGGATCCAGCTCAGCGCGACGTACTCCTGCTCGCTGAGGATCCCTCCGACGCGGTCGTAGACGTCGTCGGAGATCCCGTCCTCGGCGATGAAGGCGAACGCCTCGGCGAGCTCGAGGCCTGCGCGCTCGCGCTCGGTGAAGACCCCCGAGTCGCGCCAGACGGGGAGCTGGGCGATCGTGTCGAGCGTGACGCCGGCCTTCTCGGCGCGCTCGACGTGCACGCGGACGCAGTAGGCGCAGCCGTTCAGCTGGGACGTGTGGATCTGCACGAGCTCCTTGAGACGGTCATCGATCCCCGCCTCGGCCGAGATCCCGCCCACCGTCTTCGAGAACGCGGAGAGCGCCTGGTAGGCCGGAGGCGCCGACCGGGACAGGTGCACTCGCCGTTCGTTCGTCATTCCGCCAGCCTACCCACGGCGCGGTCACCGGATGGGCTGTGCCGACGCGCCGCGCGGCGCGCCACAATGGCGGAGTGATCGAACCCGCCGACGAGTTCTCGTTCCTCCCCGAGCAGGCCGCCGAAGCGCACCTGTCGGGTCCTGTCCCCCACGGCGAACGCGTCGCCGTGACGCTTCCCGACGGACGCACGCTGAGCGCGCTGCGGTTCGGATCGGCGGATGAACCGGATGCCCCGCCCGCCGTCACGCTCCTGCACGGCGCGGGGCTCAACGCCCACACGTGGGACACGACGATCCTCGCCCTCGGCCTGCCCGCCCTCGCGATCGACCTTCCCGGTCACGGCGACTCGTCGTGGCGCGACGACGCCGCGTACGTCGCACGAGTTCTCGCGCCCGATGTCGCCGTCGGCCTCGAGGCGTGGACAGACGGCCCGCAGATCGTCGTCGGGCAGTCGCTCGGCGGGCTCACCGCCGCGGCGCTCGCCGCATCGCGTCCCGACCTCGTGCGGAGGCTCGTCGTCGTCGACATCACGCCCGGAGTCGACCCGAACGCCGGTCCCACCCAGGTGCGCGACTTCTTCGCCGGGCCGACCGACTGGGCGTCCCGCGCCGAGCTCGTCGACCGCGCGCTGCGGTTCGGACTCGGCGGCGGGTCGCGCCGCAAGGCCGAACGCGGCGTGTACTTCAACTCGCGCATCCGCCCCGACGGCCGTGTCGAGTGGAAGCATCACTTCGCGCAGCTCGCGAACGCGACGGCCGCCGCCGCGGCGGCCGGTCAGGCTCCGCCTCAACCGGATGACGCGCTCGCGCGCGTGCTCGGCGAAAGCGGCTGGGAGGACCTCGCCCGCGTGACCGCGCCCGTCACCCTCATCCGGGGCGCGAACGGGTACGTCACCGACGAGGACGCCGACGAGTTCGCTCGGCGGATGCCCGGGGGATCCGTCGAGTCCATGACCGGAGGACACAATCTGCAGGAGGACAGCCCCACAGGCCTCGCGAGGCGTATTGCCGGGCTCGCGGCAGAAGTCGACTGATCGCGGTCTGATCGCGGGCGGGTAACGATTTCGTCTTCTGTGACGTTTCGTTTTGCAACCGGGCCCGCCGCTCGGGCACGATCCCTACGCTGACTCCTACAGGAACCGCAGCCTTTGCACCGCCGACATGGCACGGCCCATCCGGCCGGCGCCGCCCCCGTGATGCAGCCGAAAGGACCACCTCCGATGCTCCGCCGCACAGCCCTCCTCGCCGCAGCCGGCCTCGCGGCCGCCGCACTCGCCCTCAGCGCGTGCACGGCCTCGCCGACCCCCGATTCGACAGGCGGCGAACCCGACCCCGACGCGTCGCTGACCGTCGGCCTCGTTCTCGAGCCAGACAACCTCGACATCCGCCGCACGAGCGGCGCAGCGCTCGAGCAGGCGCTCATCGACAACGTCTACGAGGGCCTCGTCACCCGGGCGCCTGACGACGGCAACGCGGTCGAGCCCAAGCTGGCCTCGGACTGGGAGGTCTCCGACGACGGCCTGACCTACACCTTCACGATCGAGGAGGGGGTGACGTTCCACAACGGCGAGCCGCTCACCGTCGACGACGTCGTGACCTCGCTCACCGAGGTCAAGGACGACGAGTCGCTGCAGGGTCACGGAGACCTCGCCGGCGTCGCGTCGATCACCGCCCCCGATGCCTCGACCGTCCAGATCGTGCTTACCGAGCCGAACATCGACTTCCTCTTCTCGCTCACAGGCCGCGCCGGGCTCGTGTTCAAAGCCGGCGACACGACCGACATGAACAGTGCCGAGAACGGCACCGGTCCGTTCACGATCGCCGACTGGACCGAGGGCGACAGCATCACGCTCGCGCGCTTCGACGAGTACTGGGGCGAGCCCGCGGGCGTCGCCGAGGTGGTGCTCCAGTACATCCCCGACTTCACCGCCGGTGTGAACGCGGCCCTCGACGGAAGCGTCGACGTGCTGACGGCGGTCGACGCGACTCTCGCCCCGCAGCTCGACGGCACGGGCTTCACGCTCACGACCGGCACGTCGACCGACAAGGGCACGCTCGCGTTCAACAACACGCGCGCTCCCCTCGACGATCCGCGCGTGCGCGAGGCGCTGCGCCTCGCGATCGACCACGACGCGCTCATCGAGGCGCAGGGCGCGGCTGAGACGCTGTTCGGACCGATCCCACCTCTCGACCCGGGCTACGAGGACCTCTCCGACGTCGCTCCCTACGACCCCGAGCGGGCGCGCGAACTGCTCGCCGACGCCGGCCAGGAGAACCTCTCGCTGACGCTGACGATCCCGTCGTTCTACGGCACGACCGTCCCGACGTACCTCGTCTCGGCGTTCGACGACGTCGGCGTGGAGCTCACGGTGAACTCGGTCGAGTTCCCCACCTGGCTGCAGGACGTCTACACGAACAAGGATTACGACCTGAGCTTCGTGCTGCACGTCGAGGCGCGCGATTTCGGCAACTTCGCGAACCCGGACTACTACTTCAACTACGACAACCCCGAGGTGCAGGACCTGTACGCGCGGGCGCTCGCGACGACCGACGAGGACGAGTCGGCTGACCTGCTGCGGCAGGCGGCGCGCATCGTGTCAGAGGAGCACGCGGCCGACTGGCTCTACCTGGGCAACACGATCACGGCGGTCGGAGAGGGCGTGAACGGGTTCCCGGTGAACTCGATCAACGTTCGCCTGAGCCTGGCCGACGTGACAGTATCTCGGGGGTGACCCGGTACGCGCTGACCCGGCTGGCCCTGCTGCTGGTGGGGCTGGTTGTGGCGAGCGTGCTGATCTTCTTCACGCTGCGCGTCCTCCCGGGTGACGTGGCGCAGCTCATCGCCGGCACCCAGGGCTCGCCCGAGCAGGTCGCGGCCATCCGCGAGCGCCTCGGCCTCGACCGCCCGCTGTGGCAGCAGTACTTCGACTGGATCGGCGGCGTCCTGCGCGGCGACCTGGGCACGTCGCTGCTCAACGGCAGGTCGGTGGGCGCCGAGCTCGCCCAGAAGGCGCAGGTGACGGTGCCGCTGGGGCTCATGTCGCTGCTGATCGCGCTCGTGTTCGCGGTGCCGCTCGGCGTGCTGTCGGCCGTGCGCCGTCGCCGCGGCGCGGGCACGGCGATGAGCGTCGGCGCGCAGACCCTCGCGGCCGTCCCCGTCGTGTGGGCGGGCATGATGCTCGTGATCGTGTTCGCCGTGTGGCTCGGATGGCTCCCCGCGCAGGGCTTCCCCCGCACGGGCTGGTCGACGCCGGTGCTCGCGATCAGGTCGCTCCTTCTCCCCGCGATCACGATCGGGATCGTCGAGGGCGCGATGCTCCTGCGGTTCGTGCGCTCGGCGACGATGCAGGCGATCGGCCAGGATTACGTGCGCACCGCCGCGGCGAAAGGTCTCACGAAGAACCAAGCGCTCCTCCGGCACGGACTGCCGAACGTGGGCCTGTCGATCATCACCGTGCTGGGGCTGCAGGTCGCGGGCATCATCGTGGGCGCCGTCGTGATCGAGCAGCTGTTCACGCTGCCGGGGATCGGACGGATGCTCGTCGCCGACGTCGGCTCGCGCGACCTCGTCAAGGTGCAGGGAGAGCTCCTCGTGCTGACGGGCTTCGTGCTCATCATCGGCTTCCTGGTGGACCTCGTACACCGCGTGCTCGACCCGCGTCAGCGAGAGGCGGCGTGATGCACCGGTTCGCGTGGCTGCGGCGCCTGTGGCGCATCTCGACCGGGCGCTTCGGCCTCATCGTGGTGGCGGTCGTCCTCCTCGCGGCGGTCGTCTCGCTCTTGTGGACGCCCTTCGACCCGCGCGACGTCGAGGTCGCGAACCGCTGGGGCTACCCCGGCTGGCCGCACCTGCTCGGAACCGACGGCAACGGCCGCGACATCCTGAGCCTGCTCATGGCGGGCGCCCGCACGACCGTGTACGTCGCCGTCGGCGCGGGCATCGTGGCGACCGTGATCGGCATCGCGTTCGCCGCGCTCGGCGCTCTCACCGCGCGCTGGGTGCGCGAGTCGGTCGCGGTCTTCATCGACGTGCTCATCGCCTTCCCCGTTCTGCTCATCGCGATGATGATCTCCGCCGTGTGGGGCGGATCGCTCGGCGTCGTGATCTGGTCGGTCGGCATCGGCTTCGGTGTGAACATCGCCCGGGTGACCCGCCCCGAGCTGCGGCGTGTACTTCACAGCGAGTTCGTTCTGGCCGGGAGGGCATCCGGGCTCACGCCCGCGCAGAACCTGTGGCGGCACCTGCTGCCGAACGTCGCGCCGGTCTTCATCGTGCAGTTGTCGTGGTCGATGGCTGTCGCCGTGCTCGCTGAGGCGGGGCTCTCCTACCTCGGCTTCGGCGCCCCCGTGACCGACCCCTCGTGGGGCCTGCTTCTCGCCGATGTGCAGCGCTACATCGGGATCCACCCGCTCTCGGTGGTGTGGCCGGGACTCGCGATCACGCTCACCGTCCTCGGGCTCAACCTCATCGGCGACGCGCTCCGCGAGGCGACCGACCCGACGCTCTCGCGCGGCCGCGACCCGCTCGCTCCCCCGCGCGGCGCGATCCGCCACGTGCCGGAGGTGGTGTCGTGACGCTCCAAGTCACGGATCTCACGATCGACATCGCCGGGCGGCGCGTCGTGGACGGCGTCTCGTTCGACGTGCCCGACGGCGCGCGCGTCGGGATCATCGGCGAGTCGGGATCGGGCAAGTCCCTCACGGCTCTCGCCATCATGGGGCTTCTGCCCGAAGAGGCGACGGCGGGCGGCAGCATCCGCTGGAACGATCATGAACTCCTCGGCCTGTCCGACCGCGAGCTCGCCGCCGTGCGCGGCGACGAGATCGGCATCGTGTTCCAGGAGCCGCAAACCGCGCTCAACCCGATCCGCACGGTGGGGCGCCAGATCGCCGAGCCCATCCGCATCCACGATGGCGCGAGCAAGAAGGAGGCGTGGGAGCGCGCCGTGAAGGCGGCAGAGCGGATGCTCCTCCCCGACCCCGAGCGGATCGTCAAGCGCTACCCGCACCAGCTCTCCGGTGGCCAGCGCCAGCGCGTCGCGATCGCGATGGCGCTCGTGGCGCGGCCGCGGCTGCTCATCGCGGACGAGCCGACGACCGCGCTCGATGTGACGATCCAGGCCGAGATCCTCGAGCTGATGCGCGACCTCGTCGAGGACGCCGGCATGTCGCTCGTGTTCATCACGCACGACCTCGCGGTGCTGTCGCAGATCGCGGAGTTCGGCGTCGTGCTCGAGCACGGGAAGGTCGTCGAGGCGGCGCCCGTCTCGACGCTCCTCACCTCGCCGTCGTCGCCGGTCACTCAAGGGCTCCTGCGCGACGCGACGGCGACCCTGTGGCGTCCGGAGGGCATCTCATGAACGGCGGCGACGTGCTCCTTCGCGCCCGTGGACTCACGCGGCGGTACCGGCGGGCCAAGACGGCGCTCTTCGAACGCCAGAGCTTTACGAACGCGCTCGAGGACGCCGACCTCGACGTGCGCGAGGGCAGCACGGTCGGGATCATCGGCGAGTCCGGGTCGGGCAAGTCCACGCTCGTGCGTCTGCTGCTCGCGCTCGACACCCCGACGTCAGGCACGGTCGAGTTCGACGGACGGGAGGTCGACGCCGCGGCATCCGCTCGTCGCCTGCATTGGCTCCGCCGCCAGACCGGCATCGTGTTCCAGGATCCGTACGCGTCGCTCGACCCGCGCATGAGCGTGGGCCGCATCGTGGGCGAGCCGCTCTGGGCACTCGGGATCGAGGGCGACCGTCGTGCGCGCGTGCGCGAGGTTCTCGAGGAGGTCGGGCTCGAGGCGGCGATGGCCGAGCGGTTCCCGCACGAGTTCTCGGGAGGTCAGCGGCAGCGGATCGCGCTCGCGCGCGCGCTCGTGCACCGCCCGCGACTGCTCGTCGGCGACGAGCCGCTGTCGGCGCTCGACGTCACGGTACGCGCGCAGATCCTCCAGCTCGTCGCCGAGCTGCGGGCGCGCGACGGGCTCACGCTCATCCTGGTGTCGCACGACATCGGCGTCGTGCAGAACCTGTGCGACGAGGTCGTCGTCATGAAGGACGGGCGCATCGTCGAGGAGGGCCCGACCGAGAAGGTCCTGCTGCAGCCGCAGGTCGCCTACACGCGGCGACTGCTCGCGTCGATCCCCGTCATCGAGCAGGGCGCCGGGCCGTCCTGACCTGTCGCGGTCGACGCGTCTGCGCGTCGGAGAGCCTCGCCGTCCGAGGGGACGACTACCCTCAACGCATGCCCCAGGCGATCGTCCCCCCTTACCTGCTGGCGCGCATCGCGTCGATCCGAGAGCCCGAGTTCGCACGAGCCGCCGAAGCGGCGCGCGAGACGCTCGCGGTCCAGCGGGAATACCGGCCGCGTCGGCGCTCGCGCCTGCGCCTCTCACTCGACGGCGCAGATACCCTCGTCGCCGAGACGACTCCCGCCCCCGACCGCACGATCAGCGATGCGCAGCACCGCGAGGAGCTCCCCGGCGTCGTCGTGCGCCGCGAAGACGACGCGCCGACCGGTGACACGGCTGTCGATGAGGCGTTCGACGGGCTCGGGTCGACGTTCGACGTCCTGTGGGACGCGTTCACCCGCGACTCGATCAGCGGGGACGGCTCGGAGCTGCTGGCGACCGTCCACTTCGGGTGGGACTACGACAACGCGTTCTGGGACGGCCGCCGGATGGTCTTCGGCGACGGCGACGGCGAGATCTTCGCGGGCTTCACGGGCTCGCTGTCCGTGATCGCGCACGAGCTCGGGCACGGCGTGATCGAGGCCGCGGGCGGTCTGCTCTATCGCGCGCAGTCCGGCGCGCTGAACGAATCGATCGCCGACGTCTTCGGCGCGCTCGCCGAGCAGCATCGCGCGGATGAGACCGCCGACCAGGCGACCTGGCTCATCGGCGAGGGCATCTTCACCGACGCCGTCGACGGGCGCGCGCTCCGGTCGATGATCGCGCCGGGCACCGCGTACGACGACGACGTCCTCGGCCGCGACCCGCAGCCCGCGCACATGCGCGACTACATCGTCACGAGCGACGACAACGGCGGCGTCCACCTCAACTCCGGCATCCCCAACCGCGCATTCGCCCTCGCGGCCACGGCGCTCGGCGGTCGCGCGTGGGAGCGCGCGGGGCTCGTGTGGTACCGCGCGCTCACCTCGGGCACCCTCTCGCGCACGGCCGGTTTCGCCCAGTTCGCGGCCGCCACCCTCGCGGCGGCCGAGGCGGAGTACGGTGAAGAGTCGGAGGAGGTCGACGCCGTGCGATCCGGGTGGGTCGGTGTCGGCGTCATCGGGAATGGCTCACAGCCCTGACAGAACGGGCGATGACGCACCGATCGCCGTGATCGTGGTGCGCACGGGCGGCATCGCGGGGCTCCGGCGCGAGTGGCGCGCCGAGCCCCCGCCCGACGAGCGCGGCCGCTGGATCGAGCTCATCGAACAGTGCCCGTGGGACGAGGTCACCGGGAACGGTCGCGGCGCGGACCGCTTCTCATGGGACGTCACGGCGCGCTGCGCCGATCGCGAGCACGACGCGACGCTCGCCGACGAAGAGGTCGAGGGACCGTGGCGCCGGCTCATCGACGAGGTGCGCGAGCTCGCCGGCTCCTCCCCTCCGCGGGCCCCGCGCGCGACGACGGGCCGCCGGAACGGCCCTCCCACGGCGGTGTGACCGCGCCCCGAGGCGGCGACTCAGCGGCTGAAGAGCCCTCTCTTGCGCGACTTCACCGGCGTGAGCGACTTCTGCAGATAGATCGTGCCCAGCCAACGCCCGAACTTGAAGCCGACGCGGCCCATGCGACCGACCTCGACGAAGCCGAGCTTCTCGTGCAGCGCGAGCGAGGCCTCGGCGCCCTTGTCGCTGATGACGGCGACCATCTCCCGGATGCCGCGCTGCTCGCACGCCTCGATGAGCGCCTCCAGCAGCGCGCGCCCCAGTCCCTTCCCGGCGGCGGCCTGCCCGAGGTAGATCGAGTTCTCGACCGTGTAGCGGTAGGAGGACTTGCCCGACCACGGCGATACGAGCGCGTAGCCGAGGACCTGCCCGCCCGGCGACTGCGCGACGAGGAACGGCAGGTCGAGCTTCGAGAGGTACTCGAACTTGTCGCGCCACTGCGCGATCGTCCACTTCTTCTCGTCGAACGTCACGACGGAGTTCGTCACGTAGTGGTTGTAGATCTCTCGGATGTCTGGCAGGTCCGCCTCGCGAGCGGGGCGGACCTCGTACGAGAAGGGGCGCTCCGGCTCCGGCTGCTTGCGCAGGTGACGCGGCAGCCGCCTGCGACTCTTCTCGTACTCCTCCTCCAGCACGCGAGACAGCCTACGCGGCAGGCGTGCCCGCGAAGAGCGCGAATCCGGACGTCATTCCGGCAGGCGCCAGTCCAGGGGTTCCGCGCCCTGGCGAACCAGCAGATCGTTGGCACGCGAGAACGGGCGAGACCCGAAGAACCCGCGGCTCGCCGAGAGGGGCGACGGATGCGGCGACTCGATGACCGGCATCTCCCCGAGCATCGGACGGAGGTTCCGCGCGTCGTTGCCCCACAGGATCGCGACGAGCGGCCCGCCGCGCGCCACGAGGGTGCGGATCGCGTGCTCGGTGACCTTCTCCCACCCCCACCCGCGGTGCGACGCGGGCGCGCCGGGTGCGACCGTGAGCACGCGATTGAGGAGCATGACGCCCCGGTCGCTCCACGCGGACAGGTCGCCGTGCGAGGCGGGCGCGATCCCGAGGTCGGTGTGCAGCTCCTGGTAGATGTTCGAAAGGCTGCGCGGCAGCGGCCGCACGTGCCGGTCGACCGCGAACGACAGACCGATCGGATGTCCCGGGGTCGGGTACGGATCCTGCCCGACGATCAGCACCCTGACCTCGGCGAGCGGCCGCTGGAACGCCCGCAGCACGCGGTCCCCCGCCGGAAGGTACCGGCGACCCGCGGCCGTCTCGGCGCGAAGCCGATCGCCGAGCGCCGCGATGTCGGGCGAGACGGGCGCAAGCGCGGTGGCCCACTCCGCGTCGAGCAGCCCCGCTTCGGCGAGCTGCGGCAGGGACATCGCCACCCGGCGATCCCTACAGTCGCTCGGCGCCGCGCACGCGCAGCGGCCCGCGGGCGAGCAGATGCTGGGCGGACTGCGCGACCGGACGCATCGTCACGAGGTCGAGGTTCACATGCCCAGGGAGGTTCAGCGAGAACGCGATGACCTCGGCGACGTCATCCGCCGTCAACGGGTTCTCGACCCCCTCGTACACGCGGGCCGCGGCCGCCGCGTCACCGCCCAAGCGGTTGAGAGTGAACTCCTCGGTGTGCACCATCCCGGGCGCGATCTCGATCACGCGGATGGGCTCGCCGTTGAGCTCGAGCCGGAGAACGTGCGCGAGCATGCCCTCCCCCGCCTTCGCGGCGTTGTAGCCGCTTCCACCGGGGTACGGCGTGAACGCGGCCGTCGACGTCACGAAGAGGGTGTCGGCGTGGCCGGATTCGGCGGCGCCGGCGCGCAGCAGCGGGAGGAGAGTCGCGACCATCCGCTGCGCCGACAGCACGTTCACCTCGAACATCCACTGCCAGTCCTCGGGGGCGGCGTCCTCGATGCGCTCCGTGCCGCGGGCACCGCCCGCGACCTGGACGAGCGCATGGATCGGACCCGACTCGGCGAGCCACTCGGCGAGCGCGTCGATGTCGGCCTGCACGGTGAGGTCGGCGGCGTACGCGACGGCACCGGTCTCGGCCTCGAGCTCGGCGAGCCGGTCGGCGCGTCTCGCGACGCCGACCACGTCCCACCCGCTCGCGCGGAGGGCGCGCACGGTCGCTGCCCCGATGCCCGAACTGGCCCCTGTCACCACAGCACGTCTGTCAGCCATAGCTCCACGCTACCGAGATCGCGACGCGTTCGACGACGCGACGGCGCGGATGCCGCGACCCCGGCGTTACGTCATATTTCCCCTTCGTTGTTGACACGGGCGCATCTTCGTACTCTCGGACGAGCCGATGACGACCCTCGTCGCCGACCGACCCGCAGGAGCCCGACATGTCCGCAGCAGAGAACTGGCGCTTCGAGACCAAGCAGATCCACTCGGGCGCCCAGCCCGACCCGGTCACGAAGGCGCGTGCCACTCCGATCTACCAGACGACGTCGTACGTCTTCGACAGCGCCGACCACGCGGCGAACCTCTTCGCCCTCGCCGAGTTCGGCAACATCTACACCCGCATCCAGAACCCCACGCAGGACGTCGTCGAACAGCGCCTCGCCGCGCTCGAGGGCGGCACCGGTGCGCTGCTGCTCTCGAGCGGCCAGGCGGCGTCGACCTTCGCGATCCTGAACATCGCCGAGGCGGGCGACCACTTCGTGTCATCGAGCTCGATCTACGGCGGCACCTACAACCTCTTCAAGTACACGCTCGCCAAGCTCGGCATCGATGTGACCTTCGTCGAGAACCAGGACGACCCCGACGAGTGGCGTGCCGCGGTGCGCCCGAACACGAAGCTCTTCTTCGCCGAGACCATCGGCAACCCGAAGATCAACGTGCTCGACATCCGCGCGATCGCAGACGTCGCCCACGAGAACGGCATTCCGCTCATCGTCGACAACACGATCGCGACCCCGTATCTCATCCGCCCGTTCGAGCACGGCGCCGACATCGTGGTGCACTCCGCGACGAAGTTCCTCGGCGGCCACGGCACGACCATCGGCGGCGTGATCGTCGACGGCGGGCGCTTCGCGTGGTCGCAGAACGTCGACAAGTTCCCCGGCCTCACCGAGCCTGACCCGTCGTACCACGGCGCGAGCTACACGACCGCCGTCGGCGACGCGCTCGCCTACATCATCAAGGCGCGTGTCCAGCTGCTCCGCGACCTCGGCTCGGCGATCGCGCCGATCAGCGCGTGGCTGCTCCTGCAGGGCATCGAGACGCTCTCGCTTCGCGTCGAGCGCCACGTTCAGAATGCGCAGGAGATCGCGGAGTGGCTCGAGAACCACGACGACGTGGCATCCGTCAACTACTCGGGCCTGCCCACCTCGCCCTGGTACGCGGCGGCCAACACGTATGCCCCGAAAGGCGTCGGCGCAGTGCTCTCGTTCGAGCTCAAGGGCGGCGTCGAGGCGGGCCGCGAGTTCGTCGACTCGCTCACGCTGTTCAGCCACCTCGCCAACATCGGCGACGTGCGCTCGCTCGTCATCCACCCCGCGTCGACGACGCACTCGCAGCTCACGCCCGAGCAGCAGCTCTCCAGCGGTGTGACGCCGGGCCTCGTCCGCCTCTCGGTGGGTCTCGAGAGCATCGATGACCTCAAGGCGGACCTCGAGCAGGCGCTGGCCGCCGCTCGTCGCGTGAGCGACGGCGCGCACGCCTGACCTGAGCGACCGATTCGACGGATGCCCCGGCCCCGGTGCGGGCCGGGGCATCCGTGTCACGGCTGACCGTAGGGTGTGCACGTGGACAGTCCCGTCGACCCCGCCCAAGTCTCCGCGCTCTACGACGACTTCGGCCGTCACTGGGCGCACGGCACGTCGCCGCTCTACGAGGAGTGGTCGCTGGGCATTGCCAGAGACGCCGAGCTGACCGGGCGGATCGCGCTCCTGTCGCGCCGCCTCCGGCAGCCGAACCTGCTCTTCGCCGCCGCGCGCTGGGTGGGTTCGCCCCTCGCTCCCTTCGCGGACTGGCGCGAGTGGGTCCGAGCGAA
The DNA here is from genome assembly GCF_013409785.1 of Microbacterium immunditiarum. Lineage (NCBI taxonomy): Bacteria > Bacillati > Actinomycetota > Actinomycetes > Micrococcales > Microbacteriaceae > Microbacterium > Microbacterium immunditiarum. Next base: position 3,178,316 of record NZ_JACCBV010000001.1, read on the forward strand.
CTGGGACCGCGTCCTCCAGATCGCGAGCGAGCGCTCGACGCAGACGAACGAACCCAACCGCTGCGCGACTCTGCTGCCGGTGCTCTCGCGCATCGACGGTCCGGTCGCGCTGCTCGAGGTCGGCGCCGCCGCGGGGCTCTGCCTCTTCCCCGACCGATACGCGTACGAGTACTCGACGCCGACGACCACGCGGCACGTGGAGCCACACGAGGAGTCACTCGTTCGCCTCGCGTGCCGCGTCGACGACGACTCCGTCGTCCCCGAGCACGTGCCCGAGGTCGTGTGGCGCCGGGGCATCGACCTCGCCCCGATCGACGCGCGCGACCCCGAAGAGGTCGAGTGGCTGGCGACGCTCGTGTGGCCCGGGCCCGACCATGACGCGCGGGTGACGCGTCTGCGGGCGGCGGCTGCGGTCGCGGCATCCGACCCTCCCGAGATCATCCGCGGCGACCTGCTCGAGACGGTGACGGATGCCGCGGCCGCCGCCCCGCATGACGCGACGCTCGTCGTGTTCCACAGCGCCGTTCTCCTCTACTTGGAGGCGCCAGGGCGCGAGCGGTTCGCGGGCTTCATGGCCGGGCTCCGCACGGCGATCGGCCGCCGCGTGGTATGGCTCTCGAACGAGTCGCGCGGCACGCTCCCCGGCGTCGACGCGCGCCTGCCCGGCGGCCTCGACACGTCGCGTCGCTTCGTCCAGTCCGTGGACGGAGTGCCGATCGCGCTCGCGGGCCAGCACGGCGCGACGTACGAGACGGCGCCGTTCCGGGGACGCTGATCCCGCCGAGCGGGTGTAATACGACGTCACCTCCCACAGCGGCACGCGAGAATGGTCGGATGGACTGGCAGACCTCCGAAGACACGGTGCCGAGCGCGCCCGTCACGGAGGCCGACGCGCGTCTGCTGCTCGGGCGTCCGCCCGCGACCGGCGCGTGGCGCGACGGCGACCCGGTCGGCGATCGGCACTTCGCCGCGTTCGGGCCGTTCCGCACCGAGGGCGGCCGCGAGCTGCCGGGCTACCGCGTCGCGTTCGAGACGTGGGGCGAGCTCAACGCGACGCGCGACAACGCGGTGCTCGTGCTGCACGCGCTCACGGGTGACAGCCACGTGCGCGGGCCTGCCGGCCCCGGGCATCCGACCGACGGCTGGTGGGGCGACATCGTGGGACCGGGGGCTCCGATCGACACCGATCGCTGGTTCGTCGTCGCCCCCAACATGCTGGGCGGATGCCAGGGCTCGACCGGCCCCGCGAGCATCGGGCCGGACGGGTACGAGTGGGCATCGCGCTTCCCGTACCTCACGATCCGCGACCAGGTCGCCGCGCAGGTGCGCCTGGCCGACGCGCTCGGGATCGACGTGTGGGCCGGGGTCATCGGCGGTTCGATGGGCGGCATGCACGCGATGGAGTGGGCGGTCGGCCACCCCGACCGCGTCGAACGCGTCGGCATCCTCTCGGCACCGCCCATCAACACCGCCGACCAGATCGCACTCAACTCGGTGCAGCTGGAGGCGATCCAGATCGACCCGCGCTTCCAGGGCGGCGAATACTACGATGCGGATGCCGGCGACGGACCCCACCGCGGACTCGCGCTCGCGCGGCGCATGGCGCTGCTGAACTACCGGTCCCCCACCGAGCTCAACCAGCGCTTCCAGCGGTCGTGGCAGTCCAGTGTGAGCCCGCTCGGCCACGGCGGACGCTTCGCGGTCGAGTCGTACCTCGACTTCCACGGCAACAAGTTCACGCGCCGGTTCGACGCGAACTCCTACATCACGCTCGTCGAGGCGATGAACTCGCACGACGTCGGGCGCGATCGCGGTGGAGTCGAGGAGGCGCTCGGACGCGTCACCGCCAAGACCCTCGTGCTCGGCATCGACAGCGATCGCCTGTTCCCCATCGACGGCCAGCACCGCGTCGCACGCGGCATCCGCACGACCCTCGACGGCGACCGTGCCGTCGTCCTCACGAGCGACTTCGGCCACGACGGGTTCCTCATCGAGACGGAGGCAGTCGGGCGGCACATCAGGCGCCTCTTCGAGTCGTGACCGTGCGAGGGCGTCAGAACGAGCGCTCGTAGATCCAGGGAAGGTCGCCGATCGACAGGCGGTGACGCGGGCGAGCGCGAGTTTCGGATGCCTCGGCCGCGGAATCCGCGTCGTATTCGGCGTCCTCCTGCCACAGCATGTACGGCCCCGACGGCGCCCGCCGCGCGAGCGTCTCGTACGAGTGCACGCCGCCGAGGCGCGCCACCGCGAGGAGATCGTCGACGTCGGACTGGCCCGCGAGCTCGTACAGCGTGACCCACGTCGGCGGATACAGCGTGAGCTCGCCGCGCCCGTGGCGCTCGAGCACATCGGCCGGGCGAGCCCACGTCGCCGACACCGCCTCGTCGGCGGCGAGCTCGAGGGTCACGTCATCTGGCGCCCGCGTCACGAAGAACCACGTGAGGATGCGCAGCGGCAGCCCCGGAGGGGGGCTCCAGTGCGAGAGGGGCACGAGCGCGTCGGCGTCGAGCACGAGCCCCGTCTCCTCGAGCGTCTCGCGCACGGCCGCGCGGCGCGCGGCGAGCTCGTCGGTCACGTGCCCAGACGCGCCGGCGGCGCGGTCGGATGCCTCGAGCTTGCCGCCCGGGAACACCCACGCGCCGGCGAACGAGCCGCGGTCGGGCCGCTCGATCAGCAGGACCTCAGGTCCGCGCGGCGCGTCTCGCGCGATCACGACCGTCGCGGCGACCGGCAGCTCCTCAGGCTCGTCGATCGGGCCCTCGCCCGCATCCGGGCTCGCTCCGATCGCCTGCGCGAGCGCTTGCTGCACGCGGGATCCGGGAGTCTCTTGGGGCATCCGTCCAGCCTAGAGCGCGGGCGGCGGCTCGCCCGCGACAGCGCGATTCAGGATGAGGGCCCTGTTGTGCGCAGAAGGTGTCCGACCTGATCGAACGGCGGCCGACCGGGGCCGAGCGCCGGCCGCCGCGACGCGGTGTCGTATCCGCCGACACGGTTGCTCCGCTCAGTGAGTGCGACCAGCCCGAGATGCTCGTCCGCCGTATAGCAGACGAGCTTCCCCTTCTGATCTTTCGTCCTGCCGAGGATTCCCGCTTCGGCGAGCTCCGTGAGTGCACGGTACGCGGCGCTCGGGGACGTGCCCCATCGCTCGGCTACGCGCTCGACCGTCAGCACCGGCTCGTTCGCGAGGTTTTGCAGCACCTTCAGCGTCACCGCATCGCTGCGAGGCCTCGCGGGCTTGACACCCCGCGAGGCACGGTACGCGATCAGCCGCTCGACGATCCGCTCGTCCAGCTCCTCGACCTCGGCGGCGAGCCTCACGGCGTTGCCCGCCGCACGCTCGACGGCACTCGAGAATCCGACGATCCAGTCGTCCACCCGCGGCGGTATCTCGCGGTACGCGTCCAGCCCGTCCAGATATGCGTCGGTCTCCCCCGCGAAAACGGTACTGATGGGGATCAGCACGAACCGGAGCGCGTCTGCACGCGCGAGGACGGTGTGGATCAGCGCTCGCCCTGTCCGGCCGTTCCCGTCGGTGAACGGGTGGATGGTCTCGAACTGCGCATGCGCGATGGCTGCCCGCACGACCGGGTTCCCGACGGTGACGGTGACGAATCCGGCGAGGTCTTCGAGCAGACGCCGGACCTCGCTCTCGGGCGGCGGTACGAAGTCGGCGCGCAGCGGGCTGTATCCCGAGCCCCCGACCCAGTTCTGCTCGGTCCGGATGCCCCCCGCGAGACCGGGTTCGATGATGTGCTGCAGATCCTCGATGTCATTGACGGTGATCGGTCGGGTGCGGTCCGCGAGCCGCTCGATCGCCCGCTCGGTGGCCCGGACGTTGCCGATGACGTCGAGCGCGACACGAGGCCCCTGCTGCAGCGCCTCCGCGATCGCCAGCTTCTTCGGGGTCACGCGGTTGCCTTCGATCCAGCTCGATGAGATCGACTCGGATCGGATGAGCAGATGACTCAGGAACCTGCCCCGATCGCCCAGTCGCTCGTCGGCACGACCGAGCACGACAAGGGCGTCTTCTGCGGCGGTCCGCGCCTCCTCGCCGAGGTGTGGCAGCATCGTCCCCAGTTCGTCGGGGACGTACGCCCGATATCGGCCCGGCTGGCGATCGCGTCGGCTCAGCCCGAAGCCGGATTCGTCGCCCGGGTTCCACAGGCGCTCCACGTAATGAGCCATCCGACAACCTCCGATGCCTGCGGGCCATCTTCACTCTATCCGGATAAACGCAAAATAACACTGGGCTATTTCTCGCCTATCCGTCTAGATGCACGATGCGGGCGACGCCGGGTTATTCGGCCACCGTGTCGCCCTCCTCGAGCGCGCGCTCGAGCCGCTCGACCTTGCCGTCGAGCTCGCCGGTCCAGCCGGGTCGCATGTCGGCCTTGAGCACGAGCGAGACGCGCGACCCGAACGGGAGCACGGCATCCGTCGCTCGCCTGACCACATCGAACACCTCGTCCCACTCCCCCTCGATCTCGGTGAACATCGACGTCGTCCGGTGCGGCAGTCCGGACTCCCGCACGACCCGCACCGCAGCCGCGACCGCGTCGTGCACGGATCCGTCCGCGCGTCCGGTGCCGCTCGGTGCGACGGAGAAGGCGACGAGCATGATGGTTCCTCCTTGGGTCAGGTTTCGGCGGCCTTCGGCGAGGCCGATGCGGATGCCGCGTCCCGCCGCTTCATGCCTGGGTGCGTGCGCGTTCGCGCGACCCGCACGACCGCCCAGACGAACAGCACCGCGAGCGCGAGGTTGCGCAGGGTGAGCACGACGGTCGGAAACGCCGACGCGACGAGCAGCTCGCCGTAGGTCAGGGGGTAGACGATCTGGGTGAGGAGGGCGGTGCCGAGTCCGAGCAGCGCGGGACCCCACCAGTGCCAGCGGTCGAGCACGAGGCCCAGGGCGAGCGGCGCGATGATCCAGGAGAGGTACTGGGGCGACCCGACCTTGTTGAAGAGGATCATCGCGACGACCGTGGCCAGGCCGAGCGACGGGAAGAGACCCGCGAAGGTGGCTCCGCGCCACATCTTCACGATTCCCAGCACGAGCACGCCGACCACGGCGATCGCCAGGACCGGGGTCATCGCGGCGATGACCGTGTCGACCTCGGGTCCGGTCACCTGGAACGTGAGGACGTCGCGGTCGTAGTAGATGAACGAGTCGTCGTACCCGAGGACCGTGCGCCACACGTAGTAGCCGCTCACCGGCGCTTCGAGCTGCAGTCCCCGATCGGTCTGGCCCGCGACGAAGCCGAGGGCGTTCGCGCCCGCGCCCGCGGCGAGCACCATCAGCAGGATGACCGCCGACAGCGCGATCGACGTGCCCGCGATCGCGAACCGACGGCGGACCGCGACGACCGCCGACGCCAGCAGCGCGGCGGGCCACACCTTGATCCACATGCCGACCGTGAGCAGCACGGACGCGAGCGCCGGCCTGCCGAAGAGCCACAGACACGCCGCGAGCGCGAGCGGCGTCGTCACGCCCTCGAGCCGGTAGAGGCCGACAGGGCCGAGCAGCGCGATGAAGACGAGCCAGAACCACGCCGCGATCCAGCGGCCACTCGATCTGCCGCGCCCGACGAGGGCGGCGAACGCGAGCGCGTCCACGACCGTGACGACGACCGCCCACGCGATCTCATAGCCACCCAGCCACGACATCGCCTTCGCGAGCACCATGGGCACGAGCGCGAGGTGCGGGTACACCCAGCTCTCGGTGATCCCGACGATGCCCGTGCCTTCGACCGCACGGGTCGACCACGGCTCGTACACGAGGTAGACGTCGCCCATGGGCTGATTCGGGAGCAGCCATCCGAGAACCGCGACGCCGGCGTGCACGATCGCGAACGCGATCCACAGCACCGCCCGCCTCGACACCCTTGCCATCCTAGAGACGCGCGTCACGCGATCCGTGCGAGCAATTCCGACACGGCGGCGGGCAGCGCCTCGGCGACGTCGAGCGCGGTGATGGGTCCTCCCCCGGCGCCGCGCGCCTGCGCGGCGGTCGTCGCCGCGCGACCGTGGAGCCACACCCCCGTCGCGGCGAGCTCGCCGAGCTCACCAGCGTGCACGGTGCGGTCCTGGCCGTCGGCGCCCTTCGCGAGCGAGCCGGCGACGACCGCCCCGATGACTCCCGCGAGCACGTCGCCTGTGCCCGCGGTCGCGAGCCACGGGGTCCCGCTCGCCACGACCGTCGACCAGCCCGACGGGGTCGCGACGATCGTGCGCGCGCCCTTCAGCACGAGGACGCCGTGGAGCGCCGAGGCGGTGTGGAGAGCGGATGCCTCGCGCTCGCGCTCTTCCGCCGGCGGGAGGCCGAGGCGCGACCGAAGCCGGTCGTGCTCTCGATCGTGAGGTGTCACGATGCACGGCGCCGCCGCCCCGACGGCGTGGTCGAGCGCGCCCGCGTCGACGACGATCGGGACATGGCCGGCGAAGATCTCGCGGATGCCCCGGGGCGTGGCATCCGGCTCGCCCTCGCCCCCGACGGGTGTGCCGGAGCCGACGACCCACGCCTGCACGCGGCCGTCGACCGTCACGGTCTCCGGGCGCCGCTGCAGCACGAGGGCGCAAGCGAACTCCGGTCCGAGGTAGCGCACCATGCCGACGCCCGTGCGCCACGCGGCCTCGACGCCGAGCACGGCCGCTCCCGGATACTGGGCGGACCCGGTTCGGAAGCCGACGACACCTCGGGAATACTTGTCGTCGCGGTCGGTCGGCCGTCGCAGGTGGCGCGCCGCGTCATCCGCCGTCCATTGGCCGCTCATGGCGCCACCCTACCCGCAGGACGTTTGGACACATGAGCATTCTCTTCTCGCCCCTGACCGTCGGCCCGAAGACCGCGCGCAACCGCCTGTGGGTGTCGCCCATGTGTCAGTACAGCGCGGTCGACGGCATGCCGCAGGAGTGGCACCACACCCACCTCGTGCAGTTCGCGTCCGGCGGAGCGGGCATCGTCATGACGGAGGCGACCGCGGTGTCGCCTGAGGGGCGCATCTCGCCCGACGACACCGGGATCTGGAGCAACGCGCATCGCGACGCGTGGGTGCCGATCGTGACCGCCATCCGAACCCGCGGAGCTCTCGCGGGCATGCAGCTCGCCCACGCCGGTCGCAAAGCGTCGACATCGTCCCCGCTCAGCGGACAGCGCGGCACGGTCCCGCGCGCGCAGGGCGGATGGCAGACGGTCGCGCCCTCGGCGATCCCGTTCGACGGATACGCGACCCCCGTCGCGCTCGATCGCGACGGGATCGACCGCGTCGTCGAGGACTTCGCCGCCGCCGCGCGGCGCGCCGTCGAGGCCGGCTTCGATGTGCTCGAGATCCACGCGGCGCACGGCTACCTGCTGCACGAGTTCCTCTCCCCGCTCTCCAATCATCGCGACGACGAGTACGGCGGATCGCTCGAGAACCGCGCGCGGCTCGTGCTGCGCGTGGTCGGGGCCGTCCGCGACGCCGCTCCCGACGTCGCCCTCTTCGTACGGTTCTCCGCGTACGACTGGGCCGACGGCGGATTCACCCCCGACGAGACGGCGACGGTCGTGACCTGGGCGTCCGAGCGCGGCGCCGACCTCTTCGACATCTCCAGCGGCGGGCTCGTCGCCCACCAGCGGCTCGAGACCGGGCCGGGGTACCAGGTGCGGTTCGCCGCCCACGTGCGGCGCGTCGCCGGCGTGCCGGTGAACTCCGTCGGGATGATCGACGACGCGGTGCGGGCCGAGGCGATCCTCGCCGCGGGCGACGCCGACGCGGTCATGGCCGGACGCGAGTGGCTGCGCGACCCGCACTACGCGCTCCGCGCGTCGATCGAGCTCGGCGCCGACATCGACTACTGGCCGGCCCAGTACCTGCGGGCGCGGCCGGCACGCGCGCGCACCGCCTGATCCGGTGGGGTCGGCGGGGCATCCGGATGCCTCGGGTCAGCGCCGCCCGCGGCGCGTCGCGTCCTGCACCTCGCCGATGAGCTCCTCGATGATGTCCTCGAGGAAGAGCACCGCGGTCGTGCGTCCGTTCGCGTCGCGCACCTGGGCGAGGTGGCGTCCGGCACGGCGCATGAGCGCGAGCGCGTCCTCGAGGTCGGTCGTCTCGAGCACCGGCACCATGTGGTGGACGCGCTTCGCCGGGATCTGCGCGGCCGCGCCGACCGCCGCCTCCGGACCCTCCGCGACACGGAGCACGTCCTTGAGGTGCACATAGCCGACCGGCTCACCCGAATCGTCGACGATCACGTACCGCGAGAAGCCGTGCTTCGCGACTGCGCGCTCGATCTCGTCGGGCGTCGTCGTCTCGGGCAGCGTCACGAGTTCGCCGAGCGGCACTGCGATCGCCTTCGCCTTCTTGTCGGTGAACTCGAGCGCCGCTGCGACCGTGCCGGCGGCGTCGTCGAGCACGCCCTCGATGCGCGACTGGCTCACGATCGTCGCGACCTCCTCGAGCGTGAACGTCGACGCGGCCTCGCTCTTCGGCTCGACGCGGAACAGTCGCACGGCGTGGTTCGCGATCCAGTTGAGCGACACGATGACGGGATGGAAGAGCTTCGAGATCCACACGAGCGGCGTTGCGAGCATGAGCACCGACCGGTCGGGCACCGAGAACGCGAGGTTCTTCGGCACCATCTCGCCGAACACGACGTGCAGGTACGAGACGAGCACGAGCGCGATCACGAACGAGATGACGTCGACCAGCGACTCATTGAGCCCCGTGAGACCGAGGGGCTCGGCCAGCAGGTGGTGGATCGCCGGCTCGGACACGTTCAAGATCAGCAGCGAGCAGATCGTGATGCCGAGCTGGCAGGTCGCGAGCATGAGGGTCGCGTGCTCCATCGCGAACAGCGCTGTCTTCGCCGCGCGCGAGCCCTTCTCGGCGCGCGGCTCGATCTGCGATCGCCGCGCGGAGATCACGGCGAACTCGGCGCCGACGAAGAAGGCGTTCGCCAGCAGCAGCACGAACAGCCACACGATGCCCGCCCAGTCGTTCATCGCGCACCGCCCTCACGGTCGGCGCCCGATTCGGCGCGCTGGTCGAGAACCCCGTCCGGCACGGCCGCGGGCGTGAATCGCACGCGGCCGACGCGGCGGCCGTCCATCCGCTGCACCTCGAGCGTGCCGTCCTCGATCTCGACGGCGTCGCCGACGACGGGGATGCGCTCGAGCACGCTCATGAGGAAGCCGCCGACGGTGTCGTACACGTCCCCTTCGGGGATGCGGATGCCGGTGCGGTCGAGCACCTCGTCGGGCCGCAGCTCACCGGGAAGGATCACCGAGCCCTCGGCCCGCACGATCCCCGCGCGGCGCCGGTCGTGCTCGTCGAGCACCTCCCCGACGATCTCCTCGACGAGGTCCTCCAGCGTCACGACGCCGGCCGTCCCGCCATACTCGTCCACGACGATCGCCATCTGGTAGCCGCGCGCCCGAAGCTCTGACACGAGCGCGTCGAGGTGCACCGCCTCGGGCACGCGCAGCGGATCGGTCGCGATCGCGGCGGCCGGGACATCCGGCCTGCGCTCACGCGGAACAGACACCGCCGCCTTGAGGTGCACGATGCCGACGATGTCGTCCATCGAGTCCTGGTACACGGGGAAGCGGCTGTGGCCCGTGCGGCGCGCGAGCTGCACGACGTCGTCGACCGAGTCGTCGGCCGCGAGCGCATGCACGCTCGGGCGCGGGGTCATGACGTCGGCCGCGGTCAGGCGCGCGAACGTGAGGCTGCGGTCGAGCAGCGTCGCGGTGTCCTCTTCGAGCACGCCGGCGCTCGCCGAGCGGCGCACGAGGCTCGAGAGCTCCTCCGCCGTGCGGGCCCCCGAGAGCTCCTCCTTCGGCTCGACGCCGAGAAGTCGGAGCACGCCGTTGGCGCTGCCGTTGAGCACCGCGACGGCGGGACGGAAGACGGTCGTGAACGCGACCTGGAACGGCAGGACGATCTTCGCGGTGTGCCGCGGGACCGCGAGAGCGAGGTTCTTCGGGATCAGCTCACCGAGGATCATCGAGAGGATCGTGGCGATCGTGACGCCGATGACCGCGGCGACGGGCCTCACGACGGCATCCGGCCACCCCCACTGCCCGAGCACCGGCCGCAGGAGGTTCGAGATCGCCGGTTCCATCGTGTAGCCGGTGAGCAGCGTCGTGAGCGTGATGCCGAGCTGCGCGCTCGAGAGATGAGTCGAGGTGATCTTGAGCGCGCTGATCGTGAGCGACAGGCGGGACTCGCCGCGCTCGCGCCGTGCTTCGAGGTCGGCCCGGTCGAGGTTCACGAGCGCGAACTCGCTCGCGACGAAGAATCCGGTCCCGATGGTGAGCAGGAGCCCCACGCCCAGCATGACGTAATCCATCACGCATCACCCCCGATCGCAGGGGCTGGTTCGTGGGGCGGGCGTCTGCAACTGGGCGGGTCGTCCATCTCGCGGAAAGTCTACGGCAGGGTCGACGCGCCGGATGCCGTGACGATGGGCCCGGGTCCCGCGGCATCCGTGGTGTTCACCAGCTGACGGGGAGCGCCTTGCCCTCCTCGTACCCGGCTGCGGACTGCAGGCCGACGCGGGCGCGCTCGTGGAACTCCGGCACGGTCGCCGCACCCGCGTACGTGAACGACGAGCGCACACCCGACGTGATCATGTCGAGCAGGTCCTCGATACCGGGACGCAGCGGATCGAGGAAGATCTTCGACGACGAGATACCCTCGGCGAAGAGCTCCTTGCGCGCGAGCTCGTACGGGTCGAGCCGCCCGAACCGCTCATGCACCGCCTTGGTCGACGCCATGCCCCACGACTCCTTGTACGCGCGGCCCTCGCCGTCGACGAGCAGCTCGCCGGGCGCCTCGATCGTGCCGGCGAACCACGACCCGATCATGACCGACGAGGCTCCCGCCGCGAGCGCGAGCGCGACGTCGCGCGGGTACCGCACCCCGCCGTCGGCCCACACGTGCGCGCCCATGAGTCGCGCGGCCTCGGCGGTCTCGAGCACGGCGGAGAACTGTGGACGGCCGACCGCGGTCATCATGCGGGTCGTGCACATCGCGCCCGGGCCCACGCCGACCTTCAGGATGCTCGCGCCGGACGTCACGAGGTCGTGCACGCCCTCCGCCGTGACGATGTTGCCCGCCGCCAGCGGGATGCCGAGGTCGAGGTCGGCGATCGTGCGCAGCGCCGCGAGCATGTTCTCCTGGTGCCCGTGGGCGGTGTCGACGACGAGCACGTCGACGCCCGCCGCCGCGAGCGCGCGGGCCTTCGCGGCGACGTCGCCGTTGATGCCGACCGCGGCCGCGACGATGAGGCGGCCGGACGCGTCGACCGCGGGACGGTAGAGCGATGAGCGCAGCGCGCTGCGGCGGGAGAGCGTGCCGACGAGCACGCCGTGGCGCAGGACGCACACGACGTCGGCATCCGCCGCGACCAGCAGGTCGAACGCCTGGCGGCCGCTCTGGACATCCTCCGCGTCGATCGACGCCGAGCGCCCGCGCGCGATGTCACCGAGCCGCGCGTCGGGGAGAGCGGTGCCGAGCCGCGTCGCCGGCACGACCCCGAGGATGTCGTCGGCGTGCAGGCCGGTGCTCGGCGACCTCGTGTCGACGGCTCCGCCCTCGAGCCGCGGACCGGTTCCGGCGGGCGACTCCGCCACGACGATGCCGTAGCCCTGAGTCGCGGGAAGCAGGCGCGCAGCGTCGGCCACCGTCGCGTCGGGCGGCAGCACGAGGGGCGTGTCCCACGGAACGGGCTGCGCCTTCACCCACCGGATGGCCGCGTCGAGCTCCTGCAGCGGCATGTCCTGCGGCAGAACGCCGAGGCCGCCGCGGCGCGCGAGCGTCGCCGCCAGGCGCGCCCCCGTCACCGAGTTCATGTTGGCCGAGACGATCGGGAGCCTGGCCGTCGTGCCGTCGCCCGGCGACAGGTCCACGTCGAGCCGGCTCGCGACCGTCGACCGCCGAGGGACGAGGAACACGTCCGAATACGTCAGGTCGACGTCGGGGCGGTCTCCGTAGAACTCCATGTCCGTCAAGGGTAGCGACAAGAAGGGCTGCGGATGCCGTTGCCGAATCGTGCGATGCGCCGCGCGCAACCCCCGGCGAAGTGCGGGCGTGACTGGGTTACGCTTAAGGATCGTGCCCGAGGGTCGTTGCGGACCAGGCATCCCAAATCTTCTTCACGAAAGCAGGCGATCGAGCGTGTCGAGCCAGGTGACGGGCGTCGGTGTATCGAACGAGGGAGAGTTCGGAGCCAATGAATGGCTCGTCGACGAACTCTACGAGCAGTACAAGGTCGACAAGAACTCCGTAGACAAGGCCTGGTGGCCGATCCTCGAGGCCTACCACCCGGTCGACGCGGACGGGGCGACGGCGCCTTCGGGTCCGACCCGCCCCGCCACCGAGGCCCCTGCCCCCGCGGCACCCGCACCGGCCGCATCCGCCCCCGCTCCCGCCGCCCCCGCGACCGCTCCGGCGTCCGCGAACGGGGCGGCGACCTCGTCTGAGCCGCATCCCGTCACGGCGCCGGTCCCGGTGATCGGGAGCCAGCCGGTGGCCCGCACGACCGCCCGCCCCGCCGCACCGCAGCCGATCCCGGCGCAGGCGCCGAAGATCAAGCCCTCATCGACCGAGGCGAGCGCCGACGAGGACGTCGTCACCGCCCTCAAGGGCCTTCCGAAGACTCTCGCGGCGAACATGGACGAGTCGCTCACGGTCCCGACCGCGACGAGCGTCCGCACGGTGCCGGCGAAGCTCATGATCGACAACCGGATCGTGATCAACAACCACATGGCCCGCACGCGCGGTGGCAAGGTGAGCTTCACTCACCTCATCGGCTGGGCGCTCATCCAGGCGCTCAAGGACTTCCCGAGCCAGAACGTCTTCTACGCCGAGGTCGACGGCAAGCCCTCCGTGGTCGCGCCGGCCCACGTGAACCTCGGCATCGCGATCGACCTCCCGCGTCCCGACGGCTCGCGCGCACTCCTCGTGCCGAGCATCAAGCGCGCCGACACGCTCTCGTTCGGCGAGTACCTCGCCTCGTACGAAGACCTCGTGTCGCGCGCCCGCGCCAACAAGCTGACGCCCGCCGACTTCCAGGGCACGACGATCTCGCTGACCAACCCGGGCGGAATCGGCACCGTGCACTCGGTCCCCCGCCTCATGAAGGGCCAGGGGTCGATCATCGGCGTCGGGGCGCTCGAGTACCCGGCCGAGTTCCAGGGCGCCAGCGACAAGACGCTCAACGAGCTCGCGATCGGCAAGACGATCACGCTCACGAGCACGTACGACCACCGCGTCATCCAGGGCGCCGGCTCGGGCGAGTTCCTCAAGAAGGTGCACGAGCTGCTCATCGGCCAGCGCAGCTTCTACGAAGACATCTTCGCGGCGCTTCGCATCCCGTACGCCCCGATCCACTGGGCCAACGACATCAACGTCGACATCGCCGAGCGCGTCGACAAGACCGCACGCGTGCAGGAGCTCATCAACTCCTTCCGCGTGCGCGGCCACCTCATGGCCGACATCGACCCGCTCGAGTACGTCCAGCGCACGCACCCCGACCTCGAGATCGAGAGCCACGGGCTCACGTTCTGGGACCTCGACCGCCAGTTCGTGACCGGCGGCTTCGGTGGCAAGCGCCTCATGAAGCTGCGCGACATCCTCGGCGTGCTGCGCGACTCGTACTGCCGCACGATCGGCATCGAGTACATGCACATCCAGGACCCGGGGCAGCGCGCGTGGTTCCAGCGCAACGTCGAGGTCAAGTACCAGAAGCCCGGTCACGACGAGCAGCTGCGCATCCTCTCGAAGCTGAACGAGGCCGAGGCCTTCGAGACGTTCCTGCAGACGAAGTACGTCGGTCAGAAGCGCTTCTCGCTCGAGGGCGGCGAGTCGCTCATCCCGCTGCTCGACCAGGTGCTCCAGGGCGCAGCCGAGGCGGGACTCGACGGCGCCGCGATCGGCATGGCGCACCGCGGCCGACTGAACGTGCTCACCAACATCGCCGGCAAGACGTACGGCCAGGTGTTCCGCGAGTTCGAGGGCTCCGTCGCGATCGGCTCGAAGAGCGGCTCGGGCGACGTCAAGTACCACCTCGGCACCGAGGGCACGTTCGTGGCGGACTCGGGCTCCGAGCTGCCCGTGTACCTCGCGGCCAACCCCTCGCACCTCGAGACGGTGGACGGCGTGCTCGAGGGCATCGTGCGCGCCAAGCAGGACCGCAAGCCCATCGGGACGTTCTCCTGGCTGCCGATCCTCATCCACGGCGACGCGGCCTTCGCCGGCCAGGGCGTCGTCGTCGAGACGCTCCAGATGTCACAGCTGCGCGGCTACCGCACGGGCGGCACGGTTCACATCGTCGTCAACAACCAGGTCGGCTTCACCACGACGCCGCAGGACGGCCGCTCGTCGGTGTACGCGACCGATGTCGCCAAGACGATCCAGGCGCCGATCTTCCACGTGAACGGCGACGACCCCGAGGCCGTCGTCCGTGTGGCGCAGCTCGCGGTCCAGTACCGCGAGGAGTTCCACCGCGACGTCATCGTCGACCTCGTCTGCTACCGCCGCCGCGGTCACAACGAAGGCGACGACCCGTCGATGACGCAGCCGCACATGACGAACCTCATCGAGGCGAAGCGCTCGGTGCGTCGCCTGTACACCGAGGCCCTCGTCGGTCGCGGCGACATCACCGAGGAGGAGTACGAGCAGGCCAAGCGCGACTTCCAGAACCGCCTCGAGATCGCGTTCGCCGAGACCCACGCCGCCGAGACCGGCTCCTCGCCCATCGTCGAGGAGGAGGCGGTCGTCCCGACCGTGATCGGGGAGCCCGACACGACCGGCGTGTCCCGCAGCGTGATCGAGCTCGTCGGCGACGCGTTCGTGAACAAGCCCGAGGGCTTCACGGTGCATCCGAAGCTCCAGCAGCTTTCCGACAAGCGGTTCGATATGAGCCGCAACGGTGCGATCGACTGGGCGTTCGCCGAGTTGCTCGCATTCGGCTCGCTCCTGCTCGAGGGCACGAACGTGCGCCTGGCAGGCCAGGACTCGCGCCGCGGCACGTTCGTCCAGCGCCACGCTGTGCTGCACGACCGTGCGAACAGTCAGGAGTGGCTGCCGCTGTCGAACCTGAGCGAGAACCAGGGCCGCTTCTGGGTCTACGACTCCCTGCTGAGCGAGTACGCGGCGATGGCGTTCGAGTACGGGTACTCGGTCGAGCGCCCCGACGCGCTCGTGCTGTGGGAGGCGCAGTTCGGCGACTTCGCGAACGGCGCCCAGTCGGTCATCGACGAGTACATCTCGGCGGCCGAGCAGAAATGGGGCCAGCAGTCGAGCCTCGTGCTGCTGCTGCCGCACGGCTACGAGGGCCAGGGTCCCGACCACTCGTCGGCCCGCATCGAGCGCTACCTGCAGCTCTGCGCGCAGGACAACATGACTGTCGCGCGTCCGTCGACCCCGGCGTCGTACTTCCACCTCCTGCGCCGCCAGGCCTACGCGCGCCCGCGGCGTCCGCTCATCGTGTTCACGCCCAAGGCGATGCTGCGCCTGCGCGGCGCGACGAGCGCCGTCGAGGGCTTCACGCACGGGCGCTTCGAGCCGGTGCTCGACGACGACCGCGGTGTCGACAAGTCCGCCGTGCGCCGCGTGCTGCTGCACTCGGGCAAGATCCACTGGGATCTGGTCGCCGAGCTCGACAAGAACCCCGACCCGACGATCGCCCTCGTGCGGATAGAGCAGTTCTACCCGAAGCCGATCGACGAGCTGAACATGGTGCTCGACAAGTACCCGAACGCCGAACTCGTGTGGGTGCAGGACGAGCCCGAGAACCAGGGCGCCTGGCCGTTCATCGCGCTCGAGATCGTGAAGCACCTGAACGGTCGCACGATCCGGCGCGTGTCGCGTCCGGCCGCGGCTTCGACCGCCACCGGCTCGCCGAAGGTGCACGCCGTCGAGCAGGCCGAGGTGATCGCGAAGGCACTCGCCCGCTGACGCGGCGCTTCGCGTGGCCGACAACCGCGGTGCCCGGCGCGCGCCGGTCAGGTTGCGCGGCGTGACGCTCGCACCCGACGCCACACGGTGACCCCCACCGCGATGAGCGCGAGCACGAGGCTCGGCACGAGCTTGACGCCCGCGAGCGCGAGCAGTCCCGCCGACAGCACGGCGGCGACGAGCGCCATCCACCACCCCACCGACCACCGGCGGAGGATGAGCAGCGCGGCGACCATGCCGACGGCGTAGATCGAGACCATGTTGCTCGTGTGTACGAGGATGAACGGCTCGAGATCGAGGCCCACCGCGAGCATGAGCGCGAAGTAGACGGCGACGACGCCCATCGTGAGCGACAGCGCCCGGCGTGGGATTCCACCCGCCTCCTCGCCGCGCTGGAACCACCTCGGCAGGTCTCCGTTCGCCGCGAGCGACGCACCCAGCTTGCCGAAGGCCGCGAGGTAGGCGTTCATGACGCCCACCGAGACGATCGCCGCGACACCTCCGACGGCCACCGTCCCGAACCCCGGCAGCACCGACTGCGCCAGCGACAGCAGCGGCACCGAGTCGGCGGCGGCCCCCTCGCCGAGCACGCCCACGGTCGCGATCTGCAGCAGCAGGTAAGACGCGCCGGTGAGCACGAGGGCGATAGCCGTCGCGAGCGGGATCACGCGGCGGGGATTGCGGAACTCCCCCGCGATGTGGGTGCCGACCTCCCACCCCGCGAACGCCCACACGAAGAGGCTGATCGCGGTGCCGACGCCCGCCCAGCCGTTCGGGAGGAACGGCGTGAACGCGGATGCCTCGACCGCCGGCATCGCCGCGGAGACGACCGCCACCACGACCGAGAGCAGGAGGCCCGTGAGCACGAACTGCATCCAGCCTGCGACGCGGATGCCGAGCAGGTTCGCGCCGAACGGGATCAGCATGATCGCCGCCGCGAGGATCGGAACGCCGGCACGGTCGATCCTCGCGACGGCGGCGACGTATTCGCCGCCGAGCACCCCGACGACCGGCGCCCCCGCGCACACGCCGAAGTAGAACCAGTAGCCGGTCATGCGCGCCGCGGTGGCCCCGAGCGCCCTGCGGACGTAGCTCGCGACGCCCCCGGCATCCGGATACCGTGCCGCCAGCGCCGCGAATGTGCCCGCGAGCGGGATCGACAGCGCGATGACCGCGACCACCGCGACGACGCTCGCGGGCCCTGCGGCGTCGGCGGCGAGCCCGGGCAGCACAAGCAGCCCCGTGCCGAGCACGGACGCGACGTAGAGGGCGGTGCCCTGCACGATCCCCAGTCGGCCGTGGGCGACCACCGGGTCAGGACGGGTGGCGGTCGAGGTCATCGGTCCAGTGTCCAGCGCGCCAGGGACATCGGTGCCCGCGCGAGCAGCCGTCCATCAGCGGAATCCTGCCAACACGGTGAGGCCGAAGGACGGAGCCGCGTCAGATGGGATCGACGCCCGCGCGCTCAAAGGCGGCGGCCGCGGCATCCGTCGATTCGTCGCGATCCGCCGGAACGAGGCCGAGCCGTGTGCGCCGGTCGAGCAGGTCGTCGAGCGACAGGGCGCCCTCGGCGCGGACGCCCCACTCGAGCTCCTGCGCCGTGACGCCTCGCGCGGCCTCCGGGCCGTCGGCCAGGCGCGCGACGAATGGGGCCTCGGCGCCGTATCGGCGAACGAGCCGGGGCGACGCGTCGAGCGATGCGAGCCGCTCGCGCGGCCACGCCCCGACGAGCGGGATCGACCGGGTGCGCGAGTTCGCGACGGAGCTGCCCAGACGCATGCGGACGGCGGCATCCACACCGTCCTGCGCCATGCGCCGGTACGTCGTGAGCTTGCCGCCCACGACGCTCAGCACACCCGTGGACGATTCGATGATCGCGTGACGGCGCGACAGGTCGCTCGTCTCATCGTGGCGTGGGTCGGTGAGCAGCGGCCGCAGGCCGGCGAACGCCCCGATGACGTCGTCGCGCGTGAGCGGCGCCTCGAGCACGGTGTTCATGACGTCGAGCAGCAGGGTTACCTCGTCGTCGCCGGGCGTCGGAACGAGGGGGAGCTCCGTGCCCGCGGGCACGTCCGTGATGCCGATGTACGCGCGCCCGTGGGGCGCGGGCACCGTGAACACGAAACGACTGCTCGATCCGGGCACGGGCACCGTGAGCGACGCGTCCGAGCCGCCGAGGCGCGCCGCGTCGACGACGAGGTGCGTGCCGCGACTCGGGCGCAGGTGGACATCGGGGTCGATGCGGCCCGCCCACACCCCGGTCGCGTTGACCACGCAGCGCGCGCGGATCGCCAGCTCCGAGCCGGTCACGCGGTCGCGCACCCATGCGGTGTCGCCCGTGGCCGACACGGCTTCGGCGCGGGTGAGGACGGATGCCCCGAACCCCGCCGCAGTGCGGGCGACGGCGACCACGAGGCGGACGTCGTCGATGAGCTGGCCGTCCCAACCGCGCATGCCGCCGCGCAGACCCTCGCGGCGCACGGCCGGCACGAGCCGGAGCGTCTCGTCGCGCCCGAGCGGCCCCGGCGAGTGCAGGACGGCGTCGGGGGTGCCGACGAGACGGCGCAGTCCGTCGCCGAGCCCGTACCCGAGGCCGACATATGCCCCGCGCGTCATGTGTCCGGGTGAGTACAGCGGAACGACCTGCGCCATCGACCGGGAGAGGTGCGGCGCGAGGCGCGTCATCAGCAGGTGCCGCTCCGCCGCGCTCTCGCGCGCGATCCCGAACTGGCCCGACGCGAGGTAGCGGAGTCCGCCGTGCACGAGCTTCGAGCTCCAGCGGCTCGTGCCGCTCGCGAGGTCGTCGCGCTCGACGAGAACCGTTCGCAGACCGCGCGAGGCGGCGTCGAGGGCGATGCCCGTGCCGGTGATGCCGCCGCCGATCACGAGCAGGTCGATCTCGCCGGCATCCGCGAGCGCGTCGAGCTCGCGCGTCCGCCGGCGCGCGTCGAGCGCAGTGGAACCGGGCGGCCGGGGTGCGCCGGCGGAGGTCGCGCTCACGACAGACGGGGTCGGCGGATGCCCTCGCCGAGACGGCCGCACACGCATGCGCTGTGGGGGGATAGCGACATTCGTCCACCATAGGGCGACTGACATACTGGACGCCATGGATGCGACGCCGCCCGAGCGCGCACCCCTCGCCGTCCCCGCACCGCACCCGCGTTCGGACTGGGATGCGTGGGGTGCGCACACCGCCAGCCTTCCCGCGGCGGCCCGGGCGCTTCTCGCGACGCTGCTGCCGGGAAGGCCGCATCCGATCCCGCGGCGTGAAGCGCCGCTGCTCACTCCGTCACGGCTGGGCGATCAAGATCTCGACGCGCTCGCCGCGATGGTGGGCGCCGACCACGCGACAAGAGACGACGCCGAACGCACGCTCCACCTCGGCGGCAAGAGCACGCCCGATCTGCTCGCGCGGCGCCTCGAAGAGCCGCAGACCGCTCCCGACGCTGTGGTGGCGCCCGCGGACCATGCCGAGGTGCTCGCGGTGCTCGCGACGTGCGCGGAGCGCGGGATCGCCGTCGTCCCGTTCGGCGGGGGCACGAGCGTCGTCGGCGGCGTGCAGCCCGACGGAGGCCGCCACGACCGCGTGATCGCGCTCGACCTGGCGCGCACCGCCGCGCTCCTCGACCTCGACGAGACGTCCCTGCTCGCGACCTTCGGCGCGGGAACGACCGGCCCTCAGGCCGAGGAGCTGCTCGGTGCCCGGGGGTACACCCTCGGCCACTTCCCGCAGAGCTTCGAGTACGCGTCGCTCGGCGGCTTCGCGGCGACGCGCTCGAGCGGTCAGGCCTCGCGCGGGTACGGGCGCTTCGACGACCTCGTGCACGCCCTGCGCATCGCGACGCCCGTGGGCGAGCTCGTCCTCGGCCGCGCTCCGGCGAGCGCCGCCGGTCCCGACCTGCGCGAGCTGTTCCTCGGCTCGGAGGGTGCCTTCGGCGTACTCACCGAGGTCACGGTGCGCATCCGCCCCATCCCGGCGACGACCGCCTACGGCGCGTGGACGTTCCCCGACTTCGCGGCGGGGGCGGCCGCGTTCCGCGAGGCGACGCAGCGCGGCATCCGCCCCACCGTCCTCCGATTGAGCGACGAGACCGAGACCCGCGTGAACGCGGCGCTCGGTGGTCACCTGCTGCGGCTGCGCGGGTGCCTCGCGATCGCGACGATCGAGGGAGAGGACGATCCGGATGCCGCGGCCGTGCGCGACGTGCTGGAGGAGATCTTCCTCGCGCACGGCGCCACGCCCCGCGGCGAAGACCCCGCGCGGTCGTGGGAGCGCGGGCGCTTCTCCTCCCCCGCGCTGCGCGACACCCTCCTCGGCGCGGGCGTGCTCGCCGAGACGCTCGAGACGGCGACGACGTGGGCGAACCTCGAGGCGCTCAAGACGGCGGTGACGGATGCCCTGCGCGAGACGCTCACGGCGGAGGGCACGAAGCCGATCGTGCTGTGCCACATCTCGCACGTCTACCCCGCGGGCGCGTCGCTCTACTTCACGGTCGTCGCGGCCCTCACCACCGACCCCGTCGGACAGTGGGCGCGCGCGAAGGACGCCGCCTCGCGCGCGATCGGCGCGGCGGGCGGCACGATCACCCATCATCACGCGGTGGGCCGCGACCACCGGCCGTACCTCGAGGCGGAGATCGGTCCGCTCGGCATCGCCGTGCTGCAGGCCGTCAAAGACGCTCTCGACCCGAGCGGGATCATGAATCCGGGGGCGCTGGTTCCGCCGCGCGACGAGCCGGCATGACCGTCACGCTCCTCGTGAACCCCGTCGCCCGCGGGGGCGCGCACGCCGGCGCGGCCGAGCAGGCCGCCGAGCGGCTCCGCGCGCACGGCATCCGCACGACCGTCATCAGCGGCGGCAGCGCGGCCGAGTCGACCGAGCTGCTGCGCACCGCGATCCGGCTCGGCACGATGGCGGTCGCCGTGGCGGGAGGCGACGGCACCGTGAACCTCGCGCTCCAGGAGCTCGCCGGCACGGGCATCCCCCTCGGGATCATCCCCCTCGGGACGGGAAACGACTTCGCGATGGCGCTCGGCCTGCACGAGCTCGACATCGCGCAGGCCGCCGAGACGATCGCGGCGGGAACCACGCGCTCCGTCGACCTCGCGCGCGTGACGCGGCATGACGGGTCTGTCGCCCACTACGGGAGCGTCCTCGCGAGCGGCTTCGACTCGCGCGTGAACGACCGCGCCAACGGCATGCGGTGGCCGCGCGGCGGCTCGCGATACACGATCGCGCTGCTCATCGAGTTCGCGACGCTCGCCGGCATCCCGTTCGACGTCGAACTCGACCTCGAGGACGGCACGACGGAGCGCATCAGCCGTGACCTCGTGATGGCGACCGTGGGCAACGGGCGGTCGTACGGCGGCGGCATCCCCATCTGTCCCGATGCGGACCCCGCTGACGGCCTGCTCGACGTCGTGCTCGTGCGACCGGCGGGGCGGATGCGGCTGCTGAGGCTCCTCCCCCGCGTCTACCGCGGCACGCACACGTCGATCCCCGAGGTCTCGACCCACCGGGTGCGCTCCGTGCGCCTGGCCTCTCCCGGCGTGACGGCCTACGCCGACGGGGATCCGATCGGCGCGCTTCCGCTCGCGATCGACATCGCGCCGGGCGCGCTCACGGTGTTCGCGCCGAAGTGGTGATCAGTGACGGCGGGCGGGGCATCCGCTTCACCGTCTTCGTCGTCGCGGGAGAGATCGGGGACCTCGATCCCGACGACCGGTGGGCGGGTGAGTCGAGGAGCTCGCTCAGGCGGACGCGAGGCCCGCGGTGCGCAGCTTCTCAGCGACCATGACCCGAAGCTCCTCGGGTGCCTTCTCCTGGCACGCCCGCGCGACGGCCTCGGTCAGGGTGCGCGCGACGTGCGCCTCGTCGGCGCAGCCCTCGCAATGGGCGAGGTGCTCGGCGATATCGCCGCGCTCGGTCGAGCACACCTCGTTCCGCAGGTACTCTTCGAGGTCGCGCCGCGCCTTCTCACAGCCGCAGTCGGTCATCTCTTGCTCCTTGTGGCGGTCGCCTTGCGGCCGCTGTTCTCTGGATCCGCGGCGATGCCGCGTTCTTTCGCGTAATCGGCGAGCAGGTCACGCAGCAGCCGCCTGCCACGATGAAGGCGGCTCATGACCGTGCCGATCGGGGTCTTCATGATGTCGGCGATCTCTTGATACGAGAATCCCTCGACGTCGGCAAGATACACCGCGAGCCGGAAGTCCTCGGGGATCGACTGCAGCGCTTCCTTCACGATCGAAGCGGGCATGCGGTCGATCGCCTCGGCCTCGGCCGAGCGCGTGCGCGTCGCCGTGGTGGACTCCGCCCCGCCGAGCTGCCAGTCCTCGAGGTCGTCGATCGTTCCCTGGTACGGCTCGCGCTGCTTCTTGCGATACGTGTTGATGTAGGTGTTCGTCAGGATGCGGTAGAGCCACGCCTTGAGGTTCGTGCCCTGCGTGAACGTCGCCCACGAGGAGAACGCCTTCACGAACGTCTCCTGCACCAGGTCGGCGGCATCGGACGGATTGCGCGTCATGCGCATCGCGGCCGCGTAGAGCTGGTCCATGAAGGGAAGCGCCTGCTCCTCGAACTGGGCACGCACGTCGACCGGCTCATCGAGGGAGACGTCGGAGTCAGGTGCGTCGGCGGTGCGCGGCGGGAGGGCGTGCGACGGATCGGTCATCACGGGCCAGCCTAGCGCCGGCGCCTGAACGGACGACGAGATGCGCGTCGACTGGGTCGACGGCCGCTCGAGGGTCGCAATCATCGTGTGTCCGCTCCGCTGGTTCGGGTGAGGGGTTCGTTAGGGTAGAACTCGATGACTGCCGACGGGTATTCCCCCCGCACGAAGCCGGGCGCTCCGGTCAAGGCCTGGCGCGCGCCGGTCGCCGTCGAGCCGCTCCACGCGACCCTCACCGTCCCGGGCTCCAAATCCCTCACGAATCGCGAGCTGATCCTCGCGTCGCTCGCCGAATCGCCCAGCCGCCTCGCGTCACCGCTGCACTCCGACGACTCCGCGCACATGATCGAAGCGCTGCGCGCGCTGGGGGTTTCGATCGAGACCGAACCGGGCGAGGGCGAGTTCGGCGACGACCTCGTCGTCACCCCCACGTGGCCGCTCGCGGGCGGCGGAACGGTCGACTGCGGGCAGGCGGGCACCGTCATGCGGTTCGTCGCGGCTCTCGCGGGCTTCGCGCAGGGCGATGTCACCCTCACCGCGCACGAGAGCGCGCTGCACCGCCCGATGGGCGAGATGATCAAGGCACTGCGCGACGTCGGCGTCGACATCGACGACGGTGGCCGATGGGCGCTTCCCTTCGTCGTGCGCGGCCACGGGCACGTGCGCGGCGGCGAGGTGGCGGTCGACGCGAGCGCGTCGAGTCAGTTCGTCTCCGGACTCCTGCTCGCGGCCCCTCGCTTCGACGTCGGACTCCACCTCGTGCACTCGGGCGAGCGCCTGCCGAGCATCCCCCACATCGACATGACGGTCGAAGCCCTCGGCCGCAGGGGCGTCCACGTCGAGCGTCCCGCTCCCGGCGAGTGGATCGTGCCCGCCGGCTCACTGCGCGGCAAGGAGCTCGCGATCGAGCCCGACCTGTCCAACGCCGCGCCCTTCCTCGCGGCGGCGATGATCGCCGGCGGCTCCGTCTCGGTCAAGGGCTGGCCCGCGCACTCGACCCAGCCGGGTGCGATGCTCGGCGACATCCTGTCGCTCATGGGAGCGCGCGTCGTCCGGCGCGGGGGCGCCCTCACGGTGACGGCGGGTCCCGCGATCACCGGCATCGACCTCGACCTGTCGGCCGCGGGTGAGCTGACCCCCACCATCTTCGCGCTCGCGGCATTCGCGGATGCGCCGACCACACTCCACGGCATCGGGCACATCCGCGGGCACGAGACCGACCGCATCGCGGCGCTGATCGGCGAACTGCGGCGCCTCGGCGGCGAGGCGCATGAGCTCGAGGACGGCATCCGCATCGTGCCGCAGCAACTGCACGGCGGCACCTGGTGCGCGCACCACGATCACCGCATGGCCACCGCGGGGGCCCTCATCGGCCTGGCGGTCGCCGACGTCGAAGTGGACGACATCGGAACGACCGCCAAGACGATGCCACAGTTCGTGCAGCTGTGGGAGCGCATGCTCGAAGGCGATGACGCGGATGCCACGACCCCAACCCGCCCGCACAGCGTGCAGGACCTCGCTTCGTGAGGTGAAGGACGCGAGGGTGAGGAGCGCCGCGCGATGAGCTGGCTCGAGCCGGACGACGAAGACGACGAGCCCGAGTTCGACGAAGAGGACGTGCGGGTCCGGCCGAACCCGAAGGCGAACCGCCCCCGCACGAAGCGGCGCCCCACACATGCGGATGCCACGATCGCCCGCGTCCTCGGGGTCGACCGCGGACGCTACACGGTCCTCGTCGACGAGGACCTTCCCACCGAGCGCACCGTGTCGGCGGTGCGGGCGCGCGAGCTGCGCAAGAAGCCGATCGTCACGGGCGACCACGCGCGCATCGTGGGCGACACGTCCGGCGCCGAAGGGACTCTCGCACGCCTCGTCGGCATCGAGGAGCGCACGTCGCTCCTGCGCCGCTCCGCCGATGACACCGACCAGGTCGAGCGCGTCATCGTCGCCAACGCCGACCAGATGCTCATCGTCGTCGCGGCGGCCGATCCCGAGCCGCGTCCCAGGCTCGTCGACCGCTATCTCGTGGCGGCGCTGGACGCCGGCATCCGTCCCCTCCTCGTCGTGACGAAGACGGATCTCGCCGACCCGTCCGAGTTCCTCGCGCACTTCGAGGGCCTCGACCTCGAGGTGTTCACGAGCGCCCAGGACGACATGCCGGTCGACCGCATCGGCCGGGCGCTCGTCGGCCACTCGACGGTCTTCGTCGGACACTCCGGTGTCGGCAAGTCGACGCTCGTCAATGCGCTCGTGCCGACCGCGGGCCGCGCGACAGGTTACGTCAATGAGGTGACCGGCCGGGGACGCCACACGTCCAGCTCGACCGTGTCGCTGCGCTACCGCGGCGAAGGCGGCACCGGGTGGGTCATCGACACCCCGGGCGTGCGCTCGTTCGGGCTCGGCCACGTCGATCCCGCGAACATCCTCGCCGCGTTCACCGACCTCGCCGAGATCGCCGAGGAGTGCCCGCGCGGGTGCACGCACCTGCCCGACGCCCCGGACTGCGCGATCGTCGAGGCCGTCGCCGAGGGCAGGCTCGGCCCGGGCGGCGCTGCCCGCCTCGACTCGCTGCAGCGCCTGCTCGCCACCTTCGCCGACCGGTGACCGAGGCCGAGGGCGCATCCGCGACCCGGTCCCGCCGTACGCTGGACGGATGACCTCCGCACGCCTGGAACCCGGCTCCCCCGCACCCGACTTCACGCTCATCGACCAGGACGAGCGCCCCGTCTCGCTGTCGGACCTTCGCGGCGGCCACGTCATCCTCTTCTTCTATCCGGCCGCGATGACGCCCGGGTGCACGAAGGAGGCGTGCGACTTCCGCGACAGCCTCGCGCCGCTCCAGGCCGCCGGATACACGGTGCTCGGGATCTCGCGCGACGATCCCGAGAAGCTTCGTCGCTTCCGCGAGCGCGACGGGCTCACCTACGACCTGCTGAGCGATCCCGGCCACGCCGTCCATGAGGCGTACGGCGCGTGGGGCGAGAAGTTGAACTACGGCAAGACGATCGAGGGCGTGCTGCGCTCCACGTTCGTCATCGACCCGGACGGCCGTATCGAGCACGCGCTGTACAACGTGCGGGCCACCGGCCACGTCGCGAGGGTACGCACGCTGCTGGGGGTGTGAGTCCCGGCGCCGTCGGGGCGTCGGCGATCAGGAGGACTCGGATGCCTCGCCTTTCGCGCGCCCCGCATCGCGCGCCGCGAGGATGAGCAGCACGAGCGCAGCGATCGCCGGCACCGCGATCGCGAGCGCCATGAGCGGATGCGCGTACGCGCCGGTAGTCGCCCCGAGGGCGACCGCGAGGATGAGCACCTGGAAGACGATGCCGCCCGAGCGACCCCACGAGCGACCGCGGAACACCGCGACGGCGAACGCCAGCAGCGCCGAGGCCCCGACGGCGGTGAGCACGAGGAGCGCGAGCGCGCTCTCGATCGACCCGGTGTCGCCCTGCACAATCGCCACGATCTGCCACACCGCGAGCGCGACGAGGGCGAGCCCCTCGAGGCCGACGAGGATGGCGGCGATGCGCGCGGGGGTGTTTGTGCCCATGGGCCAGGGTCTCCGTTCGTGTGGTCAGACGTCGTTGTGGAGTTCCTCCATAGCCTGGAGAGAACTCTCAGCAATGCCGCACAGGAACGACCCCTGAACCCTTGATTCAGGTGAATCGCTATGGGACGATTGCTTAAGCAGTGTGCTCCCACAGCGTTGTGGGGCGAGTATCGCTCGCACTCCCCACAGGGTATCGGAACCCGAATCCGGGCTCTGTTCTGATCATCATTCCGCATCAAGGAGCACAACCATGGATTGGCGCGACAAAGCCGCCTGCCTCACCGTCGACCCCGAACTCTTCTTCCCCGTGGGCAACACCGGCCCGGCGGTCGACCAGATCGAGAAGGCGAAGGCCGTCTGCGCCCGTTGCACCGTCACCGAGATCTGCCTGCAGTACGCCCTTGAGAGCGGACAGGACTCAGGCGTGTGGGGTGGTCTCTCCGAGGACGAGCGGCGTGCTCTGAAGCGCCGTGCTGCCCGCGCTCGTCGCGCTTCCTGACGCGACCGCCCCTGCACCGGGCGTCAGCCCGGTACAACCAGCACAGCCGTGCTGCCCGCGCTCGTCGCGCTTCCTGACGCGACCACCCCTGCACCGGGCGTCAGCCCGGTACAACCAGCACCGCCGCGCTGCCCGCGCTCGTCGCGCTTCCTGACCTCATGACGGATGCCGCGGCATCCGTCTCGCTCAGTTGTTCGCGCGCCTGATGTAGCGCAGCGGGATCTCGATCGTCACCTCGGTGCCGCTGCCGACGAGCGTGTGCCAGTCGATCGTGCCGCCGAGCTCGCCCTGGATGAGCGTGCGCACGATCTGCGTGCCGAGCCCTCGCCCGACCTGACCTTCGGGCAGACCGACGCCCGTGTCGCGCACTCGCACCTCGAGGCGTTCGTCGGTGCGGTCGGCGATGATCTCGACGTCGCCCTCCTGCCCCGCGAGGCCGTGTTCGACCGCGTTGGTGACGAGCTCGGTGAGCGCGAGAGCGAGCGGCGTCGCGTACTCGCTCGGCAGCGTGCCGAACTTCCCGGTCGAGCGGGTCTTCGCGCGCGTGTTGGGCGCGGCGGCGACCTCGGCCACGAGCTTGAGCACGCGGGCGAACACGTCGTCGAAGTCGACGCTCTGCGTAAGCCCCTCCGACAGCGTGTCGTGCACGACCGCGATCGCCGACACGCGCCGCATGGCCTGCGTGAGCGCCTCGCGGGCCTCGTCGGAGTGCGTGCGGCGGGCCTGGATGCGCAGCAGCGATGCGACCGTCTGCAGGTTGTTCTTGACGCGGTGGTGGATCTCGCGGATCGTCGCGTCCTTCGTGATGAGCTCCTGCTCCTGGTGCCGCATCTCGGTGACGTCGCGGCACAGCACGATCGCGCCGATGCGCGTGCCGTGGTCGCGCAGCGGGATCGTTCGCAGCGAGACCGTCACGCCGCGCGCCTCGATGTCGGTGCGCCACGGGGCGCGGCCGGTCACGACGACAGGCAGCGACTCGTCGAACTGGCGCTTCTCGGGCAGTATCCGCGTCACGACCTCGACGAGCGACTCTCCCTCGAGCTCGTCGTCGAAGCCGAGGCGGTTGAACGCCGAGAGCGCGTTCGGGCTCGCGAACGTCGTGATGCCGTCGACGTCGAGGCGGATGAGCCCGTCCGACGCGCGCGGCGCGCCGCGCCGCGGGCCCGTCGGCGCGGACAGGTCCGGGAAGTCGCCCGTGGCGATCATGCCGAACAGATCGTCGGCGCAGTCGTTGAACGTGATCTGCTGGCGCGACGGCGTGCGCGTCTCGCCGAGGTTCGTGTGTCGCGTGAGCACGCCGATCACGCGCGGCTCCTCCCCCTGCTGCGCGTGATCGCGCACGATCGGCACCGCGCGCACGCGCGTGGGCGTCTCCTCGAACCAGTCGGGCGAGGCGGAGTCGACGATCCGCACGGTGGTGAATGCATCGCGCACCTGCGTGCGCCACTGCGGCCGCACCCGGTCGCCGACGATGTCGCGGTAGAAGAGCGTCGCGGCGCTGCTGGGACGGGTGTGAGCGACCGCGATGAACGAGTCGTCGGCGGTGGGCGCCCAGATGACGATGTCTGCGAAGGCGAGGTCGGCGAGCAGCTGTCCGTCCCCGGCGAGGCGGTGCAGCCATTCGACGTCCGCCTCGCTCGAACGGCCTTGGGCGTACACGAGATCGCTGAGCGTCGACACCCGTCCAGCCTAGAGGCGGAGGTGCGGATGCCGCGTTCCGCAGCCCTCCGCCCGCGCGGGGTCCGCGCGGGCGGGTCAGCCCGCGACCGCGGCCTCCCGCTGCTTGCGGGCGCGGCGACGAGGGGTGCGCCGCGCGGGCGCCGCCGGCGGGACGACCGCCTCGCCCACGAACCGCCGCAGCGCGAGCGCGAACGACGATCGCGGAGCGACTTCGGCGATCGGGCGAGCCGCGAGGATCGAGGCATCCGCCGCCTTGTGGTCTGCCGGCACGAACCACACGTCCTCGATGCCGGCGAAGCGGTCGAGCGTGCGGCGGACCTGGCCGCGCGCGTCGACGCCGAGCGTGCCGCCGCGGAGCCGGTTCGCCACGACCGCGACGGGCGTCGAGCCGATCGTCGAGCGCAGCTCGGGGTAGGCGCGCAGGAACCGGGAGACGCCGACCGGATCCGCTCCGACGACGGCGACCACCAGGTCGGCGCTGCGCAGGGCGGCGAGCGTCGCGGCGTTGCGGCGCGGTCCTTCGAGGTCGCTCATGATCTCTTCGTCGCGCTCGAGCGGGGCGGCGACGTCGACGACGGTGTGCTCGGCCCAGTCGCGGCACGCCGCCAGCGCGCCTGTGACCCGTGCGTCGCTCAGCTCCGGCCACCGCGACGGACGGTTGATGCCCGTGAGCACGTCGACGCCCGAGCGCCCGAGCGGCGTCGCGATGCGCGTCAGCTCGCGCGCGTCGAGTCCGCCGAGCTCGGCCTGGCGGCACGCGGCGGCGAAGCCCGGTCCTTCGTCGGCGAGCCCCAGCACGAGGGCCAGCGACGGTGCGTGCGAGTCCGCATCCACGAGCCCGACGTGGCGGCCGCCTCGCGCGAGCTCGACGGCGAGCTCGATCGCCATCGTGGTGCGACCGGGCGAACCCGCCGGACCCCACACGACGATCACGCGCGGCGCCGAAGGGCCGGGACGGTGCGCCTCGGGCTCTCGCTCGACAGGCCACGCGTGCACGTTGTGAACGGTCGGGGGTGCGCCCGCTGCCCGTTCAGCCGGCGGGCGCACCTCGTCGCGCGGCGGGGTTCCACGCGCTGCTCTCGGCGCTCCGACGGCATCGGCACGCCCCGAGCCGATCCGCGGCGCGTCGAGTGCCTCGGCCAGCCGCCACGGCTCGACGTCGACCGGCATCGCCGGAGGAAGCCCGAACAGCCCCGCGACCCGCTCGTCGCCCGGGGCGGCGCTCAGCGGTGCGATGCGCACGCCCCTGCGGTCGCACAGCGCCACGACGTCCGCGGTGAGCGTGTCGCGAGACGCCTGCAGCACCACGACGTCGACGTCGTGAAGGAGGTCGACGACGGCCCCCTTCCCGGCGCCGGGCGCGTACGACGCGGGGTCGCGTGAAGCGACCGACATCTCGGATGCCGCGACCACAGCCGCGATCTCGACGCCCTCGCGCTCGAGCCCCGCGACGAGGCGCTCGGTCCACGGCTCGTCGACCGCGATGAGGACCCTCACCGCGACGCCGCCGCGGCGGGGACGATCGACAGGGCCGACTCGTCGGACATGGCCGCGAGCACGTCGGCGACGTCGGCACGAGGCACGACGAGCTCGAGCGCAGCGGATGCCCCGCCGATGACGCCGTCGTCTCGCGTGACCGCCACGACCGACGCGTCAGCCACGAGGATGCGCGGCGTGTCGTAGCGTCCGTGCTCGATGAGCGGCGCGGCCCACACCTCCACGAGCGATCCGGTGCGCACCGTCTCGGGCACGTCGACGGTGCTGCGCACCACGACGCTCGTCGTGTCTGCTCGTTCGGCGTCGCCGACGGCGCTCACCGGAACCAGCTCGCCGGACTCGATCGTGCGCGTCGCGATGACGCCCTCGGCAAGGGCTTCGGGGGCGAGGTACGCGTCGGCGGCACGGCCCAGGGCGACGTCGATCGTGCGGACGTCGTCGGCTGCGACCGGCTGGCCCGGCACGATCGTGCGCGCGGCGGTGAGCACCGGCACGGTCTGGCGCGACGCGGAGACCACGAACCACACACCCGCGATCGATGCGACGACCAGCAGCACCCCGATGAGGAACCGGGCATCGGACCAGAACGGCTTCGGGCGTGGTCGAGTGGTGTCGATCGCGGTCATGCCACCCATCGTGACGCAGACCGTCGAGCACGCTTCTCGGTTATCCACAGACCGGGACCCGACGAGCCCGACCGCCCCCGGCGCCACGATAATCGGAGACATGTCCGCGACCCCGTCCGACTCCCGGCTGCTCGCGCCGGCACAGGTGGCCGAGCTTCTCGGCATCTCGGTCGATGACGTCGTCGACCTCGTCCGCACGGCTCGCATTCGCGGCGTGCGGGTCGGTTCGTCCGCGCAGCTGCGCGTGTTCGCGCGCAGCGTGAACGACTACCTCGACGATCTGGCCGAAGAGGAGCGCCTCGCCGCCCTGTGGCGCGAGTCGAACGAGGCGAGCTTCCCGGAGCTCTGGGGCACCGGCATCGTGCGGAATGCCGACTGAGCATCCGTCCCGCCCTCACGAGGCGAAGGCGCGCCGTCAGATCACGCCCGGCGGCGCGTCGAGCCGCATCCACGCGATCGATGCGAACGGCACCAGGCGGTAGCCGATCACATCGGATGCCCGTCGCGGCGTGCCCGGCTCATGCAGCGCGAGGTCGAGGTGGTCCGCTCCGGCCCGGTCGATCGTCCCGGTCAGGCCGCGGCCCGTCGCGAGGTGGACGACCACCGCCGCACGACGCCGGACGAGGTCGCGCAGGACGAAGCCGAGTGTCATCCGATCGGTGAGGGACGAGCGCGCCTCGAGGGGGCGCGCGCTGCGCAGGACGTCGGCATGGCCGGCGCCGATCGCGGCGATCGACGCGAGCGGCGCGAGCACGGCGCCCGCACGCGACTCAGAGGGGTCGAGTGCGACCCAGTCCGCTCCCACGCCCGAGACCTCGGCCGCGAGCACCGCGCCGTCGGAGAACTCGAAGGACGGCGAGGAACCCGTCCGCTCACGACCCTGGAGCGCCGCGAGGCGGTCGCGCAACGGCACGCGCGAGAGGCGCAGCCGCTCCGCCTCGGTGTCGAGCGCGGCGCGTTCGGCCTCCCACTCCGACGCGAACTGCGCCTCGAGGTCGTCGAAGAACCGATCCCAGCGCACGACGCGAGCGTAGGCCACGCGCAGAAATGCCGGCCAGGTTTATCCACAGCGCCCCGAACCTGAATTTCTCCTGAGAGTTCGTTCGTGTTCTACTGAGGGTCCCCCCTCCCAAATCGACATCCCCCCACGTCGAGATAGGTCCACGCATGGCAACGATGCCCGCGGGCTCCGCCCGCGCATACCCAAGAGACGATCCGTTTGACATCACCCGGCACTTCGCACCGCAGCGAACTTCGACCGCGGCGCTGCCCGACCCCGCGCCGCTGCTGCGCAACCTGACGGTCGGCGTCCTCGAAGTGTTCGCCGGCGTGCGCGATGTCGACCAGCTCGCGCGATGGCTGAGCGAAGACGCCTACCGCAAGCTCGTCACCCGCTCGAACCTCGCCGCCCGCGCGCGCAGCGCGCGCGGCGTACCGGCGACGCGCCCCGTCCACGCGATCCTCTCGGTGCACCACTCCTCCCCCGCCGACGGAATCGTCGAGGGCGTCGTCATCGTCGCGGGACCCGCACGCACGCGTGCGGTCGCGATGCGGCTCGAGGGCACCGACAGGCGCTGGCGCGCGACGTCGCTCGCGCTGCTGTGATCGTCGCCGTACGCTGAGCGTCGCCCTGCGCCCACCGCCGGGCGCAGAGCCCGGGGCGCTCAGTCCTCGTCGATGAGCTCGAGCAGCTTCTTGAGCGCGTCCCGGATCTCGGTGTGGTCGTACTGGCCGGCGCGACTCTCCGCGGAGATGACCCCGGACCGGTGCACCTTGCGGAAGTCGCCGAACGGGAACGAGTACGCCTGCTTCGTCTCGCGGTTCTCGGATCTGTCGATGCCGAGGTGCCAGTGCGAGAACTCGGTCCACCCCTCGCGCTCGATGAAGGCGTTCTCCTCATCGGCGGTGGGCGCCGCCTCGGACCAGTCGTCCCTCTCGTCCTTGACGACCTTGCCCTCGCGGATGAGCGCGCGGGCGTGCCGCAGCGCGGGTTGATTCAGTTCGATGGCCATGCGCGCGAGGATACGTCGCACGCGCGGTGCGCGGGAGGGTCTTGACGGATGCCCGCCCCCGCTCTCACATCGGCGGCGGCATCCGCATCGTCACTGCCGGTACGACGCGAGGAAGTTGCCGAGCCGCTCGATCGCCTCGGTGAGCACGCGTGCCTCGGGGAGCGTCACGATGCGCACGTGGTCGGGGGTCGGCCAGTTGAAGCCCGTCCCCTGCACGATCAGGACGTGCTCGGCGACGAGGAAGTCGTACACGAGCTTGGCGTCGTCGCGGATGTCGTAGACCTCCGGGTCGAATTGCGGGAACGCGTAGAGCGCGCCCTCGGGGCGGTGGCAGGTCACGCCGGGGATCGCCTCGAGCGCCTCCCACGCCGCGTCGCGCTGCTCGTGCAGGCGTCCGGCGGGGGCGATGAGCGCGTCGATGGACTGGACGCCCGAAAGGGCGGCCTGCACGGCGTGCTGGGCCGGCACGTTCGGGCACAGGCGCGTCGAGGCGAGGAGCTGGATGCCCTCGAGGAAACCGGCCGCATGCTTCTTCGGTCCGGTGATGACGAGCCAGCCTGAACGGTACCCCGCCACGCGGTAGGTCTTCGACAGCCCGTTGAAGGTCAGGCACAGCAGGTCGGGGGCGAGTGTCGCGAGCGGGATGTGCACGGCGTCGTCGTACAGGATGCGGTCGTAGATCTCGTCGGACAGAAGCAGCAGCGAATGCTCGCGCGCGATCTCGACGATTCCTTCGAGCGCCTCGCGCGTGTAGACCGCCCCGGTCGGGTTGTTGGGGTTGATCACCACGATCGCCTTCGTACGTGGGGTGATCTTCGCGCGGATGTCGTCGAGGTCGGGCTGCCACCCGTTCACGCTGTCGCACAGATAGTGCACGGGAGTGCCGTCGGCGAGGCTCGTCATCGCCGTCCACAGCGGGTAATCGGGCGCCGGAATGAGCACCTCGTCGCCCTCGTCCAGCAGCGCCTGCATCGTCATCGTGATGAGCTCGGACACGCCGTTGCCGAGGTAGACGTCGTCGGGGTCGAAGAGGGGGAACCCCGGCACCTCCTCGTAGCGCGACACGACGGCCCGGCGCGCGGACATGATGCCGCGGCTGTCGCTGTATCCGTGGGCATGGGGGATCGCCTCGATCATGTCGCGCACGATCTGGAAGGGCGCCTCGAAGCCGAATGTCGCGGGGTTGCCCGTGTTGAGCTTGAGGATCGTGTGGCCCTCGGACTCGAGCCTGTCGGCCTCGACCAGTGCCTGCCCGCGGATCTCGTAGAGGACACCCTTGAGCTTGCTGGACTGATCGAGAGGACGGAGGGTCATCGTCTCAGGATATCCGCGCGCTCAGAGGTCCAATCGACGGCAGGTGGCCCGGGGCACATACCCCGGGCCACTCGTCGATTCCCTGCTCAGCGCTTGCGCTCGGCGGCGCGGCGCTGAGCGCGGTTCAGGGGCGCCTGCTGCTGCGCGGGCTGATCCGCGCCGTCCGTGCGCTGTCCGAATGCCCCGCGAGGCGCCTCTGCGGCCGGTGCCTGCTGCGGCTGCTGCTGCTGGGGCGCCGCTGCAGCCGCGGCCGCCGCCCGGCGCAGCCGGGTCGCGGCCTGCTGCACCTGACCACGCTCGTTGCGCACCTCGACCTCGCCGGCGTCGTTCGCAGCGGTGTACTGGAGCCGCTGGCCGTCGACGGTCGGCGCGGTGAGGCCCTTCGCCTCGACCTGCGTCGCCTGCTCGCCTTCGCCCGCGCGACGGACCTCGACCTCGAGGTTGTAGAGGTAGCCGACCGACTCCTCCTTGATCTGGCCCATCATCGCCTGGAACATCTGGTAGCCCTCGCGCTGGTACTCGATGAGCGGGTCGCGCTGGGCCATCGCACGCAGGCCGATGCCGTCCTTCAGGTAGTCCATCTCGTAGAGGTGGTCGCGCCAGCGGCGGTCGAGCACTTGCAGGACGACGCGGCGCTCCAGCTCGCGCATCGCGGGCGCGCCGAGCTGCTCCTCGCGCTTCTGGTAGGCGATCTTCGCGTCGGAGAGGATCTCGCGGTTGAGGCCGTCGGCGGTGATGCCGCCCTTGCGGCCGGCGGCCTCGGCGACGACTTCGTCGATCGTGACGCCGACCGGATAGAGAGTCTTCAGCTCCGTCCACAGCGCATCGAAGTCCCAGTTCTCGCTGTGACCCGACCCCGTGTGGTCGACGATGATCGCGTTGATCGCGTCCTCGATGAAGTGCTGGACGCGGTCTGCGATGTCGTCGCCCTGCAGGATGTGGCGGCGGTCGGAGTAGATCGCCTCGCGCTGCCGGTTCAGGACGTCGTCGTACTTGAGGACGTTCTTGCGGATCTCGGCGTTGCGCGCCTCGACCTGCGCCTGCGCGCTCTTGATGGCGCGCGTGACCATGCCCGACTCGATCGCGACGTCGTCGGGGAAGTTCGTGCGGGCGAGGATCGCCTCGGCGGCGCCCGACTGGAACAGGCGCATGAGGTCGTCGGTGAGCGACAGGTAGAAGCGGCTCTCACCCGGGTCGCCCTGACGGCCCGAGCGACCGCGCAGCTGGTTGTCGATGCGGCGGGACTCGTGACGCTCCGTGCCGAGCACGTACAGACCGCCGGCCCGAACCACCGTCTCCGCCTCGGCGGCCACCTTCTCGCGCACATCGGCGTAGACGGTGTCCCACTCGGCCTCGTACTCCTCCGCTGTCTCGACCGGGTCGAGACCGCGCGCCTTCATCTCCTGCACGGCGAGGAACTCCGCGTTCCCTCCGAGCATGATGTCGGTGCCGCGACCGGCCATGTTGGTCGCGACGGTGACCGCGCCCAGGCGGCCCGCGCGAGCGACGATCTCGGCCTCGCGCGCGTGGTTCTTCGCGTTGAGGACCTCGTGCTTGATGCCCTTCTTCGCGAGCAGCCGCGACAGGTACTCGCTCTTCTCGACGCTCACCGTTCCGACGAGGACCGGCTGCCCCTGCTCGTGGCGACGCGCGATGTCTTCGACGACCTGCGCGAACTTGGCCTGCTCGTTCTTGTAGACGAGGTCGGGCATGTCCTTGCGGACCATGGGCTTGTTCGTCGGGATCTGGACCACGCCGAGCGTGTACGTCGACATGAACTCGGCCGCCTCGGTCTCAGCCGTGCCGGTCATGCCCGAGAGCTTCTCGTACAGACGGAAGTAGTTCTGCAGCGTCACGGTCGCGAGCGTCTGGTTCTCGGCCTTGACCGGCACGCCCTCCTTGGCCTCGATCGCCTGGTGCACGCCCTCGTTGTAGCGGCGGCCCACGAGGATGCGACCGGTGTGCTCGTCGACGATCATGACCTCGTCGTTCATGACGACGTAGTCGGTGTCGCGCTTGAAGAGCGCGAGCGCCTTGAGCGAGTTGTTGAGGAACGAGATGAGCGGCGTGTTCGCCGACTCGTACAGGTTGTCGATGCCGAGGTAGTCCTCGACCTTCTCGATGCCGGGCTCCAGCACACCGACCGTGCGCTTCTTCTCGTCGACCTCGTAGTCCATGCCCGGCTCGAGCGTGCGCGCGATCTTGGCGAACTCGACGAACCAGCGGTTGGCCTCGCCGGAGGACGGACCCGAGATGATGAGCGGGGTGCGCGCCTCGTCGATGAGGATCGAGTCGACCTCGTCGACGATGGAGAAGAAGTGGCCGCGCTGGACGAGGTCCTCCTTGCGCCAGGCCATGTTGTCGCGCAGGTAGTCGAAGCCGAACTCGTTGTTCGTGCCGTACGTGATGTCGGCGTTGTACTGCTCACGGCGCACCTCGGGCGTCTGGCCGGCGACGATCGTACCCGTCGTCATGCCGAGCGCACGGTAGATGCGGCCCATGAGGTCGGACTGGTACGACGCGAGGAAGTCGTTGACGGTGACGACGTGCACGCCCTTGCCGGCGATCGCGTTGAGGTACGCGGGCAGCGTCGCGACGAGCGTCTTTCCTTCACCGGTCTTCATCTCGGCGATGTTTCCGAGGTGGAGCGCCGCGCCGCCCATGATCTGCACGTCGTAGTGGCGCTGGCCGATTGTGCGCTTGGCGGCCTCGCGGACGGCGGCGAAGGCCTCGGGCATGAGGCGGTCGAGGGACTCGCCGGCGTCGTAGCGTGCGCGCAGCTCCGCGGTCTCGCCGCGCAGCTCTTCGTCGGTGAGCTGCGCGTAGTCCTCTTCGAGGGCGTTGACGGCCTTCACGACCTGCTGGAGCCGGCGCAGGATGCGTCCTTCACCGGCGCGGAGCAGTTTCTCGAGAGGGTTGGCCACGGAGTGTCTCCATCTGTCGGGCTGTGCGGCGATCGCCGCTCCCGCGCGCACGCCGTCGAGCGCCCCGCGGGCATACCTGCCTATGTTATCCGCCCGTGACTTGGTGTGCGCTGGGTGTGGAGGGCCGAGCCATCGTTTGCCGGGTATGCATATACTCGGCATCCAGATACTCGGTATGCACATGGAGTTGCGGATGTCGGTGCGGCAGAGCCTCTTGGCCATCCTTGAACAGGGACCCTGCTACGGGTACCAGCTGCGGGCGGAGTTCGACCGGCGCACCGGCGGGACCTGGCCCCTCAACGTCGGGCAGATCTACAACACGCTCGACCGTCTCGAGCGCGACGGGCTCGTCGAGAAGGGCGCGGCCGACGAGCACGGTCACGTCTATTGGCAGATCACGGATGCCGGCTCCGCCGCCGTCCGGGAGTGGCTGGCCTCCCCCGTCGAACGCCCCGCCGGCACGCGGGACGAGCTCGCGATCAAGCTCGCGGTCGCCGCGACGCTGCCGGGGGTCGGCGTGACGGGGATCCTCGAGACGCAGCGGCGCGCGTCGCACGAGCGCCTCGAGGCGCTCCGCGGCGCGACCTATCCGGGCGGAGACGCCCAGGGACCCGAGGGCATCGCATGGTCTCTCGTGCTCGATTCGATGGCGTTCCAGACGGAGGCCGAGCTGCGATGGCTCGACCACGCCGAGCGGCGTCTCGCCGAGAATCCTGACCACTCGATCGGGCTCGAGCTGTCGACGATCCGGCCCAAGCGCGGGCGGCCCGCGGCATCCGCCACCCGCTGATCGGACGAACCCACCGGTGTCCTGTCGCTTCCCAGGCGCCGCGCATTAGCCTGAACTGTGTCCACTGACCAGACCAGGATCGACGTCGAGGCCCCTTCCGAGCCCGCGCCGATGACGTTCGCAGACCTCGCCCTGGGCGATGCGGTGCTCAAGGCGCTGCGCGATGTGGGGTACGAGACACCGTCGGCCATCCAGGCCGCGACGATCCCGACCCTGCTCGCCGGCCGCGACGTCGTGGGCCTCGCGCAGACCGGCACCGGCAAGACGGCCGCGTTCGCGCTGCCGATCATCGACCGGCTCGACCTTTCGCAGAAGAGTCCGCAGGCGCTCGTGCTCGCCCCGACCCGCGAGCTCGCGCTGCAGGTATGCGAGGCGTTCGAGAAGTACGCGTCCCACCTCAAGGGCGTGCACGTGCTCCCCGTCTACGGCGGTCAGGGGTACGGCGTGCAGCTGTCGGCGCTCCGGCGTGGCGTGCACATCGTCGTGGGGACGCCCGGCCGCATCATCGACCACCTCGACAAGGGCACGCTCGACCTGTCGGAGCTCAAGTACCTCGTGCTCGACGAGGCCGACGAGATGCTCAAGATGGGATTCGCCGAGGACGTCGAGACGATCCTCGCCGAGACCCCCGACACGAAGCAGGTCGCCCTCTTCTCGGCGACGATGCCCGCGACGATCCGCCGCATGTCGCAGCAGTACCTCAACGATCCCGAAGAGATCACGGTCAAGGCGACGACCAAGACGTCGGCGAACATCGCGCAGCGCTACCTCGTCGTGCCGTGGCAGCAGAAGATGGATGCGCTCACGCGCATCCTCGAGGTCGAGAACTTCGACGGCATGATCGTCTTCGGCCGCACGAAGAACATCACGGAGGAGATCGCCGAGAAGCTCCGCGCCCGCGGGTACTCGGCCGCCGCGATCAACGGCGACATCGCCCAGCCCCAGCGCGAGAAGACGGTGAATCAGCTCAAGTCGGGCAAGCTCGACATCCTGGTGGCGACGGATGTGGCGGCCCGCGGCCTCGACGTCGACCGCATCTCCCACGTGGTGAACTACGACATCCCCACCGACGCCGAGTCGTACGTGCATCGCATCGGCCGCACGGGGCGCGCGGGCCGCACCGGTGACGCGATCAGCTTCGTCACGCCCCGCGAGCGCGGGCTCGTGCGCATGATCGAGCGCGCGACGCGGCACGAGCTCACCGAGATGCCGCTGCCGAGCGTCGACGAGGTCAACGTCACGCGCCTCGCGCGCTTCGACGACCGCATCACGGCGGCGCTCGCCGAGGCGGAGCGCATCGAGGGCTTCCGCGACATCGTCGCCCATTACGTCCGCAACCACGACGTGCCCGAGGTCGACGTGGCCGCCGCGCTCGCGGTGGTCGCGCAGGGCGACGAGCGGCTGCTGCTCGAGCCCGACCCCGAGCCCCCGGCACGCCCCGAGCGGCGCGAGCGGGGTGCGGGCCGGTTCGAGCGTGACGGCGGCGAGCGCGGCGACCGCGGCGAGCGACGCCCGCGCCCGCCCCGCGAGGGCTTCGCGACCTACCGCATCGCCGTCGGGCGCCGTCAGCGGGTCGAGCCCCGCCAGATCGTGGGCGCGCTCGCGAACGAAGGCGGCCTGCGTCGAGACGACTTCGGCGCGATCCAGATCCGCCCGGACTTCTCGCTCGTGGAGCTGCCCGCCGACCTCTCGCCCGAGACGCTCGACCGACTGTCGGGCACGCGCATCTCGGGACAGCTCATCCAGCTGCGCCTCGACACGGGAGCCCCGGGCAGGCGCTTCGACCGCTCGCCCGATCGCGGCCCCGGATCGAAGGACCGCCGCCCGTCGCGGCGCTTCGACGACGACCGGCCCGCGCGCAAGCCGCGGCACCGATCCGACCGCGAGGACTGAGGCCGCGGCATCCGTCTCGGCCGCTCTCCACAGCACCCGGCGACCTCCCCAGGCGCCTTCAAGCTTGCCCCGTAGGATCGAGACATGGCGGGTTTCTGGGGCGCACGCAAGCGCGAAGAGAAGGCGGCGCTCGAGGCTCAGGACGCGGACCTCGCCCGCCGGGCCCGCAGCGCCCTCGTCTCCGCCGACGAGCGCATCCGGCTGACCACCGACGAGCTCGCGTTCGCCGAGGCCGAGCTCGGACCCGGTCCCACGAAAGACCTGCGCGAGGCGCTCGAGGCGGTGCGCACTCACATGCAGGAGGCGTTCCACCTCCACCAGCTCAACCACGACGAGATCCCCGACACCCCCGAAGAGCTGCGCACGCGCAACGCGCGCATCGTGCAGCTGTGCGAGTGGGCCGAGGACCTGCTCGACGACCGCACGGCAGCGCTCGCCGAGCCGATCGCGCGGGCACGTCGCGCTCCCGAGATCATCGCGGGCGTGAGGGCGGATGCCGCGCGCCTGCGCGCCCGCCTCCCCGAGGCCCGCGCGACGATCGACCGCCTCTCGGCGCGATACTCGGCCGACGCGATGAAGCAGATCGAGGCGAACCCCGCCGAGGGCGAGCAGCTGCTGTCGTTCGCGGAGCACTCCGCGAGCGTGGCCGAGCGCCGCCGCGATGCCGGCCAGCGCGAGCAGGCGAACCTCGCGCTCGAAGCCTCGACCGAGGCGGTCAGGCGTGCGGCGACACTCGTCGACGCGGTCGAGACGTTCGAGATCGAGGCGCTGCGTGCCGAGGCGACGCTCGCGGCGATCGTCGAGGATTCGCGGGGCGACGTCGCGGTCGCGCTCAAGGAGCCGCACACCCCCGCCGTGTCGAAGGCGATCGCCGACGTGCAGGAGGCGCTCGCCGGCCTCCCCGCGCCCGGAGTGAACACCGACCCGTTCACGCACCTCTCGCGCCTGCGCGAGGCCAACTCCGCCCTCGACGCGGCGATCGCCGCCGCGCGCGAGCGCGCCGCCCGCCCGATCCCGCCGCTCGAGCACGTGCGCCACGCGATCGACGACGCCGACCGCCAGCTCGCCGTCGCGCGCGACGTCATCGCGGGGCACCGCGGCTGGATCGGCGCCGACGCGCGCACGCGTCTCGCCGAGGCGGAACGCGTGCGCGTCGACCTCGACCGTTACCTCGGAACGTCTGCGGCCGCGGCCACCGCGATCGACGAAGATCATCGGGAGCAGTCGATGGCGATGGCACGCCGCGTCGCGTTCCTCGCGGGCGAGGCCCTGCAGCTCGCGCAGCGCGACATCGACGCCGCCCGCCCGCAGGACATGACGCCGTGGGGCGCGCCGCAGCAGGGCTGGGGCGGCGGCCGCCGCGGCGGCGGAGACCTCATGGGCGGGATCCTCGGCGGGCTCGTGATCGGCAGCATCCTCGACGGCATCTTCGACTGAGACGGATGCCCCGCCCAGTGCCGCCGCGCGGCATCCGGTCGAGAGTCAGTGCGCTCGGTCGGGGACCGACGAGCGCAGCGGGCGCGCGCCCGTGAGCCGCAGGGCGATCACGCTCGTGATGCCGCCGCCGACGCACAGCGCGACGACCAGCCACATGATGGGCACGAAACCCGCAGCCCCGGTGCCGGCGATGAGCGATGCGAACAGCGGCGGGCCGACCGTCGACCCGAGGTTGCCGAGCTGCGTCAGGACGCCGTTCGCGCGCGAGGTCACCGTCGGGTCGGTCGACAGCGACGGGATCAGTCCGAACGCGGCGCCCTGGATGAGCCCCGAGAAGAACATGAGCGCAAGCGGCACGAGCAGGATCGGGATCTCGCCCGCCAGCAGCGCCCACGTCGCGATCACGAGAACGGCCACGCCCGCGTAGCCGACGATGAGCACGACCGGGGGTGTCGTGGTGTACTGCCCGACGAAGCCCGCGACGATCGTGCCGATGATGCTCACGAGCGGCATCCACACGAGGAGCACGCCCGCGATGGACGCGTCCGCGAAGAGCGGCACGAACGTCACGAGCGGCACGTACATGAGCGTGTGGAAGATGAACACGGCGCCCGGCAGGAACTGCCGCGGCGACCGGTACGCGTCGACATGCGCGCGGAAGAAGCCCTCGGCATGCGCGTCACGATTCGGCTGCTCCCCCGGCACGTGTGGCAGCACGAGCAGGACGGCTCCGAGCAGCACAGCGAGGAGGATCGCGTGTCCGAGGAAGACGGCGCCGACGCCACCCG
Source organism: Microbacterium immunditiarum (assembly GCF_013409785.1). Taxonomy (NCBI): domain Bacteria; kingdom Bacillati; phylum Actinomycetota; class Actinomycetes; order Micrococcales; family Microbacteriaceae; genus Microbacterium; species Microbacterium immunditiarum. The sequence continues at coordinate 3,219,935 of NZ_JACCBV010000001.1, forward strand.
CCTGCTCGACGATCGGCGCGAGCCAGCCCGCGAACGCGAAGGCGAGTCCGAAGAACGCGCCCCAAAGGCTCATCGCGAGCGACACGTGCCGCGGCGCACTCAGCAGGATGATGAGCACAGGGCACGAGATGACGAGCCCCAAGTGCGCGACGCCTTCGAGCACGCGCGCTCCGAGGAAGATCGGCAGCGGCGGCAGGAACGACTGCACGAGCGACAGGACCGCCCCGATCGCCAGGCACGCGACGATGACGCGGCGGAACCCGATGCGCGCCGCGAGCACGCTCGCGGTGAGGCCCAGCACCATCCCCACGATCGCGGGCGCCGACACGAACAGCGCCGCGACCGTGTCAGGGGCGTCGAAGGCCGCAGCCACAGGCAGGAAGACGGCTGCGACCTTCGCGAACTGCATGCCCGCCGCGATGCCGACGACGACGAGCAGTCCGATCGGCACCCAGCGGGTGCGCGTGAGCGTCACCCGGGGCTACGAAGCGGCGCGCTCGGGCGCGGCCGGCGTCGTCAGCGAGATCACGCCGTAGTCCCAGCCCTTCCTGCGGTACACGACGCTCGGGTGGTCGGTGCGCGCGTCGATGAAGAGGAAGAAGTCGTGTCCGACAAGCTCCATGCGGTCGACGGCCTCTTCGACCGTGAGCCACTCGGGCTCGAAGTTCTTCGTACGGATGACGACGGGCGTGTAGTCGCCCTCGCCGTCCTCTCCCGCGATGATCGGGATCTCGCCGGTCGCGACGGCGTGGAGCACGTCGGCCGACACCGGCTCGACGTCGATGCCCTGCAGGGATCCGTTCTTGAAGGTGGCCCCGCGCGGGTGCTGACGAGCGTCGACCCGCTTCTCCTTCGCCCGACGGAGCTGCTGGCACAGCCTGTCGACGGCCATGTCGAGGGCGGCGAACTTGTCGCCGTCGGTCGCTTCGGCTCGGACGATCGGGCCCTTGCCCGTGACCGTCAGCTCGACGGTGTCGTCCTCCATGCGTCCGTTCTTGTACGCCTGGTGCGTGACCTTGACGTCGAGACGCTGTGCGCGCGGCGCGAGGTGCTCGATGCGGACGGCCTTCTCTTCGACCACGGTGCGGAAACGATCGGTGATACCGACACCCACGCCGACGATGCTGGTTTCCATCCTTGACCTCCTTGCTCCGGTCCCCCGGCCAAGGGCGGACCGGTCAGTCGCCTTGTTGTCTCCCACGCTATCCCGGCGCCGCCCGGGTGTCACGTGAGGAAAGTCCCGGCGGGTCACTTATGACGACGCCCGGGCGTGTCGCGGCGTGCGAGCGACGCAGACGCCGCCCGCGACGTCGGCACCGGCCGCGCGCAGAGCACGAGCGGCCTCGTCGAGGGTCGCCCCGGTCGTGACCACATCGTCGACCACGAGCACGCGCCGCGCGCCCGTGCCACGCGCACGCATGCTTCCGCTCACGTTCGCACGACGGGCCTCGACGCCGAGCCCGCGCTGGTCGGCGACGCGCCGCGCGGGCAGGAGGAGACGCTCGGTGCGCACGCCTGCACGCCGTGCGACGAGCTCGACGACGCGGAATCCGCGGCGCCGGTACGCCGCCCTCGACGTCGGGACGGGCACGATGGCGTCGACCCCGCCCACGCTCGTGGTCGCCGCGGCGAGAGCGGCGCGCAACGGCATCGAGAGCGGCCGGGCGAGTCCTGTGCGCCCGTCCTGCTTGAGGGCGCGGATGACGCGTGCCGCGACGCCCTCGAACGGCAGACCGCTCCACACCGGGAGCCCCGATGCGAGGCGGTCGCACGTCGCGGCAGGTGCGAGCGCGTCACGGCAGGCTTCGCACAGCGCGATGTCGGGTTCGTCGCATCCGGCGCAGTCCACGGGGAGGAGCAGTGCGAACGCGTCGGCGAGAGATCGCGCGACGATCTCGGCGAGCGCGTCGGAGGAGGTCACTCCCCCACGCTGACGGATCTCCGCCGCCCACCGGGCGCGCGGGCACGCCCGGTGCAGAAATCCGACGACCTGCCCCGATCGGGGAGGAGCCGACGCCTCGGCGCCGGAGCAGGATCAGCGCGGCCGGCCCTGCTGCGTCGCGAGGACGAGCACCCCCTGGGTCGTCTGCGCCCAGCTCGAGCCGCGGCGCACGTAGACGAGCCCGTCGTCGGTGTGCAGCCGGACGGCCGCCGGCGAGTTGACGCCCGCCACCGAGGTGGCGGCGGTCGGTGCATCCGTCGTCGTCATCGTGCCGCCGACGACCACCTCGAACAGCGACACGCCTCCGCCGGTGCCCGAGCCGAGCACGCCGACGGTGGAGTCGTCGAGCCACGAGAGCGACACCGCAGGACCGGGCAGCCGCGCGATGCGCTCGTGCTCGCCGAGGCGCACGGGCACGCCCTCGGCGTCGCGCACGACGCCTGCGACCCACACCTCGCTGCTGCCGCCCGCGCTCACCGCCGCCGCCACGCGTGCGCCGTCCCGGGACACCGCCATCGCGTGCAGCTGCGTCGCGCCCGTCCACGCATCGGCGACGGGCCGCACGGCTCCGTCGACCGCGGCGACCTGCACGGCGTCGGGTGCGCCGGTCGGGACGCTCCACACGTATCCGAGCGGGTCTGCGCTCGGATCGACGAGGCCCGGCCGCGTGTCCGTCACCAGCACGCCCTGCTCGGCATCGAGCCGCGCGACCGCCCCGTTCGCGAGGCGCGCCGCGGCGAAGTCCCGGTCGGGGGCGACCTGCACCGAGGCGGGCTGCGTCTCGACCACGAGCTGGGACAGCCCGGGGATCGGCGCGATCTCGCCGCCGGTGAGGAAACCGAATCCGTCCTCCGTGAGCACGAGCGGCTGCGCGACGACGCTCGTCGAGCGGGTCGCGGCGGGCTCGGGTTCGAGCGGGGTCGTCTCGACGAACAGGTCGGCCTGTGAGATGTTCGCCGTCTGCAGGCTCGCGTCGAGCTGCGCCTGGATGCGGCTCAGCGTCTCGGCGTCGAGGTCGAGCGCCTCGGCCGAGAGCCCGACGTTCGCGGCGCCGGAGGACACGGGCACCGCCGCCGGCTCGAGGTGCACGCTGTCGGGCACGGCGGTCACGACCGACTCCGCGAGCCACGGGCTGGGGGTTCCGTCCATCAGCGCCCGCGAGATGCGCGTCGCCGGGTTCGTCGCGAACCACCGCACATCGGGCACGAGGAACGTCCACGTCGGGTCGAAGTACATCACCGCGTACTCGTGGAAGATGCTCGGGAAGACGTTGCGCGCGAGCACGATGCCGTCGGGCGCCTCGGTGATGCGCCACTCGCCGTCGTCCTGCTGCGCGAGGCGGAACGGCAGCTCGGTGGTCGTGCCCTCGTCGAGGGAGTAGGCGCCGTTCTCGTCGACGGTCGCCACGCGCACGAGAGCGGCCGTCACGTCACCCTCGGTGGCCGACGTGAGCTCGCGCTCGCCGATGTCGATCGTGACGCTCGCGGTCGGGTCCCACTCGTCTCGCAGCGACGGCGAGAGGAACTCGCGCGCACGCTCCCAGCCGCCCGCGGCGCCCGTGCCCGCGCGGATGAACCCGTCCACGATCTCCTCGGGCGTCGCACCGGGCTGCGGCCCTGCCGGGATGAACGTGAAGTCGGGCGCCGTCCCGACATCGCCGGCGGGAAGGCCGGGCTGCACCTGGCCCGTGGTGGGCAGCGACCCGCACGCGGTAAGGGCTAGGGCGGCCGCGAGCGCGGCGACGGCGGATCGGATGCCCCGCCGTATCGCGCGACGGGTCGACGGCGTGCCGGTGGCGGGCATCACGAGCGGCCTCCTGCGGTCGGGGCATCCGCATCGGTGCGTGAATCGGATGCCGCGGCATCCGTCACCTGCACGTCGAGCGGCTGCGTGAGGCCGAGGTCGTCGAGTCCCGCGGAGGCGTCGTCGCCCGGGTCGACCGGAACGGGGGACGACCCGCTGAGCTGGCCGCCCGTTCGCGGGAGCGTGAGCACGAAGTTCGAGCCGCGGCCGGGCTCCGACCACACCGCGAGCTCGCCCCCGTGCAGTCGGGCATCGCCGAGCGCGATCGACAGGCCGAGACCTGTTCCGCCGATCGTCCTGCTGCGGGAGGGGTCGGCCCGCCAGAAGCGGTCGAAGACGTGCTCGGCGTCTTCCGGCCGCATGCCGATGCCGAAGTCCCGCACGCCCAGTGCGACCGCCTGCTGGTCGCTGTCGACCGTCACCACGATCGGGCGGCCCTCGCCGTGCTCGATGGCATTGCCGAGGAGGTTGCGCACGATGCGTCGCACGCGCCGCGGGTCGAGCTCCACGGGCGAGTACCCGCCCGGGGCGACGAGACGCACGTCGCTTCCGTGCTGTTCGGCGAGCGCGTGCATCGACGCGATGACGTCCTCGGCGAGGTGCGCGAGGCTCGTCGGCTCGAGCTCGAGCTGCACGGAGCCCGCATCGTAGCGGCTGATCTCGAGGAGGTCCGACAGCAGCGTCTCGAAACGCTGCACCTGCGCATTGAGCAGCTCCGCGGCCCGCGCCGTCGCCGGGTCGAACTCCTCGCGCCGGTCGTTGATCATGTCGGCCGCGAGGCGGATCGTCGTCAGCGGCGTGCGCAGCTCGTGCGAGACGTCCGACACGAAGCGCTGCTGCACGAGCGACAGGTCGGCGAGCTCCTTGATCTGCGACTCGATGCTGTCGGCCATCGCGTTGAACGAGCGGCCGAGCGTCGCGAACTCGTCCTCGCCGCGCACGGGAAGCCGCACGCCGAGCTCGCCGGAGGCGAGCCGCGCGCTCGTGTCGGCGGCCTCGCCGATCGGCGTGGTCACCGAGCGCAGCACGAACCATGCGATCGCCCCGATGAGCAGCACGAGTCCCACGCCGACGACCCACAGCGTGAGCTGCACGAAGCCGAGCGTCTGCTGCGCCGCGGCGAGGTCGTACGCGAGGTAGAGCTCGTACGCGCCGAGCTCCGGCACCTGCAGCTGCTGGCCCACCACGATGCCGGGGATCGTGCGATCTCCGACCTCGATGCCCACCGACTGCCACCACTGGCGCGAGGCATCCGTCTGCACCGCGGCGCGCATCGAATCGCTCACCATCACGTACGACTCGAACCCGCCCGAGACGAGGTCGGGCGGCGCGATCGACGACGGCGTCTGGTCGGATCGCTTCATCGTGAACAGGTCGGACTCGGACTGCTGCGCGATCGTGGCGCCCACCGCGAGCAGGAGGTTCTGCAGCTGGACCTCGCTGCCCTGCGCCTCGGCCGAGTCGAGCGTGGCCTGCGCCTCGACGCTCGCCCGCAGCGCGTCGGCCTGCACCTGCCGGGCGCGCGAGTCGAAGAGGTCGTTCTGGATCGCGAGCGCCATCCACACGCACGCGACGAGGATCGCGAGCGCCGTGAGCGCGAGCGTGATGACGACCGTGCGGAAGCGCAGCGACCGCCGCCACAGCAGCGCCACCTCACCCGGCCACGCGCGCCAGTCGCGCGCGCGGCTCGCGGCGGAGCGGACAGCGGGCGTCGTCGTTCCGCCCGGTGCCTCGGCGCTGCCCCGGGCCATGAGGACCTCAGACGACAGCGCCGGCGCGATAGCCGACGCCGCGCACCGTCGTGACGATCTTCGGGTTGTCGGGGTCCTGCTCGACCTTCGCGCGCAGACGCTGCACGTGGACGTTCACGAGCCGCGTGTCGGCCTTGTAGTGGTAGCCCCAGACCTGCTCGAGCAGCATCTCGCGCGAGAAGACCTGCTGCGGCTTGGAGGCGAGCGCGACGAGCAGCTCGAACTCGAGCGGCGTGAGCGCGATCACGGTGTCGCCGCGGCGCACCTCGTGGGCGGTGACGTCGACGGTGAGGTCGCCGACCCGCAGCATCTCGCCGGCGGGCTGCGCCGCCGGGCGCAGGCGCGTGCGGATGCGGGCGACGAGCTCCTTCGGATTGAAGGGCTTCACGATGTAGTCGTCGGCCCCGGACTCGAGGCCCTTCACGACGTCGGCGGTGTCGGTGCGCGCGGTGAGCATGATGATGGGCACGCCGGACTCCGTGCGCACGCGCGTGCAGATCTCGATGCCGTCCATGCCGGGCAGCATCAAGTCGAGCAGGATGAGGTCGGGGCGCTCCGATCGCCACACGTCGACGGCCTTCGCGCCGTCGGCGCAGAAGACGGTGTCGAAGCCTTCCGTGCGCAGCACGATCCCGATCATCTCGGCGAGGGCGGTGTCGTCGTCGACCACCAGAATTCGTGAAGTCATGTAACGCGTCGGTCCTTTGCGTCCGGCCCGGGTGCGGCTGCGGGCACGACAGTGGTGCGCGTCCGCCGGGCGCTGTCGCCCAGCGTAATCCACACCACCTGAAGGCAGGCCGAGGGATCGCCGCGCGTGTGACACGATAGGGATTCAGCCCGCGACGGGCCGTGCATCGAGGAGGCGAACCGTGAGCGCCTATCCGGCCTGGACACCGGCATCCCGGCCCGGGATCATCCCCCTGCATCCGCTCGCCTTCGGGACGATCCTGGGCAAGTCGTTCGCCGCGCTGCGGCAGAACCCGCGTGTGCTGCTGGGCTTCGCGCTGTGCGTCCAGACCGGTGCGTACCTGCTGCTGCTGGTCGCCATCGGCGCGATCGCCTTCGCGTCGTTCTCGCGACTGGACACCGTCCGCCCGGGCACCGACGAGTACGAGGCGATCGCGGCCGGCTCGACCGCGATCACGCTCGTCGCCGGCGTCGTGCTGGCGCTCGCCGTGGGCGTGCTGAGCGTGATCGTTCAGGGGATCGTCGTCAGCGAGGTCGCGCACGCCGCGGTGGCCGAGAAGCTCACGCTCGGGGCCCTGTGGCGGCGCGTGCGTCCCGTCGTGTGGCGTCTCATCGGCTACACCCTCCTGCTGCTGCTCATCACGGTGGTCGCCATCGCGCTCGTGGGCGGCGTGCTCTTCGCGATCGGGGTGGCATCGCCGCCCGCGGCGGCCGCGCTCATCGTGCTCGTCGTGCTCGGGGCGATCCCGCTCGGCCTGTGGCTGTCGACGAAGCTGCTGCTCGCTCCTGCGGCGATCATCCTCGAGAAGGCGGCGGTGTTCGGCGCGATCGCCCGCTCGTGGACGCTCATCCGCGGCCGGTTCTGGCCGGCGCTCGGCGTCATCGTGCTCATCTCGCTCGTGTTCGGCGTCGTCGGCCAGGTCGTCGGCATTCCGTTCACGATCATCGCCGCCGGCTTCGGCACCGTGATCGCCCCGACGGGCGACCCGGGTGCGACCGGGATCGTCGCGCTCATCGTCACGGGCCTGCTCACTCAGGCGGTGACGCTGCTCATCCAGTCGATGGCGCTCATCGTGCAGGCGACCGCCGCCGCGCTCATCTACATCGACTGCCGCATGCGTCGCGAGGGTCTCGACCTCGACCTGCTCGCGTACGTCGAGCGGCGCGACGCGGGCGCGTCCGGCCTTCCCGATCCCTACACGCAGGGCGTCGGGCGTTCGTTCGTGCGACCGGCGCCGGTGGGCGTGCCCTACGGGGCAGCCGCGTACGGTCCCCCGGCCGGGTATCCGCACCTCCCCCAGAACACACCCGTCGCGTACGGGGCGCCCGCGGGTCCGGGCGCGTACGCACCGGCACCGGGCGGCCACCCCCCGGCGCCGAGCGCCTACCCGCAGACCCCGGGCGGCTTCGCGCCCCCGCCGGCAGCCCCGCCGTACGCGGCCTACCCCCCGCCTCCGGGAGCGACGCCCGCTCCACCGGCGCCCCAGGCTCCGGCCGAAACCGGCGCTCCCGCACCCGACCCGAACGCGCCCCAGCCGACCCAGTGGGCCGCACCCGGCCGCCCGGCGGGTGACGCCGACCGCGAGCATCCGTGGTCCTGAACGGCTTGCCCGCGGCGCGCGCGGCGGTGCTCTTCGCGAGCGCGCCCCCGCTCACACCCGACGGTGAGGAAGGGCGCGAGTGGGCCGAGCGCGAACTGTCGGACCCGGTCTACGAAGCCGCCGAGCCCACTCTGTTCGACCGCATCGCACGGGCGATCGGCGATTTCTTCGCGAGCCTCTTCGACGTGCAGCTCGGCGGCGGGTGGGGCTCGGCGTTCGCGATCGTCGCGGCGATCGTGGTCGCGGCCATCGTCGTCGCGGCGCTGCTCGTGTGGGGCGTCCCGCGCGCGACGCGGCGCGCGGCGACCGGCGTGGGCGAGCTGTTCGGCGAGGCCGAGGGCCGCAGCGCGGCCGAGCTGCGGCGGGCCGCGACGGCGCACGCGAACGCGGGCGAGTGGGACGCCGCCGTCATCGTGCGCTTCCGAGCGCTCGCGCGCGGGCTCCTCGAGCGCGACGTCGTCGACGTGCCCCCGGGCGCGACCGTCCACGCCTTCGCGAGGGCGGCCGCTCATGCGTTCCCCGCTCGCGCCGACGACCTCGAGCGCGCCGCCACCGCGTTCGACGACGTCCGATACCTGCGTCGTCCGGGCACACGCGAGCTGTACGGCGTCGTCGCCGACGCCGACGACGCCGTCGGGTCGGAGCGTCCCGTCCTCGTCGACCGGCTGGGGGCGCTTCGATGACCCTCACTGCCCCACCGGATGCGGCCGCCACGACTCCGCCGGCCGCCGCGACGCGCGCGCGAAGCGCGATGGCCTGGATCGTCATCGTGATCGTGCTCCTCGTCGCGGCCGGCTTCGGCGTCGTCCTCTCGGGCATCGGGCAGTGGGCCGAGCGCGGGATGCTCGATCCCGAGTCGGCGGGCCCGACCGGAACCCGCGCGATCGTCGAGATCCTGCGCGACCACGGGGTCGAGGTCACTGTGGCGCGCGACCGCGCGACCGCCGCGCGCGAGCTCGCCGACGGCCCGGCGACGCTCGTGCTGCCGGATGCGCCCGCGCTCTCGGACGAGGCGATCGCAGAGCTGACGGATGCGGCATCCGACGTCGTCCTCATCGACCCGCGCTCCCGCACGCTGCGCCTCGCGTTCGACGCCGGGCCGGCCGGCTCCGCCGGCGCCGACCCCATAGAGCCGCAGTGCGAGCTGCCCGAGGCGCAGCGCGCAGGCGCCCTCGCACCGGGCGCGGTGTTCCTCGCGGGCGACGCCGCGGACGCGTGCTACCCGTCCGGCGACGGCTTCGGGCTGCTGTCCGCGCCGATGGAAGGTGACGGGCGCATCTCCGCCGTCGACGGGCGCGCGCTCTTCACGAACGAGCACCTCGCCGCCGACGGCAACGCCGCCCTCGCCGTGAACCTCATGGGCCGCCTCCCGCACGTCGTGTGGTACGTGCCGAGCCCGGACGACTCCGACCTCGAAGACGCGAATCCGTCCCTCGGCGAGCTGACCCCGCCGTGGGTGAGCCCGGCGATCCTGCTGTTGCTCGTCGCCGGCGTCGCGGCCGCGATCTGGCGCGGACGCCGGTTCGGTCCGCTCGTGACCGAGCGCCTGCCCGTGACCGTGCGCGCGTCCGAGACGACCGAGGGCCGCGCGCGGCTGTACGCGCAGTCGCGCGACGCGGTGCACGCGCTCGACCAGCTGCGCATCGGCGCCCTCGAGCGCCTCTCGCTTCTGCTCGGACTCGGCCAGGCCGCATCCGCCCCCGAGATCTGCGACGCCGCCGCCGCGCGCGTGGGCGCCGACCGCGCGATCGTGCGCGGCATCCTCATCGACCAGATCCCCGCAGACGACGCCGAGCTCGTCGCGCTCGCCCAGCGCATCCAGCAGCTCGAGCAGGCCGTGCGGGCCGCCGTCCGTCCCGAAAGGAACACTCCATGACCGATGCCGCGACACCGACCTTCGACGACGCCGCGCTGCGCGAGGCGATGAACCGGGTCCGCCTCGAGGTGGGCAAGGCCGTCATCGGGCAGGACGGCACCGTCACGGGCCTGCTCATCGCGCTCCTCGCCCGCGGGCACGTGCTGCTGGAGGGCGTGCCCGGGGTCGCGAAGACGCTCCTCGTGCGCGCGTTCAGCACGGCGCTGGGCCTGGACACGAAGCGCATCCAGTTCACTCCCGACCTCATGCCCGGCGACGTGTCGGGGTCGCTCGTGTACGACGCGAGGAGCGGCGAGTTCGAGTTCCGCGCGGGGCCGGTGTTCACGAACATCGTGCTCGCCGACGAGATCAACCGCACGCCGCCGAAGACCCAGGCGGCGCTGCTGGAGGCGATGGAGGAGCGGCAGGTGTCGACGGACGGCGTGACGCGGCCGCTCCCCGAGCCCTTTCTCGTCGCCGCGACGCAGAACCCCATCGAGCACGAGGGCACGTACACGCTTCCCGAGGCGCAGCTCGACCGCTTCCTGCTCAAGCTCATCGTCGACGTGCCGCCGCGCGACGCCGAGCTGGCGGTGCTGCGCCGCCACGCGAACGGCTTCGACCCCCACGACCTGGCCGCGGCGGGGCTCGTGCCGGCGGCGGGCGCCGACGAGATCCGCGCGGCGCAGAGGGCCGCGGCATCCGTCACCGTCGCCGACGACGTGCTCGCCTACGTCGTCGACCTCGCGCAGGCGACCCGCCGCAGTCCATCGGTCCAGCTCGGCGTGAGCCCGCGCGCCGCGACGGCGCTGCTCGCGGCGGCGAAGGCGTGGGCGTGGCTCGGCGGCTATCCCGCGATCACGCCCGACCACGTGCAGACGATGCTCGTGCCGACGTGGCGCCACCGCATCCGCCTGCGCCCCGACGCCGAGCTCGAGGGCGTGTCCGTCGACGCGGTGCTCGGCGCGGTGCTGCAGCAGACCCGCGTGCCCATCTGAGTTCCAGAGCCGCGCCGCCCATGTACCTCACCTTCCGCGCTCCCCTGCTCGTCGCCGCCGGCGTCGTGCCGGTCGTGCTTCTCTCGCTCGCGGGCGTCGACGCATGGCTCGCGACGGCCGCGTGGGTGGCGCTGAGCGCGATCCTGGTGCTGGCGGATGCCGCGGCCGCCCCCGATCCGCGGGCGATCCGCGTCGAGCGCAGGGGCGCCCGCCGCACCCTCCTCGGCCAGCACGTCACGACGGAGCTCGTGGTCGCGAACGCGGGCTCGCGCACGGTCCGGGCGCGCGTGCGCGACGCGTGGCAGCCCACCGCCGGTGCGCCGGCGGATCGGCCGCGCGTCGTGCTGCCCCCCGGTGAGCGCCGTCGCATCGCGGTGCCGCTCCTGCCGCGGCGTCGCGGCGAGCTGGTGTCGGACTTCGTCGTGATCCGCTCGGAGGGTCCGCTCCGGCTCGCCGGTCGCCAGGCGCGCATCGCGTCGCGTGGCGCGATCCGCGTGCTTCCGCCGTTCACCGCGCGACGCCACCTGCCCTCGCGCCTCGCGCGCCTGCGGGAGCTCGACGGCAACACGAGCGTGCAGGTCCGCGGGCAGGGCACAGAGTTCGACAGCCTGCGCGAGTACGTGCGCGGTGACGACGTGCGCTCGATCGACTGGCGGGCGACCGCGCGCGCGACGACGACCATGCTCCGCACGTGGCGACCCGAGCGTGACCGCCACGTCGTGATCGTCGTCGACACCGGTCGCACCGCGGCCGCGCGCGTGGGTGACGGCGTGAGGCTCGACGCCGCGATGGAGGCGGCGCTCCTGCTCGCGGCGCTCGCGACTCGCGCCGGCGACCACACGCACCTGCTCATGTTCGACCGGGTGACGCGGGCGCGCGTGACCCGTGTCGACGGACCGGCACTCCTTCCCGCGATGGTCGACGCGATGGCCGGCGTCGAGCCGCAGCTCATCGACACCGACTGGGATGCCGCCTTCGCCGAGATGCGCACGCTCACGTCGCGCCCGTCGCTCGTCGTGCTCCTCACGGCGCAGGACGCGCCCGAGGCCGCGCGAGGCTTCCTCGGCTCGCTGCCGGCCCTCACGCGGCGCGCGCACGTGCTCGTGGGGACCGTCTCCGACTCCCCCGAGGCCCTCCCCGCCGACCGCGAGGTGCGACCCGACGCGGCCGACGTCTACCGGGCGGCGGCGGTCGAACGGGCGGCGCGCGACGCCGCGCGCGTGGCCGCCGCCGTCGCGCGCGCCGGGGCCGAGGCGATCTCCGCGGGGCCTGACGACCTTCCCCCGAAGGTCGCCGACCGCTATCTCGCGCTCAAGGCCGCGGGGCGCCTTTAACCGCGCCACCGGCGGCCCGGGGCATCCGTCGACACGCCACGGGTCCCCGACTCGCCCGGAGCGGCGCCGTCTCAGCGACACGCCCGAACGCTACGCTCGCGCTCGAAAGGAAGGAGTCCGCAAAATGTCGGATGCCACCGCGAGCGCCCCCAGTACCGCGACGAAACTCGTCGCCGAGGCGCTCGGAACGTTCCTGCTCGTGTTCGGATCCCTCGGGGCCGCGCTGTTCGCGGCCGATTTCGGCACCGGCTCCAACGGCACGTCGTTGGGGATCGGGTTCCTCGGGGTCGCGCTCGCCTTCGGCCTCACGCTCATGGCGGGCATCTACGCGTGGGGCCCGATCTCGGGCGGCCACTTCAATCCCGCTGTCACGTTCGGCCTCGCGGCGGCCGGCCGCTTCGAGTGGCGCAACGTCGCCGGGTATGTCATCGCCCAGATCGTCGGCGGTGCGGTCGGCACGACGCTTCTCGTGCTCATCGGCCTGTTCGGGCCGAACGGCTGGCTGTCGTCGGCGCAGGATGCCGGCTTCGCGAGCAACGGGTTCGACGAGCACTCGCCCGGCGGCTTCGGCCTCGGGGCGGCGATCATCGCCGAGATCCTGTTCACGGCGATCTTCGTGCTCGTGATCCTCGGCGTGACGCACCCCCAGCGCGGCACCGCCGGGTTCGCGGGGCTCGTCATCGGTCTCACGCTGACGTTCATCCACCTCGCGTCGATTCCGATCGACAACACGTCGGTCAACCCGGCGCGTTCGATCGCGGCGGCGATCTACGGGGGACCGGACGCACTCATTCAGCTGTGGGTGTTCCTCGTGTTCCCGCTCGTCGGAGGCGTGCTCGCCGGATTCCTGCACCGCGCCCTCTTCGAGAAGCAGCCCGTGGCGCCCGCGCAGCGCGAGGCGCGCACGCGGTGACCTGACAGCCGAGCGCTCGAGAACGCGGAAGCCCGCCCCCGACCAACCGGGGGCGGGCTTCTGCGAGGGTCCTGCGTGGGTTCCGCGGATCAGCGCAGGTCGAAGCGGTCGAGCTCCGTGACCTTGCCCCACGCGGCGGCGAAGTCGCGCACGAACTTCTCGCGGGCGTCGTCCGAGGCGTAGACCTCGGCGAGCGCGCGCAGCTCGGAGTTCGAGCCGAACAGGAGGTCGACGCGCGTGCCGCGGCCGACGAGCTCGCCCGAGCCGTCCTTGCGGCCCTCGAACGCGTGCGAACCCGGGTCGAGCGGCTTCCACGTCGTGCCGAGGTCGAGCAGGTTGACGAAGAAATCGTTCGTCAGCGCGCCGGGGCGGTCGGTGAACACGCCGTACTCGGAACCGTCCCAGTTCGCGCCGAGGACGCGCAGGCCGCCGACGAGCACCGTCATCTCCGGCGCGGTCAGCGTCAGCAGGTTCGCCTTGTCGATGAGGTGGTACTCGGCCGGGAGCTCCGCGAGCGGGCCCTGGTAGTTGCGGAATCCGTCGGCGACGGGCTCCAGGTACTGGAACGACTCGACGTCGGTCTGCTCCTGCGAGGCATCCGTGCGACCCGGGTGGAAGACCACCTCGACGTCGACACCCGCGTCCTTCGCAGCCTTCTCGACGGCCGCGTTGCCCGCGAGCACGATGAGGTCGGCGAGCGAGACCTTCTTGCCGTCGGCCTGCGCGGCGTTGAAGTCGCGCTGGATCCCGCCGAGCGTGGAGAGCACGGTCGCGAGCTGGGCGGGGTTGTTGACCGCCCAGTCCTTCTGCGGCGCGAGGCGGATGCGGGCGCCGTTGACGCCGCCGCGCTTGTCGCTGCCGCGGAACGTCGAGGCGGCCGCCCACGTCGCCGACACGAGCTGCGAGACCGTGAGGCCCGACTCGAGCACCTTCTGCTTGAGCGCCGCGGCGTCGGCCGCGTCGATGAGCGGGTGGTCGACCGGCGGGACGCGGTCCTGCCAGATGAGCTCCTCGCCGGGCACCTCGGAGCCGAGGTAGCGCTCGATCGGGCCCATGTCGCGGTGGGTCAGCTTGAACCACGCGCGCGCGAAGGCGTCGGCGAAGGCATCCGGGTCGTCCTTGAAGCGGCGCGAGACCTTGTCGTACTCCGGGTCGAATCGCAGGGCGAGGTCGGTCGTGAGCATGCGCGGCTCGCGCTTGCCGTCGGAGTGCGCCAGCGGGACCATGTCGGCCCCCATGCCGTTCTTCGGACGCCACTGGTGCGCGCCCGCGGGGCTCGCCATGAGCTCCCACTCGTACGCGTACAGGATGTGGAAGAACTCGTTGTCCCAGCGGGTCGGGTGGTACGTCCACGTGACCTCGAGGCCGCTCGTGATCGTGTCGTCGCCCTTGCCGGTGCCGTAGGAGTTCTTCCAGCCGAGGCCCTGCTCCTCGAGGCCGGCGGCCTCGGGGTTGTCGGCCACGTGAGAGTCGGATGCCGCGCCGTGCGTCTTTCCGAACGTGTGGCCACCGGCGATGAGCGCGACGGTCTCCTCGTCGTTCATGGCCATGCGGCCGAACGTCTCGCGGATGTCGCGGGCCGCCGCGATCGGGTCGGGGTTGCCGTTCGGACCCTCGGGGTTGACGTAGATGAGGCCCATCTGCACGGCCGCGAGAGGCTTCTCGAGCTCTCGGTCGCCCTTGTAGCGCTCGTCGCCGAGCCACGTGGTCTCGGGGCCCCAGTACACGTCGTCGTCCGGCTCCCACACGTCGGGACGGCCGCCGGCGAAGCCGAAGGTCTTGAAGCCCATCGTCTCGAGCGCGACGTTGCCGGCGAGGATCATGAGGTCGGCCCACGAGAGCTTCTGGCCGTACTTCTTCTTGACCGGCCACAGGATGCGGCGGGCCTTGTCGAGGTTGACGTTGTCGGGCCAGCTGTTCAGCGGCGCGAAGCGCTGCTGGCCTGCCCCGCCGCCTCCGCGGCCGTCGGTCACGCGGTACGTGCCGGCGCTGTGCCACGCCATGCGGATGATGAGCGGACCGTAGTGTCCGAAGTCGGCGGGCCACCAGTCCTGCGACGTCGTGAGGGTCTCGGCGATGTCCTTCTTCACGGCGGCGAGGTCGAGGCTCAGGAACGCCGCCTTGTAGTCGAACTCCTCGCCGAGCGGGTTGCGCTCCGCGGGGTTCTTCGCGAGGATCTTGAGGTTCAGCTGGTTCGGCCACCACACGCGGTTCGCCGATCCCGTCGCGGGGTGCGGCTGCGTGTGGATCACCGGGCACGTCTCGGCCTGCTCGGCGTAGGCCTCTTCGGTGTCGGTGACGGTGACGGACTGGTCGATGTCGGTCGGGTTCTCGCCGATGCCGCTGGTGTCATCGATCTGTGTCATGGGTGTTCCTTCCTCGGGAGCGGGTGGACGTCTCAGGCTGCTGCGGGTCAGGCGGCCACGTCGGTCGAGCATGCGGGGCACAGGCCCCAGAAGGTGACCTCGGCGACCTCGAGCGCGTAGCCGTGCTCGCCGGACGGCTGCAGGCAGGGCGCCGCGCCGTGCACGCAGTCGACGTCTTCGACCGCGCCGCACGAGCGGCACACGATGTGGTGGTGGTTGTCGGAGACGCGCAGCTCGAAGAGCCCCGCCCGGCCGGCGGGCTCGATGCGGCGCACGAGGCCGGCGTCGACGAAGTCGTTGAGCGCGTTGTAGACCGACTGCAGGCTCGTGCTGGGCACGGTGGCGACGACCCGCGCGAACACGTCGTCGGCGCTCGCGTGCGGGTGCTCGCACAGGGCTTCGTAGACGGCTCTCCGCGACTCCGTCACCCGGAGCCCGGCGCCGCGGATCGCGGTCTGGGCATCGGGGTGCGGGTCGGTGATCATCACCTTCGAGCCTACCGTTGTTTTGAAGAATCCAAAAAAAGCGGACCCCGGCCAGTGGGAGAGTCAGCCCGCCGTGAGCGTCGGAGTGCCCGTCTCGTACTCGGTCAGGTCGCCCGTCTCGCCCGCGCGGTGCGCGCGCCCTCCCACAAGCAGCATGTAGACGAGGAAGAGCGCGAGGGCACCGGCGCCGATGCCGATCTTGAGCGGCCACGGCCACGGCTGCCCCGTCACGAAGCCCTCGATCGCGCCCGACACCGCGAGCACGATCACGAGCCCGATCGCGACCGTCGCGAGGGACCGTCCCGCAGCGGCGAGCGCCTCCCCACGCCGGCGCGGACCGGGTGCGATCCACGCCCAGAAGATGTGCAGCCCGGCCGCCGCCGCGACGAAGACCGCCGTGAGTTCGAGCAGGCCGTGCGGGAGGATGTACAGCACGAAGACGTCCGCCCGGTCGAAGGCGATCATGACGGCCGCGGCCGTGCCGACGCCGACGGCGTTCTGCACGAGCACCATGATCGGCCACAGGCCCGTGATGCCGAACAGGACGCACTGCGCGGCGATCCACGCGTTGTTCGTCCACACGGTGCCGGCGAACACCGCGGCGGGGTTCTCGGTGTAGTAGTCGGTGAACTCGTTCTCGGCGTACTGCTCGAGCTGGGCACGATCCCCGAGGCTCGCGACGAGCGCCGGATCGGACGACACCCACCCGGCCACGACCGTCGTCACCGCGACGAACGCGACAGCGATGACGAGCGTCGTCCACCGCACGCGGTACAGGGCGGCCGGAAGCTGCAGCACGAAGAACCGCGGGATCTGACGCAGCACGTTCTCGGGCGCACCCGTGAGCCGCAGGCGGGCGCGAGCGAGCATCGTCGAGACGTGGTCGCCGTGCGAGGTGCGGCCGGCCGACGTCTTGATGTCGGCGAGGTCGGCGGATGCCGCGCGATACCGCGTCACGAGCTCGTCGACCTCGGCGCCGGCGAGCCGCCGCGCGCGGCTCAGTTCGTCGAGCCGCGCCCACTCCGCGCGGCGGGCGGCGGCGAGGGCGTCCAGGTCCATTTGCTGTTTACTGTACCCATGCCCGACCCCGCCCCTTCGCCCGGACCCGGGATCTCGGTGGTGCAGCTGCACCAGGACGAGATCCTCACGGGCGAAGCCGTCGCCCTCGACGTGCAGCCGCTGGGGTACTTCCTGCGCGCGCTCGGCACGCTGATCGACATCCTCGTCGGCGTCATCGTGCTGATCCTGTTCGCGCTCGTGACATCGTGGCTCCTCGCGCAGGAGGCGATCGACCCGAACATCCTGCCCATCCTCACGATCGCGGTGCTCGTGCTGGTGATGGTCGTGATCCCGACCGTCGTCGAGACGACGACGCGGGGGCGCAGCCTCGGACGCCTCGCGGTGGGCGGCCGCATCGTTCGCGTCGACGGCGGGGCATCCGGCTCCCGTCAGGCGTTCATCCGCGCACTCATCGGCGTCATCGAGCTCTGGTTCACCTTCGGCGCGGTCGCGGCGATCGTGGGCGCCTTCACCCCGCGGTCGCAACGGCTGGGCGACCTCGTGGCAGGGACCTACTCGGAGCGCACGCGCACACCGCGGCTCCCCGAGGCCGCGCCGGGCGTGCCGCCGTCGCTCGCGGCGTGGGCTGCGACAGCCGACGTCGCTCGCCTTCCGGACACGCTGGCCCGGCGCATCGCGCGGTTCGCGCAGAGCGCCGACCGGCTCGATCCTCCGGCGCGGGTGCGGCTCGCGTCGACCCTCGCGCACGAGACGCGGGCGTTCGTGTCGCCCGTGCCGGCGGCCGATCCCGAGACGTTCCTGCGGGCCGTCGCCGCTGTCCGCCGTGAGCGCGAGCTGCGCGCGCTCACGCTCGAGGCGCAGCGCGTCGACGCCCTCACCGCCGCGGGCCCGGCCGCGCCGCGCGGGTTCCCGGCGCGCTGACGCTTGAAACGCGTCAGTACCGGTAGTGGTCGAGCTTGTACGGCCCCTCGACCGGCACGCCGAGGTAGGCCGCCTGCTCGGGCGTGAGCTCGGTCAACTGGGCACCGAGGGCGGACAGGTGCAGGCGCGCGACCTTCTCGTCGAGCGTCTTCGGAAGCGTGTAGACCCCCGTGGGGTACTGCGCGCGCCGCGTGAACAGCTCGATCTGCGCGAGCACCTGATTCGCGAACGACGCGCTCATGACGAACGACGGATGCCCCGTGGCGTTGCCGAGGTTGAGCAGGCGCCCCTCGCTCAGCACGAGCACGCTGCGGCCGTTCGGCAGGCGCCACTCGTGCACCTGCGGCTTGATCTCGACCTTCTCGACGCCCGGGAGCGCCTCGAGCCCCGCCATGTCGATCTCGTCGTCGAAGTGGCCGACGTTGCCGACGATCGCGAGGTGCTTGAGGCCGAGGAGATGCTCGACGGTCACGACGCGCGTGTTGCCCGTTCCCGTGATGACGATGTCGACCTCGCCGATCACGTCGTCGAGACGCGCGACCTGGTAGCCGTCCATCGCGGCCTGCAGCGCGCAGATCGGGTCGATCTCGCCGACGATGACGCGTGCGCCCTGGCCGCGCAGCGCCTCAGCCGCACCCTTGCCGACGTCGCCGTAGCCGGCCACGAAGGCGACCTTGCCGCCGATGAGCACGTCGGTCGCGCGGTTGATGCCGTCGGGCAGCGAGTGGCGGATGCCGTAGATGTTGTCGAACTTCGACTTCGTCACCGAGTCGTTGACGTTGATCGCGGGGAACAGCAGCTCCCCCTTCGCCGAGAGCTCGTACAGGCGGTGCACGCCGGTCGTCGTCTCCTCGGTGACGCCGATGAGGTCCTTCGCGATGCGCGTGAAGCGCTGCGGATCGCGCGCGAGGCTCGCGCGCAGCGTGTCGAGCACGACGCGGTACTCCGCGGATGCCGTGTCACCGGTCCCCGAGCCCGCCGAAGGGTCGGGAACGGCGCCCGAGTTCTCGAACTCGACGCCCTTGTGCACGAGCAGGGTCGCGTCGCCGCCGTCGTCGAGGATGAGGTTCGGGCCGTCAGCGCCCTCGGCCGTCCAGTCGAAGATGCGGTCGGCGAGGCGCCAGTACTCCTCGAGCGTCTCGCCCTTCCACGCGAACACGGGGACGCCCGCGGGAGCCTCTACCGTGCCGTTGGGTCCGACGACGACGGCGGCGGCGGCCTCGTCCTGCGTCGAGAAGATGTTGCAGCTCGCCCAGCGCACCTGCGCGCCGAGCGCGACGAGGGTCTCGATGAGCACGGCGGTCTGCACCGTCATGTGCAGCGAGCCGGCGATGCGCGCGCCCTGGAGGGGCTGCGTCGGACCGAACTCCTCGCGCAGCGCCATGAGGCCGGGCATCTCGTTCTCGGCGAGACGAATCTGGTGGCGGCCCGCCTCGGCGAGCGAGAGGTCGGCGACCTCATAGTCGAGGCGACCGACGGATGCCTTAGCGGCAGCGTCGGTCGAGGCGGAGCGAGGCGAGACGTCGATCGGCATCCGGCCATTCTCCCACGCCCGTGCCGAGGACGCCTCGGCCCGCTTCAGACCTGCAGCGTCTCGTGCCGCACGACGACCCAGCCCTTCGGCACGGACAGCCGCTCGGTGTGGATCGCGCACAGGTCGTGGGCGTGCGGGTCGTGCGTGCCGCCGAGGGGGCCGATCGCGGCCATCTGGTCGCCGTAGTCGTACGTCAGGGTCGACACCGCCTCGCGGGCGCACCCGACCTTGGAGCAGAATCTCTCGCGCATCGCCGCAACGCTACAGGCGAGACGGATGCAGCGTGCGGGGGCACGCCGCACGCAGGCGGTTGAGCGAGCGAACCCGCACCCCGGTCGCTGAGCGAGCGAAGCGAGACGAAGCGCACCACTCCGGCGCGCGTCAGAAGTACCGGAAGCGCTCCGGTCCGAGGTCCCACGGGTCGCGGTCGAGGTACTCCGCGGCGGCCCGGAAAACGCAGCTCTCCACCATCATGCGGCGGTGGAGATCGTCGTTGCGGTGGAGGTGGCTGAGCCGCTCGATCGGCAGGCGGTAGAGGATGATGCGCCGCTCGTCGGCGAGCACCTTCCAGCGCGGGATGCCCTCGGCGTCGGCCGCGGGCGGCATGTCGGCGACCTCGAAGCGCACGTCGCGCAGCTCGGGCCACGCCGAGCGGAGGAACTCGGCGGCGGTCGTGACCGCGAGGTCGAACCGGTCGACGCGCGTGTCGAGCGGAGGAAGGGGCGGCCGCACCACGGGGCTGCGTCCTTCGCGCCCGTGACGACCGTGCCGCGCGGGCCGCCGCACGGCGCTCCGGGTTCTGCGCCACGCCATGCGCCCATCCTAGGCGGGCGATCGGTCGCGGGCGCCGCCATGGCCGGGCGGCGGATGGGCGCCGCGGGGCCGCTCAGGGATAGACGACGATGGACTCGGAGCCCGTGTCGGCGGGCCACACAGGGAAACCGGCGAGCGCACCGTCGCCGGTCAGCGACAGGCTCGCATGCACGGGTGCCGTGGCCTCCAGCGTCACCAGGCCCTGCGTCGCGATGCGCACGACCGTCGATCCGAGCGGCGGAACGACGGTCTGCGACGACTGCTCGCCGTCGCTCACGCTCACGATCGCCTCCGCCTCGCCGCGGTTGACGAGGCTCAGCGTGCGCAGCGGCCCGGCGGGAACGGCGAGCATCGCGGTCCCCTCGAGCTCCGGCGCGGGCGTGTACCACGCGAAGTCCGCACCGGGCGCGAAGTCCGTCGTCTGCCAGACCGCAGCGAGGATCGGGACATCCGCGGTCACCTCGACCGTGTAGTCGCCCGGCGGCAGCCCGCCGAGGTCGACCTCGATCGGAAGTCCCGCCGAGAGGGCGATCGGCTGCGGCTCGCGCGCCGGCGTCGCGTTGCGCGCATCAGTGACCGTCAGGGTCGCTGTGCCGGCCGCCGTGGGCGAGAGCACGCGCGCGATCGTCGCGACCTGCCCGTCGGCGGCCGCGCCGGCCATGACGGGCACGCCGGCGATGATCTGATCCGTCTCCGGGCTCGCGATCGCCTCGACCTGGTCGACGCCGCCCGTCGCGAGCGTGCGAGTGATGCTCGTCTGCAATGACGCCGTCACCGGCGCGCCGCTCGCGCTCACCCTGACGATCGGGCTCGCCTCGCCGCGGGCGAGGCCGGCCAGCGGCACGACATGCTGCTGACCCGCCGGGATGACGATCGCCGCACCTCCGGGCGGCACGACCGGTCCGGTCGCGCCGAACACGGTGAGCTCGACCGTCGCCGCGACGCGTCCCGGGTTGGAGATGACGACGATGTCGGCCGCGCCGGTCTCGCCCGAGCCGCCGACGAGCCACGACTCGATGAGGGGCGGACGGCAGGCCGAGGCGGCGTAGCCGCGCAGGAAGGGCGTGTCGGCGGCCGCCGCGCCGGATGCAGCGACCGCGACGCGCCGCGACCCGTCAGGCTCCTTGCTGTAGGCCCTCGGGGCCCCCGGGCCGCCGAGGACGAACTCGGCCATCGCCCCGTCCTCGGCCCCGGAGACGACGGACTGTGAGGCGGCGACGACCACTTGGTCGGGGTCCTCCACGATCTGTCCGAGCGCGAGGAGATCGCCGGAGCACACGAGCACCGACGCCGACGGAACGGGCATCGCGGCGACCTCGACCGGGCGCCGCTCGTAGGTCGGCCACGGCACTCCCGCCGCGGTCACGACGGCGACGACGAACGCGACGGCGACGACGGTGCCGGCGATGGCGCGGGCGCCGGTGGTGGCCCAGCGGAAGATCCGACGGTCACTCATGAGATCGCCCCCTTCGGGCGATCGGCGCGCTGGGCGCGCCGGACGCGTACCGCGTACTCACTTGATCGCCCCCTTCGGGCGATCGGCGCGCCGGGCGCACTCATCGCCCCTCCTGCCAATGCGGCCCGACCACGCGCGACGTGTGCCGAGCGGCGCGGCGCGAGGCCGCGGTGGGGATCGCGAGCAGCACCGCGACGCCGAGCACGATGAGCTGCGCCGCCGTGATCCAGCCCGCGAGCGCGGTGGCCGATGTGGGCGCGGCCGGGCGGGGCGCGACCTCCCCCGTCACGCGCCACAGCGAGCCCTTCGCCGTGTCGCCGACGGCGACGAGGCCGTCGCGCTGGTCGAGCGACGTCGCGGTGCCGAGGCGCAGCGTGCGCGCCGCATCCGACTCGGGCGGATCGCTCGGCGCCAGCAGCACGAAGCCGATGCCGTCCTCGGCGAGGCGTGCCACGACATCGGTCGCGGCGGGTGTCACGAGGTCGGCGGTGAGCTCGGCGAGGTCGCGGTCCTGGTCCGTCGCGCGCGGGCGCGTCGAGACGATGGTCGCCTGCCCGCCGAGCGTCTCGCTCGCACCCCACACCACGCGGGCGGCGACGCCGCCTTCGTTCTGGGGACGGAGCACGATCGTGCCGACATCCGCATCCTCCCGGCCCTCTGCCGCGACGAACGCCGGCAGTGTGCTCGCGTCGCCGAGTCCGATGAGGGCGGCGCCGCGGGTGAGCGCGGTGAGGCTCGGCACCGCGAGCACCGCGATCGCGACCATGACGAGGAGCGCGAGTCCCGCGCGAGCGGCGCCCAGGCGCCTCGCGAGGACCGGTGAGGCGACGTGTCCGAGGCCGGGCTCACGCCCGGAGCCGATGGCGGCGTCGAGCGTGACGAGCGCGCCGCCGAGCGCTCCGAGCCACGCGAGGCTCAGCCCGGTGCCGGGCCAGATCGGCACGGATTGCGACTGCGTGAACGCCACCGAGAGCCCGACCGATGCGAACGCGGTCACCAGTCCGAGGGCGCCGACGACGAGGAGCACCGCCCCCGCGGCCCACCGCTGCGTGAGCGGCGCGATGAGGGCGAGCACGGCGACGGGCGCGGCGAGCAGCGGGACCCACCACAGGTCGGCGGCGGGCAGCATCGTCGCCCAGCCGGCGAGGTCGCCGGTCGGCAGCCCCGCGGCGAGCGATGCGCGGCCCGAGGCATCTGCCGCGACCTGCGGTCGCGACCACACCACACCGGGGTCGGCGAGCAGCCCGAGCGCGGAGCCGCTTCGCAGCTGGTGCCAGACGAGCGGCGCCGCGAAGAGCACCGCGGGCACCATCACCCACACGATCCGGCCCACGCCCCGCCCACCGCGCAGGATGATGTCCAGCGCGAGGGCGCCGATCCAGATCACGACGAACTCCGGCGCGAGGGCCGGTGCGCACGCGGCGCACAGGGCGAGCACGATCGAAGCGGCGCCCGCCGGCACCCACGCGCGATGCGCGACCGACCCCGCGTAGAAGAGCCACGGCAGCAGAAGGTGCAGCAGCACGGCCGACGGCCTGCCCTGGATGAGCGCTGCGAGGAAGGTCGGCGCGAGCGCCCACACGACTCCGCCGGTGAACCGCAGCACCGGGCGATCGCTCACACGCGTCGACGCGAACCACCCGCCGAGCGCCGCGAGGGGGATCGCGAGCACCCACAGCACGACGAGCGCACGCGACGGCGCGATGGGCCACAGCGACCCGATGGCGGCGACGATCGCGGCGAACGGGTCGGCCGGCCCCACGGTGTCGAGGCCGATCGCGCGAGATCCGTAGGCCGTGTCGGCCCACAGCTGACCGAGCACCGGATGCAGCGGCAGCAGTCCCCCGCCGCCGAGCACGGGCCACGCGAGCAGCGCGGGGAACGCGGCGATCGACACGACGAGCGCGCCGAGCACGAGCCACGCGCCGCCGCCGGTGAAGAAGCGCAGCTCTCCGCGTGCGGGCGTCGTGGTCGCGGCATCCGGTTCCTCTTCGAGCCGTTCGCGCAGCTCGAGCTGCGAGATGCGCAGCGGCGCGAGCTGCGACCACGGCACCTTGCGGATCTCGCGGATGCGGCGGCGCGAACGCGCGATCGCCGGCAGGCGCACGAGCGCCACGGCCGCGGCGGCCCACTCCGGCGCAACGAGGCCTGGCTGCTTGGCCGCGAGGCGGCGGATCGTGCGCCACAGCGCGAGCGGGAGGATCGCGAGCCAGTGCAACGGCAGCGCGACCGGATGCGCGTACGCGAGCCGGCGGTGCAGCCGCGCCGTGCGCGCGGCGTACGCGATGTGCCGGCGGCGGACGGCGTCGACCGGAGTGGGCAGGCCTGCGACGCCGTCCCCTGCGACGGCGACGAGCGCCTGCGACGCGAAGGTTACGCGGTGGCCCGCGAGGCGGGCGCGCACACCGAGATCGAGTCCTTCGTCGGCGCCGGCGAGGGCGCGGTCGAGCCCGCCGAGCTCGCGCCACGCGTCGCCGCGCACGAGGATTCCGCGCACGTCCGAGCCCAGGACGTCCTCGACGACGTCGTGCTGTCCCTGGTCGAGCTCGCCGTCGGCGAGGCCGACCGTCCGCCCGTATCGGGTCATCGTCACGCCCAGCGACACGAGCTCGCCGCGATCGTCCCAGCGCACGAGCTTCGGCGCGGCGAACGCCGCCGTCGGAGCGACCTCGAGCGCACCGGCCAGCCGCTCGAGAGCGGCGGGCTCGGGCGCGGTGTCCTGTGCGAGGAGCCACACGGCGTCGCCCGTTCGTGCGACGGGAGGCTCGGCAGTCGCCGTTCGGGCCACGGCCGTGGCCCCGGACGCCGCGTCGCCCAGCCACGCGACGGCATCGGCGGATCCGGATGCCACTGCTGACGTCTCGGTCGCGGGCAGGATCTGCACCGTGCGGGTCGCGAGCTCGACCGCATCCGCGAAGGACGTGCCGGCCGGCGCCCGAAGGACTGTTGCCCCGCTTTCGGCGGACGCGGACTCGGGCTCGGCGTCTCCGCCCGCGGCGGCTCCGACGGCCTCGAGCGTGCGCGGGTCGTCGCCGCACAGGACGATGGTCACGTCATCGGGGAGTCTTGTCTGCCGGTCGAGAGCCGCCAGAGTCCGTCGCGCGTGGAACGGAGCCGCCGGGTGACCGTCGGCGCGCACAACGAGGATGGCGTGGACTCTGGCGGGCATGACGTCGTCAGCCTAGGCGGACGATCCGGCTGCACCCGGCGCCACGCGCCGGGAGGACCCGGATCCCGAATGGACGTCGGGTGAGGGCGCGAATCCGCTCGTATACGTGCGATTCGCGAAACCTTCTGGGCGCCGCACCCCCGCGCGGCGCCTGCCCGTGCCCGTCTTCAGCCGGCGCGGCGCTTGAGCTTGCGCCGTTCGCGCTCGCTCAGGCCGCCCCAGATCCCGAAGCGCTCGTCGTTCTGCAGCGCGTACTCGAGGCACTCCGAGCGCACCTCGCATGACGTGCAGATCCGCTTGGCGTCACGAGTCGACCCGCCCTTCTCTGGAAAGAAGGCCTCCGGATCGGTCTGCGCGCACAGCGCATCGGTCTGCCAAGCCAGAGGATTGTCGTCATTGCCCTCAACGGGCCGACGCACCCCCGGGACGCCTAGCTGAACCGGATCGACGTACCAATCTTCGGGAACGCCGGAACGGTACTGTGAAGCCCCCGTCATCTCGTTCTCCACCCTGTGTTTCCCCCCGCACGCTTGTCGCGCGTTGGTGTAATTACACCGGTGTAGTTCTCGACGGTCAAGTCGGGAATCGTAAAGCCTCAACCGCGGAATGAACCTTAGGGACGCGCCGACGGCGTGTCACGATTGTGATACGGAGTCCATCTACCGGTCGATCGGACGGCGGTTCACTCCCCCGGTTCGCCGATGAAGACCTCGCCCGCGCCCGACAGGACGAGCCGATCGGCTCCCGCCGCGAGCACCGCGCGGCCCGCGTCGAGCACGACGCTCTCGCCGGTCTCGGGATCGGACACCGTCACGGGTCCCGCCACGGCGAGCGCGATCGCCGCGCCGCGAAGCGCGACCGCGGCATCCGCTCCCGCGTCGACGCGCACCCGCACGAGCGCGAAATCCGGCACACCCGGGGCGTAGAGATCGACCCCGGATGCCACCTCCCGCGCCTCGAGCACGGGCGCCGGCCCCGGCGTGGGATCGAGGACCTCGAGGAGCCCCGGGACGTCGATGTGCTTCGGCGTGAGCCCGCCGCGGAGCACGTTGTCGCTCGCCGCCATGATCTCGACCCCGAGCCCCTCGACGTAGGCGTGGAGCACGCCCGCGTCGACGAACAGCGCCTCCCCGCGCCGGAGCGCGACGAGGTTCATGAGCAGCGCGACCACGAGGCCGGGATCGCCCGGAAAGGCCGCGCCGAAACGTCGGATGAACCCGAACTCCGCCCCGAACTCCCGAGACTCCGTTTCGGATGCCGCGGCGACCACCGCCTCGACCTCGGCGTGCGCCTCGCCCGACAGCAGCCACGCGATCGTGTCGCGGACGGCGGCGGCATCCGATTCGCCCGTCAGGCGATCCGCGATCGCGCGACCCGCGTCGCCCAGCTCGGAGAGCATCCGCCGGGTCGCGGCGAGGTCGCGCACACCCGCGAGCGCGGTGAACGTGTCGCTCACGGCGACGATGAGCTCGGGCTTGTGGTTGTCGTCGCGGAAGACGCGGTGAGCGGCGTCGGCCGGAACGCCCGCCGTCTCTTCGCGCTCGAACCCGGCTCGTGCCTGTGCCTTCGACGGGTGCGCCTGGATCGACAGCGGCGAGGCGGCCGCGAGCAGCTTGAGCAGATACGGCAGGCGATCGGGAACGCCGGATGCCCCGCCCTCTTCGCGCAGCCAGCGGTCGAGGGTGCGGCCGTCGGCCGTCTTCGCGGGGCTTCCGGGATGATCGCCGAACCACACCTCGGCCTCTCGAGAGCCTGCGGGCTTGCGACCCTCGAGCTCGGCGATGAGGGTCGTAGACCCCCACGCGTAGTCACGGGGCACGTTCGACAAGGGGACCAGCACGCGACCAGCCTAGATCGAGGCGACGCGCGCGGTAGCCTGAGTGCGCGATGGCCATCCACACGAAGCATCCGGCGTCGGCCCCGCCGGTCGCGCCGCCGCGGGAGAAGACGAGGCACCACCTGCTGCGGGGCTGGTGCATCCTGGTGCTGTTCATGGCCCTCGCGGGCGTGGCGCTGATCAACGCCTTCGGCGCAGAGACGACCGCCGCCATCACGATCGCCTCGGCCGGCGTGTCGATCATCCTGTGGGTGCTCGTGCGGCCGGCGTACCAGTGGCGGCGTCTGCCCTGGTACGCGCTCGGGTACGTCGGCTGGGCGACGCTGTCGATCGCGTGGTCGGCGTGGCCGGGGGCATCCGCCACGACCTGGCTGCTGCTCGCGATCACGACCCTGCAGGCCCTGTTCGTCGGCGCGATGCTCACATGGCGAGAGCTCGTGCGCGCGATCGCGTCGGCCCTCAAGTGGGTCATCGCGCTGTCGCTCGCGTTCGAGCTGTGGGTCTCGATCTTCATCGGCGGGCCGATCCTGCCGCGCTTCGTCATCCCGACGGAGCCCGCCGACGATCCGATCGTCTACTGGTCGCGCGACAACCTCTTCGACGGCGGACGCATCCAGGGCATCATGGGCAACGCCAACCTGCTGGGGCCCGTCGCGCTGCTCGCGATCATCGTCTTCGCGATCCGCCTCGCCTCGGGTGCGCCCCGCAAGGTCGTGCTGTGGATCTGGATCGGCGTGTCGGCGTACCTCTTCGTGCGCGCCTCGTCGGCCACGGCCTATGTCGCGGCGGCCGCCGTCGCGCTCGTGCTCGCGACCGTCCTGCTCATGCGCACCGCGAAGCGCCCCGGCGAGCGCACGAAGTACTACCTCGCCTACGCCGCGATCGGGCTGGGGAGCGCGATCGCGCTGCTGCTGTTGCGCGACCCGATCTTCGAGGCACTTGGTCGCAGTTCCGATCTCACCGGTCGTGAGGCGATCTGGCAGGCGGTCGCAGAGCGCGCGGCCGAGCGCCCGTTCGCGGGCTGGGGGTTCGCGACGCCGTGGATCCCCTCCGAGCCGGCGTTCGACGGCTGGATCATCGACCACGGGCAGACGGTGATGCAGGCACATAACATGTGGCTCGACGTCTACCTGCAGCTCGGCATCGTCGGCGTCGTGCTCATCGCGATCACGTTCTTCGCCTTCGTCTGGCGGTCGTGGTTCTTCGCCATCGACCGGCCGCGCTGGGATCTGCGCGCCGATCGACCGTACTCGCCCCTGTCGCTGCTGCCGACGCTCGTCGGCGCGATCCTGCTCGTGCAGGGGCTCGCCGAGTCCACGCCGCTGCTGCTGTGGGGCTGGATGTTCCTCGTGATGCTCGGCGCGAAGATCAAGCAGGCGCCGCACATCGGCGTCGGACCCGCTGAGCAGACGCTCGCTATCGAGCGCGGCGAGCCGACCAAGCGGGTGCCGTGAGCGACGCGCCCCGCCGGAGCGCCCCGACGTGGCTCGGCGTGCTCCTGGCCTCAGCCGAGTTCGCGCGCGCGTACACGTTCGCCGTGCTGGGCACCGTATTCGCGGCGTTCGCGATCGAGCGCCTCGCTGGCCGCGTGACGTACGCGACGATCGTGGCGGTGCTGTGCGTCGTCGGCGCGGGAGTGCTCGTCAGCCGCGGGCGCGAGATCTCGTTCCTGCGCCTCGTGCCCACGACGCTGCTGGTGCTCCTCGCGTGGATGCTCGCGAGCGTGTTCTGGAGCTCCGACCCGACGATGTCGTTCTGGAACTGGGTCTACACGCTCGGCGTGGCGTTCCTCGCGGTCGTCATCGGGCACATCCGCGACACGCTGCAGACCGCGCGGGCGCTCGGCGACGTGCTGCGGATGCTCCTGTCGATCTCGCTCGGCATCGAGGTGCTCTCCGGCATCCTCATCGACACGCCCCTCGAGTTCCTCGGGGTGCAGGGGAACATCGCGTCGTTCGGCCCCATCCAGGGCATCTTCGGCACCCGCAACGCGCTGGGCTTCGTCGCGGTGATCGCGCTCATCACGTTCCTCATCGAATACCGCACGCAGTCCGTGCGGCCCGGCCTGTCGCTGTACTCCGTCGTCCTGGCAGGCGTCCTCGCCGCGCTGAGCGACTCCCCCACGGTCGTCGTGCTCGCGGCCGCGGTGGGCCTCGCGACCGGCGTGCTCGCCCTCGTTCGGCACACGCGGCCGGAGCGCCGCTCCGCGCTGCAATGGACGATCGGGGTCGTCGTGGTCCTCGGGCTCGCGATCGCGTATCTCGCGCGAGGTCCGATCATCTCCCTCCTCGGCGCGCGCACCGACCTCGCGATGCGCACCGAGCTGTGGGTCGACATCATCGGCTACGTGCGGTTCCGTCCCGTGCAGGGGTGGGGCTGGTTCGGGCCGTGGGTGCAGACGGAGTTCCCCTTCAACGGCCTCAACTACTGGCTGCAGCAGAACCACGCGAGCGCGCTCAACGCGTACTTCGACGTGCTCCTGCAGCTCGGGTGGGTCGGGCTCGTGCTGTTCGCGGGGCTCGCCGGCGCGGCCCTCGTGCGCTCGTGGCTCGACGCGAGCGAGCGGCGGGCGGTCGTGTACGCGTGGACGCCGCTCATCCTCGTCGCCCTGCTCGTCGACTCGATCTTCGAGAGCTTCACGCTCTTCGGCCTCGGGTGGCTCATGCTCGTGCTGTGCGCCGTGCGCGCGGGGCAGTCCCGCTCGTGGCGCGAGCGGTTCCGAGAGGGCCCGGTCGACGACGTCGCCGAGGGCGCGGGGCTGCCGCACGAGGCGTGAGCAGAACCGGATGCCGGACGGCTCGCGCCCGACCGCCGTCCACGCAGGGAACCCACGTGAGCGCAAGGTAGGATCGTCACTCGGCTCGACGACTCGCGCCCCCGCCAACCTCGGAGACTTTGCGTGCCTCACGTCCTGCAGAACGTCGTCTTCCCTCTCGACCGCGACCCCGACCTCCTCCCGCTCTATGTAGACCCCGAAACGTGGTCGGTCATCGACGAGGAACCGGTGCGCGTGTCCAACAGGGCGCAACTCGGGCACGTCCTCGATCGCCACCGGGCCCGCATCGTCGCGGGGCGCCGCGTCTCTTTCGGCACGTACTTCAACGCCTTCCCCGCGTCGTACTGGCAGCACTGGACTCCCGTCCGCGACGTGCGCCTCACCGTGCGCACGAGCGGGCCCGCGACGATCCTCGTCTACCGGTCGAACGGCTCGGGCGTGCGCCAGCGGCTTGAGACGCGGGAGGTTGAGGGCGACGCGACCTCGACGTTCGACCTGACGCTCGACCAGTACAGCGACGGCGGCTGGATCTGGTTCGACATCGTCGCCGACGAGCGCAATGCGATCTTCAACGGCGCGGAGTGGACCACCGAAACGGCGCCCGCGCGCGAAGGCAAGGCGTCGATCGGAATCACGACGTACAACAAGCCCGACTACTGCATCTGGACGCTCAGGAACCTCGCCGAGTCACCCGAGGTGCTCGAACTCATCGACCGCGTCTTCGTCGTCGACCAGGGCGACCGGCGGGTCGACGCCGAGGAGACGTATCCCGAGGTCTCCGCCGCGCTCGGCGAGACCCTCCAGATCGTGACGCAGCCGAACCTCGGCGGCTCGGGCGGCTTCGCGCGTGCGATGTCCGAGACGCTCGCCCGTTCCGAGAGCGAGTTCGTGCAGCTCCTCGACGACGATGTCCGCATCGAGCCCGAGTCCATCCGTCGCTCGATCGTCTTCGGACGCTTCGCGACCGTTCCCACGATCGTCGGCGCGCACATGTTCGATCTCCTCGACCGCCCCAAGCTGCACGCGTGGGCCGAGGTCGTCGACGACGTCCCGTTCATGTGGCGCACGCTCTATCAGGAGGAGATGCCGCACGACTTCAGCGCGGCGAACCTGCGCCAGTCGCCCATGCTGCATATGCGGCTCGACGCTGACTACAACGGCTGGTGGATGTGCCTCATCCCGGTCGAAGCTCTCCGCAATACGGGGCTTCCGCTCCCCGCATTCATCAAGTGGGATGACGCGGAGTACAGCCTCCGTGCGCGCGAGCACGGCATCCCGACCGTGTCGATGCCCGGCGTCGCGCTGTGGCACGTCTCATGGGTGGGCAAGGACGACCAGATCGACTGGCAGGCGTACTTCCACGCCCGCAATCGCATCGTTGCGGCCCTCATCCACTCCGCCATGCCGCGCGGCGGCACGCTGCTGCGTCACAGCCGTCGCATGGATCTCAAGCACCTCATGATGATGCAGTACTACCCCGTGGCGCTGCGTCACCGGGCGATCCGCGACATCCTCTCCGGGCCGGAGCACATGCGTGCCGGTCTTGAAACCACGCTGCCCGCGGTGCGCGCCCTCGCGAAAGACTTTCCCGAGACGGTCGTCCACAAGGACTCCGGCGTGCCGATGCGCTCGCGCAAGGGCCGCCAGGTCTTCAAGCGTCAGCGCAAGCACACGTTCGACAGCCCGACCGGGCTGCGGCTGCGATGGTTCACGTTCTCGACCCTCGTGTCGCACTGGATCCACGCCCCGCGGCCCGAGAACCTCACGACGCCCGAGGTGGAGTTCGGCAAGGGCGACGCCTACTGGTGGCGGCTGCCCCTGTTCGACAGCGCGCTCGTGAGCGCCGCCGACGGGTCGGGCAAGAACATCTACACACGCGACCGCCGCAAGTACCGCCGGATGCTCTTCGACACGGTCGTGCTGCACGCGCGCCTGCGGCGACGGTGGCCCGAGCTGTCGCGGCGGTACCGCGACGCGATGGGCGAGCTCACGTCGCTCGAGTCCTGGCGGAAGACGTTCGAGGAGTCGAAGTGACGATGGTCTCTCCGATGACCCCCAGCACCGAAATGTTCGATCCGGCGACCGCGACGATCGCCATCGTGACGTTCAACCGCTCGAACCTCCTCTCGCGCCTGCTCGAGAGCATCGAGCGCATGGACCCCAAGCCCGGGCACATCGTCGTCGTCGACAACGCGTCGGTCGACGACACGACCGAGGTCGTCGAGTCCTTCCGCGAGCGCCTCGCACCGTCACAGCTCGTCTACCGCCGGCTCGAGACGAACACGGGCGGCTCGGGCGGTTTCAGCGAGGGCATGCGAGTCGCGTACGAGCTGGGTTCGACGTGGATCTGGCTCATGGACGACGACGTCGAGGTCATCCCCGACGGCCTCGCGAAGATGGGCAGGTGGGCGCCGCGGTTCAAGAGCATCCAGGGCCGCCGGTACGACTACGACGGCAGCGAGTTCTACTGGCAGTACCGCATCGCCGAGCGCATGGGCATCCCGATCCCGTTCGCCCCTGCGGGCTTCGACGAGAGCGGCTACAAGCCGATGAACTCCGGATGCTTCGAGGGCATGTTCATCCACCGCGATGTCGTGCGCGAGATCGGCCTGCCCGACCCGCGGTTCTTCATCTACTGGGACGACCAGCTGTACGGCTGGCTCGCGTCGCGCAAGACGCAGTCCGTGATCGTGGACGAGTTCGTGCTACGCCGCACCCGCGAGATCAAGCAGTGGGACATGGGCATCCGGCACCTGAACGCGTCGAGCAACGCGTACCGGTACTACATCATGCGCAACCGCGCGATCATCAAGCGGTACTACCGCGCGTTGGGTGTCTACAACCCCGTGCTGTTCGGGCTCGGCACGTTCATGACGTTCTGCAAGGAGCTCATCCGGCTCATCTTCGTCGAGCGGACGATCCGCGGCACGTCGAACCTCCTCCGTGGCATCCGCGACGGCCGGAAGATCGCGAACGACCGGTCGTGGCAGCCGATGCCACCCCTCGCGACGACGTCCGGCAGCGCGCCGCGATGACGAGCGCGTCCTTGCCGCGGATCCTTGCGAGCGGCGCGTACGAGCGCGACAACGTCGGGGATCTCCTGTTCCAGGTCGTATCCGCCCACTACGCCACGGGTCGCATCGACATCGACTGGGCTGCGCCGATCGCGAATGAATCGCCGGAGCCCTTGGGCCGCGCCGTCCCGTCATCCGGAGCCCTTCTCTCGGCCCAGGGCTACGACGGGCTTTGGACCGTCGGCGGCGAAGTCGGCGCGACGCAGCGCTGGTACGCGTACCGCACGTCGATCCCGCGGGAGTCGTGGCCCGAGTTCCAGCGCCTGCCCGCCGCCGAGCAGGATGCCCTCATGCGGGCCGCGATGGGCGGCGCGCACCTCGACTCCCCGTACATCCCTCGACCGAGCGCCTTTCCGCGGAGTCGACACGCGCGTCTCGCGATCAACTCCGCCGGTGTCGCCGGCATCGCCGCGCTGCCCGCGTGGCGACAGGTGACCGCGCTCGCTGCGATCCGAGAAGCCGGCTTCGTCTCGGTCCGAGATTCGTCGTCGAGTCGACTGCTGACGGAGCACGGCGTGCCCCACCGGCTCGCGCCGGACCTGATCCACACCATCGCGCGCGTCATGCCGGCCGCGCACGAGCGCACCGACGATGTGCTCGTCCAGATCTCAGAGGCGCATGTGCGCAAGTTCGGACTCGCCGCGTGGGCGGATGCGCTCGCCGGCACGGATGACTTGAGCGCCCTCCCTGTGCGTCTCTTCACGGCGGGGACTGCTCCCGACCACGATTCCGTGGAGATGTATGAGCGGCTGCGAGAGCTGGTCTCGAAGCGCAGGCCGGAAATCGACATCCAGCTGTCCTCGGCGATGGGGATCGAGGATCGAGTTCGCGAGATCTCCCGGGCACGATTGTGGCTGGGCAGCTCCCTTCACGGGCGCATCATCGCGTCCGCGTACGGCGTTCGCCGCATAAGCATCGAGAAGCCGAAGCTCGACTCATACGTAGAGACGTGGGATCCCAACTTCCCGTATGCCGTCGAGCCGTCGGATGTCGCGCGGGCGGTTGAGCACGCGCTCGAACGGACGGATCCGAATGAGGTCGGAGACCTCCTGGCGGACCAGGCCGAAGCTAGCGTGGAGGCCGCGATCACGTACCTGGCGGGTGCGGGCGATCGGGCGACCTCCGCGGAGAGAGTCGAAGACCTCCTCACGATGCGAGTCGAGGAGTCGCGGGAGCTTCAGGTGGCAGCGGCGGAGCTGGAATCCGCGCTCAACGTAGCACTGCGCAGGCTGCGCACGACGCGCGCAGAGGCCGAACGCCTTGATGCCGAGAACGCGAAAATGCTCGGGTCGGCGACGTGGAGAGTGGGCCGCGTCTTCGCACGGTTCTATGCGGCGGCTCGGGTCCCCTTCGCCCGGATGCGCAGGAAGCGCTGATCAGCCGCTGGCGTAGTCCGAGTTGTAGCGGTCGAGCACCTCGCCGATCGGCGCGTCCATCGCGAGGCGGCCCTTGTCGAGGTAGAGGCCGCGCGTGCAGAACCGCCGTAGATCCTTCTCGTTGTGCGACACGAAGAAGAGTGTTCGTCCCGCGGCCAGCAGCTCGTCGATGCGCCGGTAGCACTTCTCGCGGAACGCCTTGTCGCCGACCGCGAGGACCTCGTCGACGAGGAGGATCGGCTCCTCGAGCTGCGACACCACGGCGAACGCGAGGCGCACCTTCATGCCGTTCGAAAGGTGCTTGTAGGGGGTGTCGAGGAAGCCATCGAGCTCGGCGAAGGCGATGATGTCGTCGAACCGCCGCTCGACCTCGGCGCGCGACATGCCGTGCAGCCCCGCGGTGAGACGCACGTTCTCACGCACGGTGAGGTCCCCCACAAAGCCGCCGGTGATCTCGATCAGGGGGGCCACGCCGCCGTGCACCCGCACGCTCCCCTCGTCGGGAAGCAACACGCCCGCGACGAGCTTCAGGAGGGTCGACTTGCCCTGGCCGTTGCGCCCGACGACACCGATCGCCTCGCCGGCACGCACGTCGAAGGTCACGTCCCGGAGCGCCCAGAACTCCCCCGGGCGACTGCGCCGCGACGAGTCGGCGAACAGATCCTTGAAGTTGCGACGCCCGCGGCGATTGCGACGAAACCGGATGCCGAGGTCGCGCACCTGGATTGCGACGTCGGTCGTGAGCGTGGTGTCGGACATCACAGCTCCTTCAGCACCGGACGCTCGAGGCGACGGAACACGAACGCCCCGAGCGCGAGGAAGGCGAGCGAGATGACGGCGCCCATCACCACGGCGAGCGTGTCCCACACATCGGGGAAGAACCCGACGCGGTACAGCGTGAAGATCCCCGACAGCGGGTTGAAGACGGCGAGCGTCGGGAAGATCCCCGGCAGGTCGCCGATGCTGTAGATGACCGGCGACGCGTAGAACAGCAGGCGCAGGATGAGCTTCGTTGCGCGCTCGAGGTCGGTGTAGAGAGTGCACAGCGGCGCCACGAGCAGGCCGAGGCCGACGAGGAGCGCCGTCTGCAGGAGGACCGCGACGGGGATCCACAGCAAACCCCAGTTGAGCTCTGCGGGCGTCTTGGAGAACTGCGCCACGATGACGAACAGCGCGAGCACCGGAAGCGAGAAGAGGAACTCGAGGCCCTTGCTCAGCACGATGCGGTTCACCCAGATCGAGCGCGGGATCGCGGTGGACCGCACGAGGCGCGCGTCCTTGCTGAACGCGCGCGTGAAGTCCGACACGGCGGAGTTGAACCACACCCACGGCAGCAGCGCCGTAATGAGGAAGACGATGTACGGCTCCTGGCCGACCGTGCGCTGGAAGACCTGCGTGAAGACGAACCAGTAGATCGCGCTCATCAGGAGCGGATCGAGCACCGACCACAGGTAGCCGAGCGCGCTCGTCGCGTAGCGGACGCGGAGGTCTCGCGCCGACAGGAGCCACAGGGAATGGAGGTAGCGACGGGGGGATCCCGGTACGCCGACGGTGGCTGTCGTCACGCCAACGATCCTACGGGGCCGACTCACAGGTGCCCGGAGTTGACCGGCCTATGCTGTATTGGCCATGACCCTCGAGATTTTCGTGCCGTTCTGGGGCGATCCGTCCCTCCTCTACGAGACGGTCGACTCCGTGATCGCCCAGGAGAACCCGGACTGGCGGCTCATCGTCATCGACGACTGCTACCCTGACCCGTCCGTCGCCGAGCACTTCGAGAAGCTGGACGACGCGCGCGTCACGTACACGCGCAACGAGACCAACCTCGGCATCACTGAGAACTACCGCGAGGCGATCCGGCGCGCCACGACCGAGTTCATCACGATCCTCGGATGCGACGACCTGCTGCATCCGAATTACGTCGATGTCATGTCGAGGACGATCGCCGCCGTCCCCGCGACCGACGTCATCCAGCCGGGTGTCGAGGTCATCGACGAGCAGGGCACCGTCGTACGTCCCCTCGTCGACCGCGTGAAGCAGGGGCTTCTCGCGCCGCGCGGGCGCGGGGGAATCGCGGTGCTGCAGGGTGAGCGCATGGCGACGAGCCTTATCCGCGGGGACTGGCTGTACTGGCCGTCGCTCGCGTTCCGGACAGATTCCCTGCGACGGATCGACTTCCGCGACGGCCTGCCGATCATCCAGGACCTCGCACTCCTCATGGACATCGCATTCGAAGGAGGAACGCTCGCGTACAACCCGACCCTGGCGTTCGCGTACCGTCGACACGGATCGAGCGCGTCGCAGAAGACGCTCCTGGACGGCCGCCGCTTCCGCGACGAGCGCACCTACTACGCGATGGCGCGCTCGCTCGCCGCGGCGAAGGGCTGGCGCTCGACCGCGCGCACGGCCCGCGTAAGGGCAATGTCGCGCCTCCACGGAATCGCGGAACTTCCCGGCGTGATCAGGCACGGGACGAGTGCCGGGATACAATCGACCGTGGCGCACATCTTCGCGCCCTGAGCCCCCGTCGCGCATCCGCATCATCCCCTGAACACCACGGAGACCAGGCATGTCCGCACACGTCCTCATCACCGGTGGAGCCGGATTCATCGGTTCGAGGCTCGCGCGACGCTTCGTTGACGGCGGCCACACCGTCACCGTTTTGGATGCGCTCATCCCCCAGGTGCACGGCGACGACCCGCGAACGACGTCGACGCTCCTGCGCTCGCTCGACGGCGTCGCGACTGTCATCGAGGGCACCGTCACGTCCACGGACGACCTCCGTGCGGCGCTCGCGGGCGCCGAGATCGTCGTCCACCTCGCGGCGGAGACCGGGACAGGTCAGTCGATGTACGAGATCGACAGGTACGTCGACGTGAACGTCGGCGGCACCGCCAAGCTGCTCGACATCCTTACGAACGACGAGAAGAACTCCGTCCGCCGCATTGTCGTGGCGTCCTCTCGCTCCATATACGGTGAGGGCGCGTACCGCACCGAGGATGGGCGGATCGTGCATCCGCCGCACCGCGCCGACGCCGACATGGCTGCGGGTGACTTCGAGGTGCACATGCCGGGCGAGGGTCCGCTGACGATCGTTCCGACCGACGAGGACGCGAAGCTGCATCCGTCATCCGTCTATGGAATCACGAAGCAGACCCAGGAGTCGCTCGTCATGACCGTCGGACCGGCCATCGGGGTCGAGTCGGTCGCGCTGCGGTACCAGAACGTGTACGGCCCCGGACAGTCGCTCAAGAACCCGTACACGGGGATCCTGTCAATCTTCTCGACTCTCATTCGCCAGAGCAGCCCGATCAACATCTTCGAGGATGGCCGGGAGAGCCGGGACTTCGTATACATCGACGACGTCGTCGAGGCGACCTTCCGCGCCGCCACGCTCCCTCGCGCCGCGGGTCGGACGATCAATGTCGGCAGCGGTGTCGCCACGACGGTCACCGAGGTCGTCGACTCGCTGTTGGCCGCGTTCGGCACGTCGGTGCCGACGTCCGTCACGGGCAACTACCGCCTCGGTGACATCCGCCACAACGTCGCGGACACGACGCTCCTACGCGACGTGCTCGGATACGAACCGCAGACCGACTTCCGCACGGGCGTCGACCGGTTCGTCGAATGGGTACTCTCCGAGCCCGCCGAGTCTAGCGGCTACGAGCGCTCTCTGAAGGAGATGGCCGAGCGGAGCCTGCTCAAGTAATGGTCACCGCCCCCACGACGAGTCGCGCGTTCCCGCACAGCCGGAACAGCCTCAACATGTTCCGGCTGATCCTGGCAGCGGCCGTGCTCTTCGCGCACGCGTTCTACATCACCGGGAACGGTACCGGGCCGATGCTCCACGGTGAGAACCTCGGCGGCTGGGCGGTCGCAGGGTTCTTCGTGCTGAGCGGTTTCCTCATCACCGGTAGCCGGCTCCGGCATTCGACGGGCGAGTTCCTCGTACATCGCATTGCCCGCATCTTCCCCGCGTTCCTCGTGGTGCTCGTTGTCACAGCACTCGTGTTCGCCCCCATCGCCGCACTCCTCGAGCGCGGTGACCTCGCGGGCTTTTGGACGACTCCCGTGACGCCACTCGAGTACATCTGGGGCAACGTCGACCTCCACATCAGCTCGTACTCGATCTCGTGGACGTTGCAGACCGTACCCTACCCCGGCGCGTGGAACGGCTCGCTGTGGACCCTGTACTACGAGTTCTTCTGTTACGTCATCGTCTGGGCCCTCGGGTTCCTCGCGATCTTCCGCCGCAGTGTTTGGCTCCCGATCGCCCTGTGGGTCGCTTCGGTCGGCGTGCACGCGACGATGGGGTTCTGGCAGCGGCTGGGGCTCGACACCGACT
The DNA here is from genome assembly GCF_013409785.1 of Microbacterium immunditiarum. Lineage (NCBI taxonomy): Bacteria > Bacillati > Actinomycetota > Actinomycetes > Micrococcales > Microbacteriaceae > Microbacterium > Microbacterium immunditiarum. Next base: position 3,257,991 of record NZ_JACCBV010000001.1, read on the forward strand.
TCACGCTGCTGATGAAGCTGCTGCCGTTTTTCCTCGGCGGTGTCGTCGCCTACGTCGTGTTCGACCGGTGGGGCATGCGGGCGCCGATCGGCATCGTCAGTCTCGCGCTCGCGCTCGTCATCGTGTTCGCGGTCCCCGGATTCGGCGGCCAGCTCGCATCCCCACTCCTCGCGTACGGGCTCCTGTGGCTCAGCACCGTCGTGCGGCAGCCCCCGCTCATCGCCAAGCACGACGTGTCATACGGCTTCTACATCTATGCGTGGCCGACGGCTCAGCTGCTCGTCCTCGTTGGCGCAGCGAACCTCGGGGTGTGGGGCTTCATCGCGGTCAACGTGCTGGTGACCCTCATGTTCGCGACAGCGAGCTGGCTGCTCATCGAACGGCCGATTATGCGCGCGACCCGGCGATCGCGCACGGCGACCTCCGCGAGACCCGCCCGCACGGGCGCGGAGGCCGCGGACACTCCAGGCGCCGCCGGCACCGCCGACGCCGCCGCCTGACCTTACCCTCCTCACCGGCGGACTGCCGGAACTCGATTGATAGGCTCGACCCCATGCCCCGCGTCCTCGTCGACCTCCTCTCGTACACGGGCACCAAAGGCGGCATGGAGGTCTACGCGCGCGAGCTGTACCGCAAGCTGGGTGAGCTCGCCCCATCCTGGGAGTACATCGGCTACATGAGCCGCGAGGGGTACGCACAGGATCGCTCGTGGTTCCCCGGCGAGACGGTCGACTCCGGCATCAGCGGCGAGAACCGGTTCGAGTGGGCGTTGGGCGAGCTCTTCGCGGTGGGGCGTGCTGCGCGCCGGCACGGAGCCGACCTTGTTCACTCCCCCGCCACGCTCGGGCCGCGCAAGACCGCAATGCCCACCGTCGTCACGATGCACGACATGCTGTACTGGAGCCACCCGGAGTACATGTCGACGCCGCTCTACACGGAGCCGGTGAAGTTCATGGAGCGTCTCGCGTCGCGCAACGCCACACGGATCCTCACGATCAGCGAGGAGTCGCGCGAAGCCATCGTCCGGTACCTGAGGGTGCCGCACGACCGCATCGACCTCGTGCCGCTCGCGGGCACTCCCTTGCCGGGAGTCGACCGCTCACGCGCCGGCGAGCACGGCCCGATGGTCCTCGCGACCGGCAACCGCCGACCGCACAAGAACTGGCCGTCGCTCATTCGCGCCCTCCCCCTCGTCGCTGAGGCGGACCGCCCGCGCGTCGTCGTCACGGGGAGTCACGGCGACGACCCTCTGACTGCGGTCGTCGAGGAGACCGGCATGCTCGACTGGGTCGAGCTCAAGTCTTGGGTCGACGCTGACGAGATGCGCGACCTCTACTCGACCGCGACGGTGCTCGCGATGCCGTCCTTCGCGGACGGGTTCTCGCTGCCCGCCCTCGAGGCGATGATGGCCGGCCTTCCCGTCATGATCAGCGACCTGCCCGTGTACCGCGAGGTCGTCGGCGACGTCGCCCTCTTCATCGACCCGTACGACTTGACCTCGATCGCCACCGCGATGACGACCGCCGCCACCGACTTGGCGCTGCTCGCCGACCTCGCCCAGCGGGGGCACGAGCGGGCGTCGCTCTTCTCGTGGGACCGAACCGCGCGCGAGACGCTCGCGACGTTCGAGGCTGCACTCGCGCAGGGAGCGCCCCGACGCTGACGCCCGGGGCCCGCCCGATCGATGTCGCGACACGCGGCCCCGGGTGGTGCGCGCACGCACCCGCACACTAAGGTCGAGGCGTCGTGTCGAGATCCTCGCAGCGGAAGTGGGCGCGATCGTCCTCGTGGGCGATCGCAGGAATGACTGGTCTGCTCACGCTCTCGCTGCTACTTGCCCCCATACCGGCGATCGCCGATGAGGAACTCGTCGATCCGACGCCGGCTCCCGTCGAGACGGCGACCCCCACGCCCTCCCCGACAGCACCGGATCCTTCTCCAACGGACCCGCCGCCGGAGACACCGAGCCCGACGCCGACACCGGTCACTCCCCCTCCCGAGCCGCCGCCGGACGAGACTCTGGACGAGACGTCTGACGAGGCCGCCCCGGAGGCCGACGGGCCCGTGGTCGATCCGACGCGACCCGTCCTCCCCGTCTCGCCGATCGAGCCGATCGAGCCGGGTGCGTCGCGCTACGCGCAGGCGTCGGCGTACGACCGCGCGGTCGCCGTCTCGCGCGCCGCCTACCCGGCGGGTGCGCGTGTGGCCCTCGTGGCCTCCGGTACAACCTTCTGGGACGCCGTCGCCGCGGCAGGGATCGCGGGAGCGCTCAACGCACCCGTGCTCCTTGTCGCCGCCGCGAACGTTCCGGCTGCGGTCGCCGCGGAGCTCTCGCGCCTCGCGCCCACGACGATCGTCATCGTCGGATCGCCGGCGACGGTGTCGGCGGGCGTCGAAACCCAGTTGAGGTCGATCACGGCCGACGTCCGCCGGGTCGACGGCGGCAGCGACTACGGAACCTCGCGCCTTGCGCTCACGATGCTTCCGACCGACGTCGACGCGGTGTACCTCGCCGGGAGCAGCGTCGTCGGCGGCCCGGCATCCGTCGTCGACATCGCGCTTGCCGCCGGCACCGCATCGGGCACGGGCGGTGGCGTGCTCCTCGTCGACGGCACCGCACCCGCAGTGGACCCCGACACCGTGGCGGCGCTCACGCGCGTAGGCGCCGCCAATGTGATCATCATTGGTGCAACGAACACCGTGACGACGCAGTATGAGCAGTCGCTCGCGGCCGCGGGATTCGCCGTCCGGCGAGCGGGCCATGCGACCCCCGACCGTCGCGCGGTCCAGGCGGCGGGACTGCGCGCGGTCCCGCCGCAGCGCATGTTCGTCGCGCACACGGCGGTGATGACCGACATCATGGTGGCCGCGGTGGCGGCGGGCGGAACCGAGCAGCCGGTCGGCTACGCGTACTACGCGTGCGTGCCCGACACGACCTCGGCATACCTCGCGGGGCATGGAGCGAAGGTCGCGGCGGTCGGCGGCACATCGTGGCTAGCTCCGCCCGTAGAGTCCAACGGCTCGTGCTCGGGCGAGAAGCCTAAACGGGACGCCCTGCTGACTGATGCAATACGCCGAATCGCGAGTCAGTACGGCGGCATCTACTACGTCAGCGTGCGGGAACTGAGCGGCGCGGCCGAGATCTACAGCTTCAACGCCTCGACGCAGGTGGAGCCCGCCAGCATGATGAAGCTGTACGCAGCGTGGGCCGCGCTGGCCCACGTCGACGTGGGGCTCGCGTCGTACTACAAGGTGCTCCCCGGCGGGATGTATCTCATTGACTGCGTCGCTGTCATGATCCATGCATCCGACAACGAGTGCCACAACGACATCGTCCACTGGATCGGCACGACCGGCCTGAACCGGATGATCCGCGAAGCAGGCTTTACCGGGACGAGCTACGGGAACGTCGGATCGGGCCCTGTGCTCTACGCCGGGAACCGCACCACGACGCACGACCTCACGCGCTTCGCCCAACGGCTGCGGGCCGGCGCCCTGCTGTCTCCGGCGAACACGAACCTGCTCCTCGGGTTGATGGGCAAGCAGGTCTTCCGCTCGCGGCTGGCTTCGGGGATCCCTCCGGGGGTGGGGCAGCAGTCAAAGCCCGGCTCACTGTGGATCGGGTCGGGCCTGCTGCAGGCCGACACGGGCATCATCTACGGCAAGCGCTCCGTCGTCGCCCTCTCGATGGTGGTCACAGGCGGTGTCGACAGAGCGGCGTTGCGCGCGATCGCACGGCTCGTCTACTCCCACTACAACGGCTCATTCGGCGCGGCGGCGGTCTACCCCGCCCAGCAGATGGCGACGAAGTACGCCACGACCATGAGGGCGAGCCCCGGCGGACGCGCCGTGGGCACGATCCCGGGGGGCGCGATGCTCGAAGTCACCGACGCGCACCGCAAGTGGTACAAAGTCTGGTGGCGCGGAGCGCTGGTCTGGGTTGACTTCCGCTCGCTGCGGGACCGCTAGGCGGCGGCCACCCGCGACACGATCTCAGCGACCCGGTCGATCCCCTCGCGGACCGGGAAGTGGTGGTTGCCGACGAACAGGCCGTCGACGTGCACCTTATCCGCTGCCGGCAGTGATTCGGGCACGACGGCATCGAGATGCGCCATCACGGGATTGCGCGTGAAGTTGCCGGCGACGACGGGGCGGGACTCGATCCCGGCCTCGTCGAACGCGCGCACGAGTTCGCGGCGACGGCCGGCGAGTGCACGCTCCAGGACCAGCGAGAACCCGAACCAGCTGCTCTCGCCGGTCTCGCGCTGCAGGCGCACCGAGTCGATGCCCGCGAACCGCTCCCGGAAGTAGGCGGCATTCTCGCGCCGGCCGGCGATGAGGTCGGGCACCTTCTTGAGCTGCTCCAGGCCGAGGGCTCCCTCCATCTCGAGCGGACGGACGTTGTAGCCGGGAAGGACGAAGCGGAAGAGATCCTCCCACGCATCGCCCGCCTTGTCATGGACGAAGTTCGCGTCGGAGAGCTCACGCGTCCAGCCATGGGCGCGAAGGGACAGCATCTCCTGATACAGCTGCTCGTCATCGGTGAGGATCATCCCGCCCTCCATCGTCGCGATGTGGTGCGAGAAGAACGAGCTGAACGTGCCTGCGAGGCCGGCCGTTCCGGCGTTCACGCCCTGGTGGACGGCGCCGAGCGACTCGCAGTTGTCCTCGAGCAGGACCAGGCCGTGCCGCGCGGCGATCGCGCGCAGGCGGTCGAAGTCGTTCGGGTTGCCGAGTAGGTTCACTGCGAAGATCGCCCTGGTGCGGGGGCCGATCGCCTCTTCGGCGAGGTCGAGGTCGAGGTTGAGTGTGTCCAGGTCGATATCGACGAAGCGCGGTCGCAAGCCGTACTGGCTGAGCGGGTAGTACGTCGTCGGCCACGACACCGCGGGCACGATGACCTCGTCGCCGCGGTTCAGATCGATGCGCGGGTCGAGCACAGCCGCCGCCACAGCGATCAGGTTGGCGGAGCTCCCCGAGTTCACCATGACGCCGAACTCTGCGCCGAAATGCGCCGCGAAGGCGGCCTCGTACTCCCGGACGAGCGGACCCATCGTGAACCGCCCACTCGCGATGACCCTCTGGAGCGCGGCGTACTCCGCCTCGTCCCAAGTCGTGGTCGCGAGGGGGTAACCGGTGGGCGTCGAGGTCATGAGGCGGCTCCGTTCGCGAATGTTTCGAGGAAAGCGCGGTAGCACTGGGCCATCCCGTCACGCAGGGTGGTGTGCGCCGACCAGCCTTGCGCGCGCGCCAGGGAGGAGTCGATAAGCCGGCGAGGCACGCCGCTCGGCTTGGTGGGGTCGAAACTCAGCCCGCCCGAGTAGCCGACGACCTCGGCCGCGACCTCGTAGTATTCGCGGATGCTGTGATCTTCGCCGTCGCCGACGTTCATGAGCGGGGGCCATGCGCCGATCGCATTCGCCTCTCGCACGATCCACTCGGCGAGATCGGGTGCGTACGTGAACTCGCGACGGGCGGTCCCGTCGCCCCACACCTCCACCGTGGGCTCCCCCGCCCGCTTGGCGAGGTGCGTCTTCAGCAGCGTGGACGCGATGAGGTGCGCGCGGTTCGGACCGAAGGAGTCGCCCGGCCCGTAGAGGTTCGAGGGCAGGATCGCGCGATACACACCTCCGGTCTGGCGTGCGGCGTACTCGACCCCGATGAGGCCTGTGAGCTTGGCGAGTCCGTATGGCTCGTTCGCCTGCTCGAGCCGCCCGCCGAACAGCGCCGTCTCGGGGATCGGGCTCACCGCGTCGGCCGGGTAGGCCGCCGCACTTCCGATGTAGAGATATGAGGGCACCTCGAGTTCGACCGCGGCGGTGAGCATGCTCGCGTCGATGCGCACATTCTCGAGCAGGTATGGCAGCGGGCGAGCGATCTTGTCTGCGATGCCGCCGACGAACGCCGCGGTGTGGATCACGAGATCCGGGCGCGCCGCGGCGACGGCGTCGTGCGTCGCACGCGCATCGCGGAGGTCGGCGTCCTTCCGGGTCAGGACCGTCAGCTCGTCGTCAGGACGCAGCCGTCTCCACGCGGCGGCGATGCTGGAGCCCAGCATCCCGCCCCCGCCGGTCAGCAGTGCACGCACGTGGGATCAGCTCTGCACCTGGTCGATGTAACGGCGACCCTCGACCTCGAGTGCGGCGATGTCGGCGTCGACCATGATCTGCGCGAGTCGCGGCGTGTGCACCTTGGGCTCCCAGCCGAGCAGATCCTTGGCACGGCTGTAGTCGCCGATCAGCGCGTCCACCTCCGTCGGCCGCAGGTACCGCTCGTCGAAGCGCACGTACTTCTCCCAATCGAGGTCGACGTGCTCGAACGCGAACTGGAGGAAGTCGCGCACCGAGTACGCGGTGTTCGTAGCGAGGACGTAGTCCGTTGGCTCGTCGTGCTGGAGCATCCGCCACATGCCCTCGACATACTCGGGGGCGTAGCCCCAGTCGCGCACCGCCTCGAGGTTGCCGAGGTACAACTCGGACTGGAGGCCCGCCTTGATGCGGGCGACGGCGCGCGTGATCTTGCGGGTCACGAACGTGCCGCCGCGTCGGGGGGACTCGTGGTTGAAGAGAATCCCGTTCACGGCGAAGAGGCCGTACGCCTCGCGGTAATTGCGTGTGGTCCAGTACGAGTACACCTTCGCGACGCCGTACGGCGATCGCGGGTAGAACGGGGTGTGTTCGTTCTGCGGGGGCGGCGTCGCGCCGAACATCTCGGAGCTCGACGCCTGATAGAACCGGGTCTCTATCTTCGCGGCGCGGATCGCCTCGAGGAGGCGGATCGTGCCGAGGCCCGTGACGTCGCCGGTGTACTCGGGCTCGTCGAAGCTGACGCGCACGTGCGACTGCGCGGCGAGGTTGTAGACCTCGCTTGGCTGGATCTCGTTGAGCAGGGTCACCAAGCGCGAGCCGTCGGAAAGGTCGGCGAAGTGCAGGAACAGCCGGTGGTCCGGGGCCTGCGCCGGCTGGTAGATGTGGTCGATCCGCTCGGTGTTGAACGACGATGAACGTCGGATAAGACCGTGGACCTCGTAGCCCTTTGAGAGGAGGAGTTCGGCGAGGTAGCTGCCATCCTGACCGGTGATGCCGGTGATGAGGGCGCGTCGAACGTGCGCGTCTGTCGTCATGGGGTTCTCCAATAAGGTCGCACGGTCATCCGCGCGCCGGTCAAGTCTAGTCGTCCCTACTCGTCGCGCCGTGGCCGGTGCGAATGGCCGTGAGGTGGGTGATCGCTCCAAGCGCGGGGGCGGCCAAGAGCGCCAGCAGGACGCGCGGGGTCGTGTCGAGAGGCACGAGCAGAAACGCGACCGTTGCTGCCGCCGCGACCGCCCACCCCGCGACGTAGCGCCCATGGCGATTCTCCGCGAGCAGGGCGGGACCCGTGAGGAACAGGAGCGCGACGAGTCCCCCGCTGACCACGACGCCCGCCGCCGTCAACGACTCGATGTGGTATCTGCCTGACGAGATGATCTCGATGAGCCACGGACCCCACACGGCCGCGGCGAGCGCCAGGACCGCGGTCGCACCCACGAGCGCACCGACGAGCCGTAACAGGCGCCCCCCGATGGCTGCCGCACCGTCTCGGAATTCGACGATGAGGAAGCTCTGCAGCGCCATGAGCGGAACGACGAGCGGCGCGCGCGTGATCGTGATCATGAGCACGAGCCCCGCGAGCTCGACGACGTCGGCGTCCGGGATAAGCGTGCGCATCAGCAGGGGCAGACCGGTGACCATGACACCCGTCGCGGCGGCGGCTCCCACCGTCCGCGCCGCGTTGGCGGTGAGCCGCCCGGCACGGACGTCAAGGCGGAAACGGCCGACGACGCGACCGCGCACGACGAGCCATCCCACGCCGAACGCGAGGCTGAACGGCAGGCTGATGAGGATCGCGAGCACGCCCGCATCGAGACGTGCCACGAGGCCGACCGTCACTGCGGCGGCGCGGACGACCGCGTCGAGCGTCATGAGCAGCGCGATCCCGCGCCATTGCGATAGCCCGTAAAGGACGCCGCTGAGCACGGCGGTGAGGAGGTAGCCGACGAGACCCAGTGCGAAGGCCGCTGTCATGACCGCCGGAGCCTCCGAGAACGCCGTTGGAGCGAGAACGGCCCCGACCGCGGCGGCGGTCACGGTCAGCCCGAGCGCCCCGAGGATGGTGAAGGTCCGCAGCGTCGTGCTGCCCGGCGGAGTCGCGGCGGGGCGGGTGGCCCGGGTGACCTCTTGCTGCACTCCCGCGATCGCCGCGAGAAATAGGTAGAGCGTCGACCAGAAGATGCTGAACGCGAGGTATGCGGAGGGCTCCTCGATGAGAGCGGGCGCGAGGAGCTGGAGGAGGTAGCCGCACACCCCCGCGATCGCGGTCGCGGCGAGGATGAGCGCGAGCCCGCCGCGGCGCGACTCAGTCGGCGCGGTCATGGTCGTCCGGTCCTGCGGAGCCCTCATCGGTCGCGGACCGTGTCGACGACGGTCCGTCGGCGCTGGCCTGCGACGCGCGATCGGCAGTCAGCGCATCGACCTCGGCGCGCAGGATTGCGACGTCTTCGGCGACCCGGCGCACCTCTTCCTCGGAGGTGGACAGCTCCCACGACAAGTGGAGGGTCACGCCGATGAGCAGCGCGAGAGACATCGCGAAGAGCAGGTTGGACGCCACCTGCACGCCGAGGAGCTGCGCCAGCCACACGAGCATCCCGGGGAAGATCGCAAGCAGCAGCGTCGCGAGCCCGATCACGAGCCACAGAACGGCGTACTTCTCGCGCAGCTTGCGCCGCAGCAGGAGGACGAGGATGACGACGAGGACAGCGAGGGCGAACCCGATCCCGATCGGGACGATCATGCGGACGGCCTCCTTCGCAGGATCCCGCGCATGAGCGCGAGTGTGAGCGCGAACACCGACCGCAGCAGGTAGACCGTTGCACCGATCGGATTCTGGCTCGGGCGGCCGTGCAGACGCGGGCGCATCGCGACGGGCACCTGCGTGACCTTGAGGCCCGCGTGGATGGCCTCGACGAGCGAGTCGAGGGTGTCGCCCAGATACTCGGCCGGGTAGTACCGCACGTACTGGTCGATCGCGCGCGCGTTGGCGGCGCGGAATCCGCTCGTGACGTCCGTCAGTCGCCTCTTGGCGACGCGCGAGACGACCGCGGCCAGGAACACCATCGCCCAGCGTCGCGGTCCGCGCACGGTGTAGTCGCCGACGTCGGCGAATCGCGCGCCGATGGCGATGTCGGCCTCCTCGAGTCCTCCGAGGACGCGGGCGATGTCGGCAGGGTTGTGCTGTCCGTCGGCGTCGACCTGGATCGCACGGCGGTACCCGTGGCGCTTCGCGTAAGTGAAGCCCGTCTTCATCGCGCCGCCGACGCCGAGGTTGAACGACAGGGGCACGACGGTCGCACCCGCCGCGCGGGCGACCGCGGCCGTGGCATCCGCCGACCCGTCGTCGATGACGATGACGTCGTAGGCCGGGTCTGCGGCGATGATCTCGGCGACGGTCCGACCCACGTTGCGCTCTTCATTCCACGCGGGGACGATGACGAGCACGCGGTCGTGTGCTGACGTCATGTGAGTTGATCCTAGTGGCGCCGCCGAGCGGGTCACGCGAGCTGGTTGTTCCACATCGACAGCGCCGAGCCGATCGCCATGTGCATGTCCAGGTACTGGTACGTTCCGAGCCGACCGCCGAAGAGCACGTCCTTCTCACCCTTCGCGAGCTCGCGGTACGCGAGCAGGCCCGCGCGGTCCTCGGGGGTGTTCACCGGGTAGTACGGCTCGTCGTCGCGCGACGCGAAGCGCGAGAACTCGCGCATGATGACGGTCTTGTCGCCCGGGTACCGGTCGGCGCGCTCGGGGTGGAAGTGCTTGAACTCGTGGATGCGCGTGTACGGGACATCCGCATCGGCGTAGTTCATGACCGATGTGCCCTGGAAGTCGCCGACGTCGAGCACTTCACGCTCGAAGTCGAGCGTGCGCCACGACAGCGCGCCCTCGGCGTAGTCGAAGTAGCGGTCGACCGGGCCTGTGTACACGATCTGCACCTGCCCCACCGTCGCCTTCTTGTTGAGGGGCTGCGACTCGTCGAAGAAGTCGGTGTCGAGCTGCACCTCGATGTTCGGATGGTCGGCCATGCGCTCGAGCCACGCGGTGTAGCCGTCGGTCGGCAGGCCCTCCCACGTGTCGTTGAAGTACCGGTTGTCGTAGTTGTAGCGCACCGGCAGGCGGCTGATGACCTCGGCCGGGAGGTCCTTCGGGTCGGTCTGCCACTGCTTCGCGGTGTAGTCGCGGATGAACGCCTCGTAGAGCGGACGACCGATGAGCGCGATGCCCTTCTCCTCGAGGTTCGCCGCCTCCTTCGCGTCGAACTCCCCCGCCTGCTCGTGGACGAGCGCGCGCGCCTCGTCGGGGGTGTACGCGGCCCGGAAGAACTGGTTGATCGTGCCGAGGTTGATCGGCAGCGGAAACACGACGCCCTTGTGGTTCGTGTACACGCGGTGGACGTAGTTCGTGAACGTCGTGAAGCGGTTGACGTACTCCCACACGCTCGGGTTCGACGTGTGGAACAGGTGCGCACCGTACTTGTGCACCTCGATGCCGGTGGTCGCGTCGTCCTCGCTGTACGCGTTGCCGCCGATGTGCGGGCGGCGATCGATGACGGTGACCTTGCGACCGGATGCCGCGGCCCGCTCTGCGATCGTGAGGCCGAAGAAGCCGGAGCCGACGATGAGGAGATCCATGCGGTTACGTGTGCGCTTTCATGAGACGGATGCCGCGGACACGGCGATGCGGCGGGAATCGTGACCGCCGCATCGCCAGTCTACGCGGAGAGCGCTGAGCGCCCGCCGAGGACATGCACTCGGCCGCGGCTACGCGAAGACCGGCTGGTACCCTGGTCTGCGGCGCTCTCGTGTTCGAGGCGCCGTCGTATGTGTGAAAGGAAATGATGGCGCCGGCGAAACCCCTGGTGAGTCTCGTCATCCCGGCGTACAACGAAGTCGACTCCGCGGGCGACATCGCGGAGTTCTACGCGCAGATCCTCTCGACCTACACGGATGTCTCGTTCGAGCTCATCCTCGTTGACGACGGCTCGACCGACGGCACCGCCGACGCGCTCCAGACGACGCTCTCGGGCGTCGGCCCGGCGCGCATCGTGAGCCTGTCACGCAACTTCGGCTCCCACGCGGGCATCACCGCGGGGTTCGCCCACGCGCGCGGCGACGCGGTGCTGACGCTCAGCGCCGACCGCCAGGAGCCGCTCGAGGCGATCGGGCAGTTCCTCGAGCAGTGGCACGCCGGCGCCGACATCGTGTGGGGTCTTCGCTCTGTTCGGGCGGTCCGCAAGGGCATGGGCGAGACCTTCGCGCGCGTGTTCTCGCGCATCTACGGTGCCAACTCTGATGTCCCGAACTATCCGTCCGAGGGGCCCTCGCAGATCCTCGTCTCGCGCGCCGCCCTCGACGCGCTCAACGCGATGCCCGAGCTCAACCGCAACGTCCTGGCGATGGCGGCCTGGGTCGGCTTCGACCAGCGGCGCATCTACTTCGAGCAGCTCCCCCGTCCGCACGGCACGAGCAAATGGACGACGAAGCGCAAGATGAAGCTCGTCGTGGACTCGTTCGTGGAGTTCTCGCACGCGCCCGTCGAGTGGGTCGCGTGGGGCGGCCTGCTCATCGGCGCGATCGGCGGCCTGCTGCTCATCCTCGCGATCCTGCTGGCGTTCTTCCAGCCGTTCGGTGCCGCGGTCGCGCTGCTGAGCGGCCTCATCCTCATCGTCGGCGGGATGATCCTCGTCGGGATCGGCGTCCTTGGCGAGTACGTCTGGCGCGCCGGGGACGACGCCCGCCGCCGCCCCGTCTACGTCGTCCGCTCCATCGCCGAAGTCGGTGGCGCGCAGCCCGCTACCACTGGAGATCAATGAACCGCTCCGTCGCCCTCGGCGCACCGACTGTAGGCCAGGAGGAGCTCGACGCCGTCCGAGACGTCTTCGAGTCCGGATGGCTCTCGGGCGCCGGCCCGTCCTGCCTCGCGTTCGAGAAGGAGTTCGCCGCGGTCGCCGGCGTCGAGAACGTCCTGTCGACGAGCAACTGCGGCTCGGCCCTCCACCTCGGCCAGCTCGTGCTCGGCGTGAAGCCGGGCGACGAGGTCATCGTCGGCGACTACACGTTCCCGGCGACCGGCCACTCGGTCATGTGGTCCGGGGCGAAGCCGGTCTTCGTCGACGTCCGCCCCGACATCTGGTCGATCGACCCGGCGCAGATCGAGGCGGCGATCACGCCCCGCACCGCCGGCATCATCGCGGTCGACCCCTTCGGGCAGCCCGCCGACTACGACGAGATCCGGGCGATCGCCGACCGCCACGGTCTGTGGCTGATCGAGGACGCCGCCTGTGCGACTGGAGCCACGTACAAGGGTCGCAAGGTCGGCGAGATCGCGGATGTCACGGCCTACAGCTTCCACGGACGCAAGGGAATCACGTCGGGTGAGGGCGGCGCGCTCGCGAGCCCGCGAGCAGACCTCGTCGCGCACGCTCGGAAGCTCCACACGTACGGGATCGCGCCGGCCATCACGCGCGAGGGCCTCGCGGAGCTGCCCGTCCCCTCCTTCGATGAGCTCGGGTACAACTACCGCCTCTCCGACGTGCAGGCGGCCATCATGCGCGTGCAGGTGCGCCGGCTCCCCGAACTGCTCGCCGCGCGCACCCGCGTCGCGAACGGGTACCGCGAGCTGCTGGGCGACCTCGAGCAGATCACGCTCCCGGTCGCGCTCGACGACCGGACGCACCCCTGGCAGTCGTACGTGATCACGGTCGACCCCGCACTCGACCGTGGATCGGTCGCGATGGCGCTGCGCGCCCGAGGGGTCGGATGCAACTTCGGCACCTACGCGAGCCATGTGCAGCCACTCTATGGCGAGCAGCGCGAGCTTCCGGTCTCGGCCGACCTGTTCCGCCGCCACATCGCCATCCCCATGCACGCGAACCTGGCCGAGGACGACGTCGCCTACGTCGCGGAGGTTCTGCGCGACGTCGTCTCGGACTCGACTCACCGACACTGAAGCCCCCGATCAAGGACTGAGATATGAGCAACACCCGCACCGCGTTCGTCACCGGCGGCGCCGGCTTCATCGGCCTCCACGTCGTCGAGCAGCTGCTCGAGCGCGACTGGAACGTCCGCATCTTCGACAACATGTGGCGAGGCGACCGCGACCGCGCCAACGAGCTCGCCAAGACGGGCAAGGTCGACGTCGTCGACCAGGACGTGCGCTCCGGCGGTGCCGTCGCCGCCGCGATGAAGGGCTCGACCCACGTCATCCACCTCGCCGCGGACTCCATCAACAAGAGCGTCGCCGATACCTACAGCTCGCTCGACGTGAACGTCGTCGGCTCGCACAACGTGTACTCGGCGGCCGTCGACCAGGGCGTGCAGCGCGTCGTGTACGCGTCGAGCGCGTCGGTGTACGGCGACCCAAAGAAGCTGCCCATGCACGAGGACGACGAGCTCAACCCGCTCACGCCGTACTGCATCGGCAAGCGCACCGGCGAGGACCTACTGCGTTACTACGAGCGCAAGGCCGGCCTGTCGTGGATCGCGCTGCGTTTCTTCAACGTCTACGGCCCCGGGCAGAAGACGACGGCGTACTACACGAGTGTGATCAACCACTTCGTGAACCGCCTCCGCAACGGCGAGCCGCCGGTAATCGACGGCAAGGGCGAGCAGTCGATGGACTTCATCCACGTGAAGGACATCGCGCGCGCCGTGGTACTTGCAACCGAGTCCGAGAAGGCGAACGCCGCGATCAACGTCGGAACCGGCATCGACACGAGCGTCGCCGATCTCGCCCGCATCCTTATCGACGCCATCGGCGCCGACGTCGAGCCGCAGTTCAACCCGCGCGACGTCCTCGTCAGCCGTCGTGCGGCCGACACCCGCCGCGCGAAGGAGATGATCGGGTTCGAGTACTCGATCGACGTTCGCGACGGCATGACCGACCTCATCCGCTTCGAGCACGAGCGCGCGGCGGTCTGAAATGGCGACGACGGGGCTCCCCGAGAACCCGTACAACCCGCACGCCTGGATCATCGGAGAGCCCGAGATCGGCGAGGGCACCTGGATCGGGGCGTTCACCCTGATCGACGGGTCGGGGGGCCTCACCATCGGCCGCGGCTGCGACATCTCGTCGGGAGTCCACATCTACACGCATTCGTCCGCGCGCCGGTGCGTCTCAGGACGACGCTTCGCAGACGTGGAGCGGGAGCCGGTCGCCATCGGCGACCGCGTCTTCATCGGGGCGAACGCCGTCGTGAACATGGGCGTCACGATCGGCGACGAAGCCGTGGTGGGCGCGGGTGCCGTCGTCACGAAGGACGTGCCGCCGCGGACGGTCGTGGCGGGCGTCCCCGCGCGGATCGTGGCCGACGTCGACCTGTCGGGCGACCGACCGGAGTTCTTGCCGACGCGGAGCTGACGCGGATCGATCCGCGCCGCTCCTGCGGCGTCAGCGCTTCGTCGCGAGCGCCGCGTCGACGATGCGGTGCGCCGGCAGGATGCTGTGGCGCTCGATGTCGGGGTCGACGTCACCGGCGATGAGGTCGAGGAACCTGTCGAACTGCGTCGCGAGCGGCTCGCGCCCGGTGATCTCGGGCACCTCCATCTCGGTCACCTGCCGGAAGCCGCTCCCCCCCGGGCGGTCCGCGTCGATCGTCGTGTGACGGAAGAGCGTCACGCCGCGCCGCAGGAGGTCGACCTCGATCATGTCGTCGAGCGTCTGCACGACCAGCGACCGGACCTTCCGCTGACCCAGGCGGCTCGCGGATGCCGAGGCTAATCCCTGCTCCGCGAACCGGAGCGAAACGTCGACAACGTCCTCGGCATCCGGCGCGGATGACGGGTGGAAGTGACCCACCTCGACGTTGATGGCGTCGGGCTCGCTGCCGCCGAAGATCTGGGTGATGAGATCCACGTCGTGAACGAGCAGGTCCCACGCGACGCCGGTCTTGATCCTCGGCGCGTACGGGGAATGGCGCTCCGCGCGCACGTAGAGGGGGTCGTCGATCATGCGCCGGGCGACCATCACGGCGGGGTTGTACCGCTCGAGGAACCCGCACATGATCGGCGTGCCGGCGGCTTCGGAGAGCTGTAAGATCTCGGTCGTCTGCTCGAGCGACGGGCACACCGGCTTCTCGATGAGGAGCGGCCTGCCCGCCGCGATGACGTCCTTGGCGATGCGGTAGTGGTGCTCCGTCGACGCGGAGACGATCACGGCGTCGACATCGGCGATTGCGTCAATCGTCGGGCTCCACTGCGTATCGTGCTCGACCGCGAGCGGAGCGCCGGACTCCTCCAGCGGGTCGATGATGACGGAGAACTCGGCCCGCGAGGACTGCGCGATGATCCGGGCGTGGTTGCGCCCCATCGACCCCGCCCCGATGAGGCCGATCCGTGGCCGCGTGCTCATCGCACCGCCTGCCGCACGGCCGCGGCGATCGTGTCGAGATCGCCCTCCTGCAAATGCTGGTGCACGGGCAGTGACACGCAGCGCCGCGCGACGTCTTCGGCCACGGGTGTCTCGCTGCGGATGACATCCGGCCGGTCGCGGTACGTGTCGTAGTCGTAGACCGGCTTCGGGTAGTAGATGCCGCTTCCGACGCCGCTCGCCGTGAGCGCGTCGACGAAGCCCTGGCGGTCGAGACCCTCGGGGAGCAGCACGGTGTACTGGTGCCACACGTGGCCTCGGCCCTCGACCTCGCGAGGCAGGATGAGCCCGTCGATGTCGGCGAGCCGCTCGGTGAGCCCCGCCGCGTTCGCGCGCCGCTTCTCGAGCTGGCTCGGGTAGTCGGCCAGCGCCGGCAGCACGAGCGCCGCCTGCAGGTCGGTCATGCGGTAGTTGTGGCCCGCCATCACGTACTCGTAGCGCGCCCGCATCCCCTGGTTCCGCAAGATGCGCAGCTTCTCGGCGATCGCGTCGTCGTTCGTGGTGATGATGCCGCCCTCACCGGTCGTGAGGTTCTTGGTCGCATAGAAGGAGAAGCACCCGAGGCCGAAGTTGCCGACGGGCGTCCCCGCGTACGTCGCGCCGTGGGCCTGCGCCGCGTCCTCGACGATCGCGAGACCCGCCTCGTCGGCGATGTCGACGATGGGCGCCATGTCGGCGGATTGCCCGTACAGGTGGACGGGCATGATCACACGCGTGCGGTCGGTGAGCTGCGCGCGCACCGACTCCGGGTCGAGGCAGAAGTCGTCGACCCGGATGTCGCCGAACCGCACCGTCGCGCCCGCTTCCAGGATCGCGTTGAGCGTCGCGATGAACGTGAAGGGCGTCGTGATGACCTCGTCGCCGGGCCTGAGATCCAGCGCCTGGACCGCCGCGACGAGGGCGGTGGTGCCGTTGTTCACTGCGACGGCGTGCTTCGTTTCGACAAGCGAGGCGAACGCCGACTCGAACTCGGCGACGACCGGACCCTGGGCGACGACGCCGGAGCGTACGACCTGCAAGACGCGCTCTTCGACGGCAGGCCCGAGGACCACGGTGGAGATGGGGATCACGTGACTTCCTTCAGCCGGATCTGTGTGGGGGACGAGCACACGTCCAGGAGAGAAGCCTACCGGCGGTGTCGCACGGCACCGGCGGCCACGGTGTGCGATCACCGGACGCTCGGGGAACCTCGGCTATCATGAGTGGGCTCGCCGCCGGACGGCGCGCGTTCCCAGACCACACTTCGTCGTGGTTTCCGCATGCGAACCGCTTAGGTCACCGTGACTGAGCCGGCAGAGAACCACTTGGAGTCATGACCTCGAACCGGATCCATCCGTCCGCCGTCATCAGCGACGCCGTCGAACTCGGCGCGGGTGTGACCGTGGGACCGAACGCCGTCATCCTCGGACCCGCCGAGATTGCCGACCGCGTCTGGATCGGTCCCGGCGTCGTGATAGGAACGCCGCCCGAGATCGCGGACCGCGTACAGAACGCAGCGTGGACCGGCGAAGTGATGCACACCGGTGTCCGAATCGGCGAGGGCACCGTCATCCGTGAACTGACGACCATCCACCAGGGAAGCCACCGCACGACGACGATCGGCTCGAACTGCTGGATCCTCAATTCGTCGTACGTGGCCCACGACTGCCTCATCGGCGACGGCGTGACGATCTCGGCCGGCACTCGGCTCGGCGGCCACGTCATCGTCGGCGATATCGCGAATCTCGGGATGTCGGTGGTCGTCCACCAGCACCGCGTCATCGGGGCCGGCGCCATGGTCGGGATGGGAACGCCCATCACGAGAGACGTCCCGCCCTTCACGAAGGCGTACGGGAACCCGCCCCGACTGCACGGCGTCAACGAATACGCCCTGCGCCGACTGTCGTACGACGACGAGACGATCGACCGCGTCCGCGACTCGCTCCTGGCAGCCGACCCCTCCGTCCTCGCAGGCGGGCTGGCGGCGGCTCCCGTGCGCGAGTGGCTCGAGCTCGCCCAGCGCGAAGCGCTGACGGTGATGGGAGTCGAGGAGTGACCTTCGAAGAGCCGACCGAGCCGACGACGGCGCCAGCCCGCAAGAGCGGGCGCGCGGTCGTCATCAACGTGCTCCGGTGGATCCTCATCGCCCTCGTCGTGGCGGCCGCCGTGTGGCAGCTCTGGGTCAACTGGGAGGCCGTCGCCTTCACGATCGGCGATCTTCAGTGGCATCGCACGACGCTGTCCTTCATCGCCGTGATCGTCGGCATGGCGTGCGCGACCTTGAGCTGGCAGGTGCTCCTCGACGACCTCGGCAAGCCCATCGGCTTCGGCCGCGGCGCGCAGATCTTCCTCGTCGGCCAGCTCGGCAAGTACCTCCCCGGGTCGATCTGGGCGTACGTCCTCCAGATCGAGCTCGGCAACAAGGCGGGGCTCGCCCGCGCCCGCACGTTCGCCGCGACGCTCTTCTCGGTCGTCATCGCGGTCTTCGCGGCGCTGGTGTGCGGCTCGGTGGCGATCCCCTCGCTCATGGCGAGCGATCCGCGGCTCTCGTGGCTGCCGTGGCTGTACATCGTCCTTCCGTTCGCGGCGATCCTGCTGTGGCCGCCGGTCCTCACCGCGATCGTCCGGATCGGATTCAGGATCCTCCGTCGCCCGCGGCCCGACCACCCCGTGACGCTCTCGGTCGTAGCGAAGTCGCTCGGCCTCGCCATCGGGTCTTACCTCGCCTTCGGCACGCACCTCTGGCTGCTCGCCGACACGCGGCAGGGCCTGACCATCAACCCGTGGGCGCTGTGCGTCGGCACGATGGCGGTCGCGATGCTCGCGGGCCTCGCGTTCTTCCTGCTCCCGAGCGGCGTCGGCGCGCGCGAGCTCGTCATCATCGCCGCCCTGACGCCGATCGTCGGCGTCGGCCCCGCGACGGCCTACGCCGCCGTCTCCCGCGTCATGTTCATCCTCGCCGACCTACTCACCGCGGGCACCGCCGCGGGTATGGCCGTCATCGCACGCCGCCGGCTCGGCCCGTACACCGGCGACCCCGACCCCGGCCCCGCCGCCGTCTGATCCCGAGGAGCACATCTGTGACCACCGTCGTCGTGGGGGCCGGCATCGTCGGCCTGGCTGTGGCTCGCGCGCTGGCACGGTCCGGCGAGCACGTCATCGTCATCGAGAAGGAGGCCGGCGTCGCCCGACACCAGACGGGCCGCAACTCCGGCGTCATCCACTCCGGCCTCTACTACACGCCCGGGTCGTTCAAGGCCCGCATGTGCGTGGCCGGCGGGGCGTCGATGAAGCAGTACGCCGCCGAGCACGGCATCGCCCACGAGATCACGGGCAAGCTGGTCGTCGCGACGCATGAGGCGCAGCTCGAGAAGCTCGCCGTCCTCGAGCAGCGGGCGATCGCGAACGGCGTTCCCGCGCGGCGGATCACGAGCGACGAGGCGCACAAGTACGAGCCGGGTGTGCGCTGCGTCGCGGCGCTCCGCGTCGAGTCGACCGGAATCATCGATTACACGGGTGTGTGCCTCGCCCTCGCCAACGAGATCACGGCGGCGGGTGGAGAGCTGCGGTTCTCGACGAAGCTCCTGCGCGCGGCATCCGGCGACGACGGCGTCGTGGTGGAGGCGGATGCCGGGCCGGTCCGCGCCGACTACCTGATCAACTGCGCCGGGCTACACAGCGACACCGTCGCGAAGCTGTGCGGCGTCGAGCCGGATGTGCGCATCATCCCGTTCCGCGGCGAGTACTACACTGTCGCTCCCCCGAGCGCCGACCTCGTGCGCGGGCTCATCTACCCGGTCCCCGATCCGCGCTTCCCGTTCCTCGGCGTGCATCTCACCAAGATGGTCGACGGCTCGATCCACGCCGGCCCGAACGCCGTGTTCGCTTTCGCGCGCGAGGGCTACCGCTGGCGCGACATCAACGTCGCGGACCTGTGGCGGTCGGCTACGTGGCCGGGCCTCTGGCGCCTCGGGGCGAAGTACGCCGGCACGGCCTATGGCGAGGCCCGCCGCTCGTTGTCGCGGGCGGAGTTCGCCCGCAGTCTGTCCGAGCTTGTGCCCGGGATCACCGCCGCGGATCTCGTGCCAGCGAAGTCAGGTGTGCGGGCGCAGGCGATGCGCCGCGACGGGTCGCTCGTCGACGACTTCGAGTTTCAACGCGGGCCGCGGCAGTTCCACGTGCTCAACGCGCCATCGCCTGCGGCGACGGCCGCATTGGAGATCGCCGACATGGTGCTCGCCGAAGCCAGGAAGGGTGTCGCATGACCGCCGCCGTCACCGAGGTCCGCGACGAGAGCACGGACGAGCCGGCCGAGTCCCCCGCAGGGTCCCAGGCCGCGAGTCGCCGTCGCTGGCTGCCGCCGGCCGCGATGCTGCTCGTCACGTTTATCGGCTCCCTCCTCCCCCTGATCCGCAAGCCCGGGTTCTACTTCTGGGACGACACCGCCGGCGTCGCCGTCGGCGTGTGGCAGCGCATCGCCCAGGACGTCCTGAGCGGCCAGAGCCCGTTCCTGCAGACCGACATGTGGCGCGGCGGCGATTTCATCGCCGAAGCCGCGACGGGCATGTGGAACCCGGTGATGCTGGGCCTCATGATCGGCACCTACCCGATTGACGACGTAGGCGCGGCCATCACCGTGGCGAAGATTTTGCTCTTCCTCCTCACGGCAGGCGGCGTCTACGTGCTTGCCCGCAGCTTCGGCGCGACGCCGTGGCTGTCGGCGATCGCCGGTGCGACGCTCTCGCTGAGCGGCTGGGCGATCTTCATGGACGGATCGTCGTGGGTCAACGGCACCGCGATCACGGCGTTCACGCCGTGGGCGTGGTGGGCGCTACGCCGCGCGTACAAGCGCGGTTTCGACGCGTGGTCGATCGTCCTGGCGGCGGTGCTGTGCTACCTCGCTCCGTCCACCGGCAACCCCTATGGCGTGCTTACGCTCGCGATCGTCTTCCTCGCCGTCGCCGTCGAGGCTATCGTCGACCGGCGGCCGAGCGCGATCGGGTGGTTGGTCTCGATCGGCGTCGGCGTCGTCCTCACGGTCGTCATCGTCTACCTGCCTTTCGTCTACACGTCGGCATACGGCTTCCGCGCCAACTCCGGCATGTGGAACGACGAGTTCCTCTCGATCTCGCTCAGCGACCTCATGGGCCTGAGCTCCCCGACGCACCGCCCCTACATCACGATGTTCGGCGGCACCCCGATGGGCTTCCCGGGCACCTACCTCGGGTGGTTCGTGCTGCCGCTGCTTCCGTGGCTGCACTGGCGCGGTGCGCGCATGTGGGCGAGACTCGCGGGTCCGCTCGTGTTCGGGGCGGTCTTCCTCCTCTTCACCCTCGGCCCGTCGCAGTTCGGCATGTTCCGCTGGCCGGCGCGCCTCGTGCCGTTCCTCTACCTCGCCGTGATCCTCGTCTTCGCGGTGGTGGCGTCGCGAGGGCTTCGCACCGACCGCCGCTGGGTCCGCAGCGCCGTCTCGGCGGGCATCATCCTCCTCGGCGCATGGATCGCGTGGGCTGACGTCCCGGGCGCGTGGAAGTGGCACGCTCTCGCGACCGCCGCCGTCTTCGCCGGCACGGCCGTGCTCGTCTTCTGGGCGAAGTTGGGCGGCCGCGGGTTCGCGACGATCACCGCAGGACTGCTCGTCTTTCTCGGCGCGCAGTTGACCCTCACACCGTCGAACCGCAATGTGGCCGACTACGAGATGCCGTCGTCGCGCTCGGCGCTGGCCGAGCAGTTCGCCGACCGCTCCGACGGCTTGACGGTGCAGGTTTTCGACATCCACGCGCTCGTCCGCCACCACCCCGCGCCCGAGCGCTGGGACGACCTCCTCGCAGGCAACATGCCGTCCGTCGCCGGCTTCGAGTCGACGACGGCGTACAGCGGCATCGGCTTCACCGCGTTCGACAGCGCCCTGTGCCTCACGTACAACGGCGGCACGTGCGCCGGCGCGTGGGACGCGCTGTGGGAGGAGCCGTCCGGCTACGACGTGCCGCTGGCCGACCTCCTCAACGCACGCTACGTCGTCGTGCTCAACGACTACGCCGATGTCGAAGACACCCCGCCCGGCTGGACCGAGACGGAGTCCACGAGCGTCGTCACGATCTTCGAGCGCGACGAGGCGCCGGGCGGGGCGACAGGCACCATCTCCTTCGCAGGCGACGATGTCGACATCGCGTCCGCACAGCGCAGCGGCAAGACAGACGAGAGCGTCGAGGTCACGACCGGCTCCGGCGACACGCGTCTCACGTTCGCCCGCATCGCGTGGCCCGGCCACAGCGCGACGTTCGACGGGGAGGATCTACCCGTCGAGATCGGGCCGGCCGGGCTGCTCTCGGTCGAGCTCCCCGAGAACGCGAGCGGCACGCTGTCGATCTCGTTCGCGCCCCCGGGTCTGCTGATGGGCGCGGCGGCCGCCGGCATCGGCGTCCTGATCCTCGCCGCATGCGCAGTCGTCGGAGCCCGTAGGCGAGCACGTCGGTCCGCAAGCCCGACCGGCCGTCTGTGAAACGATTGTCCGTGTGAAAGGCATCATCCTCGCCGGCGGATCCGGCACGCGTCTGCATCCGATCACCCTCGGCGTCTCCAAGCAGCTGATCCCGGTGTACGACAAGCCGATGGTGTACTACCCGCTGTCGACGCTCATGCTGGCGGGCATCCGCGACATCCTCGTGATCACGACGCCGCATGACGCCCCTTTCTTCGAGCGACTGCTCGGCGACGGCTCGCAATTCGGCATCTCCCTTACGTTCGCGCAGCAGCCCTCGCCCGACGGACTCGCCCAGGCCTTCACGATCGGCGCGGACTTCATCGGCGACGACAAGGTCGCCCTGGTGCTGGGTGACAACCTCCTCTACGGGCCGGGTCTGGGCACGCAGCTCAAACGCTACGCCGACGTCGACGGCGGCGCGGTCTTCGCATACTGGGTCGCCGAGCCGTCGGCGTACGGCGTCGTCGAGTTCGACGAGTCGGGTCGGGCGGTCTCGCTTGAGGAGAAGCCGGCCGAGCCCAAGAGCAACTACGCCGTCCCTGGCCTCTACTTCTACGACAACGACGTCGTCGACATCGCCCGCGGACTCGCCCCGAGCGCGCGCGGTGAGTACGAGATCACCGACGTCAATCGCGAATACCTCGAGCGCGGCAAGCTGCAGGTCGAGGTGCTCCCTCGAGGCACCGCCTGGCTCGACACGGGCACGTTCGACCAGATGACGGACGCCGCGGATTACGTGCGCACGATGGAGCGTCGCACCGGCATGCGCATCGGCGTGCCCGAAGAGGTCGCCTGGCGGCAGGGCTTCCTCACCGACGACGAACTCGCCGCCCGGGCGGGCGCACTCATGAAGTCGGGCTATGGTGCCTATCTGCTCGACATCCTGAAGAGAGGACGCTGATGGCTCGGCTGCTCGTGACCGGAGGAGCCGGCTTCATCGGCTCGAACTTCGTCCACCACGTGATCGAGCACACCGATCACCACGTCACGGTGCTCGACAAGCTGACCTACGCCGGCAACCTCGCATCGCTCGAGGGACTGCCCGAGAACCGCTTCCGGTTCGTCAAGGGCGACATCGCGGATGCCGAGCTGATCGACGCCCTGTTTGACGACGTCGACGCGGTCGTGCACTACGCGGCCGAGTCGCACAACGACAACTCGCTCCACGACCCGCGCCCGTTCCTCGACACGAACCTCGTCGGCACGTTCACGCTCCTCGAGGCGGCGCGGCGCCACGACACGAGGTTCCACCACATCTCGACCGACGAGGTGTACGGCGACCTCGAGCTCGACGACCCCGCGCGGTTCACCGAGACGACCCCCTACAACCCGTCGAGCCCGTACTCGTCGACCAAAGCGGGCTCCGACCTGCTCGTGCGCGCGTGGGTCCGTTCGTTCGGCGTGCGGGCGACGATCTCCAACTGCTCGAACAACTACGGGCCGTACCAGCACATCGAGAAGTTCATCCCGCGCCAGATCACGAACGTGTTGCGCGGCATCCGCCCCAAGCTCTACGGAAGGGGCGAGAACGTCCGCGACTGGATCCACGCAGACGACCACTCGGCAGCCGTGCTCACGATCCTCGAGAAGGGAGTCATCGGCGAGACGTATCTCGTCGGCGCGGACGGCGAGAAGAGCAACAAGGAGGTCGTCGAGCTCATCCTCGCGCTCATGGGGCAGCCGACCGACGCCTACGACCACGTGACCGACCGCGCGGGGCACGATCTGCGGTACGCGATCGACTCGACCAAGCTGCGCACCGAGCTCGGCTGGGCTCCGCGGTATCGCGACTTCGAGTCGGGCCTCGCCGCGACGATCGAGTGGTACCGCGACAACGAGGCGTGGTGGGCGCCTGCGAAGGACGCGACCGAGGCGTTCTACGCGGCCAAGGGTCAATGATGACGGAGTTCGGCAAGCCCCTCCGCGCAACCGAGACGCGCATCCCCGGGCTCGTCCTATGGGACCTCACGGTGCACGGCGACAGTCGCGGCTGGTTCAAGGAGAACTGGCAGCGCGAGAGGATGATCGCCGCGGGGCTGCCCGACTTCGGACCGGTCCAGAACAACATCTCGTTCAACGACGCCATCGGCACGACGCGGGGCATTCACGCGGAGCCGTGGGACAAGTGGGTGTCGATCACGACCGGGCGCATCTTCGGCGCGTGGGTCGACCTGCGCGAGGGCACGACCTTCGGCACGGTGTTCACGGCCGAGCTCGATCCCTCGCGCGCGGTCTTCGTGCCGCGCGGCGTGGGCAATGCGTATCAGACCCTCGAGCCCGATACCGCCTACACCTACCTCGTCAACGACCACTGGTCGCCCGACGCGAAATACACCTTCCTGAATCTCGCCGACGAGACCCTCGCGATCGAGTGGCCGATCCCGCTCGAGCGGGCCGAGATCTCCGAGAAGGACCTCGGCCATCCCCGCCTCGCGGATGTCGTGCCCGTTCCCCCGCGGAAGATCCTCGTAACCGGCGCCAACGGCCAACTTGGT
The DNA here is from genome assembly GCF_013409785.1 of Microbacterium immunditiarum. Taxonomy (NCBI): domain Bacteria; kingdom Bacillati; phylum Actinomycetota; class Actinomycetes; order Micrococcales; family Microbacteriaceae; genus Microbacterium; species Microbacterium immunditiarum. The sequence goes on from NZ_JACCBV010000001.1 coordinate 3,282,407, forward strand.
CGCGCGCTGCGCGCTGAGTTCGGCGACGGGCGCCACGTCGAGTTCGCTGCGCGCGACGATCTCGATTTGGCCTCGTCCGATCTCGTCACAGCGCGTCGGTGGCGGGACTACGACACAATCGTGAACGCAGCGGCGTACACCGCGGTTGATCTCGCCGAGACGCCCGAGGGCCGTCGCGACGCGTGGGCGGCGAACGTCGGCGGCGTCGCGGCGCTGGCGCGCGTCGCGGCGGAGAACGGGATCGCGCTCGTGCACGTCTCGAGCGACTACGTCTTCGACGGCAAGCTCGATCGGCCCTACCGCGAGGACGACCCGGTGTCACCCCTCGGCGTCTACGGGCAGACGAAGGCGGCCGCGGATGCTGTCGTGTCGACCGTTCCCCGCCACTACATCGTGCGGACCTCGTGGGTTGTCGGCGAGGGCAAGAACTTCGTGCGCACAATGGCCGGCCTCGCCGCGCGTGGGATCGACCCGCGAGTCGTCGACGACCAAGTCGGACGGCTCACGTTCACGAGCGAAATCGCGCGGGGCATCCGTCACCTGCTCGACACGAGGCCGGATTACGGCGTGTACAACCTGACGGGTGGCGGCGAGGCAATGACGTGGGCGGATGTCGCGCGCGCGGTGTTCGAGCTGGCCGGTCACGACCCCGCGCGAGTCTCCCCCGTGTCGACGACGGAGTACTACGCGTCCGCGGAGGGTCCTGTGGCGCCTCGGCCGAGCCGGGGTGTGCTCGACCTCGCGAAGATCGAGGCGACCGGGTTCGTCCCGACGGACGCCGGCGAGACGCTGAGGGATTATCTCGCGTCAGAGGAGCGATGACGGCGCGGCGGTCGAGGTCGAGGTCGATCGGTCACGGGAATCGGCGTCGGCGGGTCTTCCGGGTAGGGTTGTTGCGGTGGTCCGCATCCCGCGCCGCGGCTCGTCGCAGACGGCTGCATGATCCCGCGCCGTGCCGCCACGACTCACCCTGAAAGAACTCGATGACAACGCCGACTACGCCCTCCAACCGACGTAGTGCTAGAAGCCTGATCAGGACTTTCTGGATCCCGTTCGTACTGCTGTTCCTCGCGAGCACCGCGTGGACGTTCGCCACGCCCCTGGCTGCGGCACCGGATGAGCCGGCCCACATCCTCAAAGCCGCCGGCACCGCGCGGGGGCAGTTCCTACCGGACGGATTCGATGAGGCGGGGCGGGGCTACTTCACAGTCCCTGCCTCGCTCAGCGATGCCCGTGAGTGGGAGGACTGCTTCGCACACAAGGCGGCGGCACCGGCATCGTGCCAAGTGATCGACGGGGCGACGCCGGGCACGGAACGAGCGTCTACGACGGCGGCAGCCTACAACCCGCTGTACTACGGCGCGGTCGGGTGGGCCAGCCTTCTGACGGATGACCCGCATGCGATCGTCTACGGCATGCGGCTCGCGACCGCGCTTGGGACGGCCGCGCTCATCGCTCTCGCGTTCCATTTCCTCTCAGCGATGATGGGGCTCCGCCGTGCGTCCGTCGTCCTGGCGGCCACCGCAACGCCAATGCTCCTCTTCCTCGGCGGAGTCGTGAACCCCAACGCGTGGGAGATCGCCGGCGGGATGGCGCTCTTGGCCGCGGTTCTGGCGCTTGCCCATCGTCGTGACGGCGTTCCGTCGCCGAACGGCGCATTGGCGACCATAGCGGCCGTCGGCTTCATCGTGTGCAACCTTCGCGGCATCTCGCCACTCTGGGTCGCGGTCCTGGGACTCCTCGGCCTTTCGACCATTCCCTGGCCGACACTTCGCGTGCTCTTCCGAAGTCCGGCCACGTGGGTTGCCGCCGCCGCACTCCTCGCCGGTGCCACCACAGCCCTTCTCTGGGGCGCCGCGGCCAACTACTACGCGCTGGAGGGCGACTTCAGGAACAAAGACTGGACGGCAGGGCGCGTCCTCGAGATGATGTTCCGCCGGACGATCTTCGAGCCCGCGTATGTCGGGCTCTTCGGCTGGACCGACACGTCGTCACCGACGATCGCAATCGTGATCCTCGGCGGCCTCGGCGTGCTCACGGTTGTCGCCGCGTTCTGGCTTGCTCGTCGCCGTTTCCTCATCGTCACCCTCGTCGCAGGGGCTGCGTGGCTGCTGCTGCCGGCCCTGGTCCAACTGTCGTACGTCAGATCGGCGGGCATGATCTGGCAGGGCCGCTATTCGATGGTCATGTACGTCGGGATGGTGATCCTCGCAGCCGTCGCTGCGAACATCGGTTGGGGCGATCGCCCGATCCCGCATCCTCGGCGACTTGCGTGGAGTCTCGGTGCATTCGTGTGGGCGGCACACGTCTACACGTTCGTTCTGACCCAGGTGCGCTACGCGCGCGGTGCGGGAGAAACGATCTGGATGCTCTTCAAGGAGCCGCTCTGGTCACCCCCGCTGGGGGCGTCAGTCTGGCTCCTCCTCATCGCCGTCGCCGTCAGCGGCTTCGTCGTCCTCGCCGCTCGACAGCCAACGTCAACGGCTGCACCTGAGACGATCGAGCCCATGCGGGCGTCAGAAGAGCGGTAAGCGACTCGAGCGCCGCCGGAAGGAACACTACGGACATGAAGAGCGCCCTCATCGGCTACACAGGTTTCGTCGGCACCAACATCCACGCCGTCCAGCCGTTCGACGATCTCTACAACTCGTCGAACATCGGCGACATTGCGGGCCGCGAGTACGACCTCGTCGTGTCGGCGGGCAATCGCGCCGACTCGCACCGGATCAACACACACGGGGCCGAGGACCGGCGTGAGATCGACGGACTCGTCGATCTCGTCCTCCAGGCAAGGATCCGCAAGCTCGTGCTCATCTCGACCGTGTGCGTCTATCCCGAGGGCGGTTCGCCCGACGAGGGCACCCCGCTCACCGAGGACGGGCTGACGCCGTACGGCGTAAACCGACTGCACCAGGAGCGCCGGCTCGCGGCATCCGTCGACACGACGATCGTCCGCCTGCCGCAGCTCTACGGCAACGGACTCAAGAAGGGCGTCGTGTACGACCTGCTGAACGACTACCGCGTCGAGTACATCCGGCCGCAGACGGAGTTCCAGCATTACGACGTGCGGCGCCTGTGGCGCGACATCAGCACAGCCCTCGACGCCGGCCTCGAAAGCTTCAACGTTGCGACGCCCCCGATCGCGAACGAAGACCTCGCGCGCGAGGTCTTCGGCCGCGACATCGCCGACCAGGAGCCGCTCACGCCCGAGTCGCCGTTCGCGCAGATGTACACGCGGAACATGACGACCCGGCATGCCGAGCTGTTCGCCGGATCGGGGCCGTATCTGCTGTCGCGCGAAGATGAGCTGGCGGGCCTGAAGGCGTTCGTCGCCGAGGCACGCTCCGATCAGACCAGAAGGAGAGGCTGACATGCATCGCGGACACAAGGTCTCAGCGATCGTGACCTGCGCGGGCAAGGGAACCCGGTTCGGGTCGAACAAGCTCCTCGTCGAGCTCGGTGGCAGGACGATCCTCGAGAAGACGGTGCGGGCGATGCTCGTGCCGGCCGTCGACGAGCTCGTCGTCACGATCAGCGCCGACAACGAGGCTGAGTATCGGCGCATCCTCATCGACGAGGCCGGGCTCCCCGTCACGCTCGTTCGGGGCGGCGCGGAACGCCACATCAGCGCGCAGCGCGGGCTCGAGGCCACCTCGGGCGACATCGTCCTCGTCCACGACGGGGTGCGCCCCTTCGTGACGGAGGATCTCGTGATGCGCGTCCTCGACGCGGCGATCGACCACGGCGCAGCGATGATCGGAACCCCGAGCACCGTCCAGGTCAAGCTCGTCACCGACGACGGATTCATCGAGGGCTCGCTCGACCGGGCGCATTCGTGGCTGGGTCAGACCCCGCAGGGCTTCCGCCGCGAGCTTCTCGACGCCGCGTACCGCGCGGCGGCGGCCGAGGGATACTCGCGCGTGAGCGACGACGCGGATCTCGTGCACGAGTACACGGGCACGCCGGCTCGCATCCTGCCCGGGCACGTCAACAACATCAAGATCACGACGCCGCAAGATCTCGGCACCGCGCAGCTCATCGAGCAGCACCTCATCGAAGAGGTTGACCGCGTATGACAGAGGGGCCCGTGAAGGTCAGCGTCGTCGTGCCGACCTATCGGCCCGGCAAGGGGCTGAACCGACTCGTCGCGTCGCTGGACGCGCAGACGCTCCCGACGAGCGACTGGGAAGTCGTCTTCGTGGACGACGGCTCGCCGGATGACACATACGAGCGGCTGCTCGCCATCCAGAGTGCGAGGCCGAACGTGCGCGTCGAGCGCATCGAGAACTCCGGTTGGCCGTGCCGCCCACGCAACATCGGGACGGACCTCGCGCGGGGGGAGTACGTCGCGTACATGGACCACGACGACGAGTTGTACCCCGACGCGCTACGCGCGGCGTACGAGTTCGCGAAGGCGAACGACTCCGACGTCGTCAACGGCAAGGAAGCCCGGACGCACGACAGCGGATGGGCGATCGACCAGTACCGCGCCGACAGCGGCCAGGTGATCGACCGCACGGACTTCCACCCGCTCATCCCGACCAACCCCCACAAGCTCTATCGCCGCGCGCTGCTGCAGGAGCACAGCATCCGCTTTCGTGAAGGCGGACGCGTGCTGTGGGAGGACATCTTCTTCAACGTGCTCGTTGCCCGCCACGCAAAGGTCATCTCGACGATGGCGAGCACGCCCTACTACCACTGGTTCTCGACCCCCGGCAGCGGCTCCAGCACGTTCGTCCGGTCGAGCCCGGAGTGGTGGTACTGGCTCGACAAGGTCGTCGAAGCCGTCAACACCGACCTCGCCGGCGAGGAGCTGGCCACTCAGCGGCGACTGCTCCGCGTGCACCAGTACCGCTCGAGGCTCCTGGACTCGTTCAACAACCTCTACGCCCCGAGGGACGCGGCGGAGCGGAAGATGATCTTCGAGAAGGCGTCGGCGCTGCAGGCGAAGCACTTCCCCGAGTCCGACGACGATCACCTCAACCGGTCGCTGCGGATGCGGGCGCAGCTGCTGCGACGTGGATACCGGCATCTGCTCGAGCGGCTCACCGTGGACGACCCGAACATCCCGGGAGCCGCCCGCATCACCGACGCGCAGTGGGACGGGGCCGTCCTGCGGCTCAGCACGCGCGCCGACTGGGAGGACAGCACCGGCCGCCGCCACCGGCTCGTCGAGCGCGACGGACGGATCGTGAAGGACCTTCCGAAGGCGTACCACGACGCGCTGTCGCCCGACCTGTTCGATGTGACCGACGACATCCACGCGGCCACGGTCGAGATCGGCGTGAGGTCGGAGGCGTCCCGGGTCACGTGGATGGCGTCGTCGGCGTCTGAGCTGCACACAGCGGTCACCGACGGAGCGGTGCGCTGGCACCTGACCGGCACCGCGACGGTCGACCCGGCGACGGATGCCATGGGCCGCCCGCTCGAGCGCGGCGTGTGGCTCATCAACGGGCGCTGCACGCTGGCCGGGACCGTCCAGCATCGCATCATCCGCAGCAGCCACATCCCTCCCGCGATCCGGTTCGACGACGACGGCGTCATCGCAGTCTTCAGCCGCACGGACGGCGCCGTCGCCCTGGACTTCGACCAGACCGAGTCGCCCCTCACGCGACTGGTTTGCCCGACGGGACGCGTCCGGCGCATAGGGACGGTGACCTCGATCGAGGTGTCGGGGCTGCCCGTCGACGGGGATCGGCGTGAGTTCGCCACCACGCTCGACATCGACACCGAGAGCCTGGCACGACGCGCGCGCCGCGTGCCGCGGCGTGTCCTGGGCCGTCTGCGCCGCCGTGACCCGGGTCCGCGCGGGTGGCGGACGGTGCCAGCGAGAATCGTCGTCCGCGATGGGGTCGCGAGCATCGAGGTCGAGCTGCAGACGAAGGACGCCTTCCTCGTGCGGATCGGTGAACGCGTCCCGGGATTCCAGCCTGTAATGCAGGTATCACGCGAGCATACGCTGGTTCGTCCCTACGGTGGGCTCGCGCGCGGCGTCCTCAGCTGAGCTGGCCTCAGCCCTTGAGCGGGTTCTCGTCGCGGAGACGTGCGAACACGAGGTCATACAGCTCGGCGACGCGCCTGTTGTCCTGCCGCAGCTCGTTGAGCTGAGCTTCGAGCTCGGCGATGCGCTGTTCGAGGTCTTGAGGGAGGACGGCGTCACCCGAGAGCGCCGCCGAGGCGAGGTTGAGCTGTTCGAGCTTGCCGTAGGCCGTCGGCGCGATCCACCTCGCGAACTTGCGCAGGATCTCTCTCATCGTGTGTCCTTCTTCCCTTCGGCGGCTGCGTGCGAGGCTGCCGTGATCCTCACCTGAGACGTGCGGCGGATGCGGCGCCCGTCCTGGCGACGCCCTCGCCCGATGACGCCGAGCCGGAGCCGGCGCTCGGCGATCTCCTCTTCGATCCACTCGGTCGGCAGGTGCCAGGTCGCGGGCCGCGCGTGCTCGTAGTCCGCCGACATCGTCGTGTAGTCCGTGAGGTCGGCGAACCCGCGGCCACGCAGGACGAGTTCGAGGAAGCGGAAGACGGTGCGGCGGTTGGCCTTCGTGATCGACTGGGCGGTGTGGTGCGCGAAGATGCACCACTCGTCGCCCGTCTCGAGCATTCGCGCGCCGAACTCGAGCAGCGCCCCACGGTCGTTCAAGTTCAGGTAATGGAAGTCGACGACCCTGTCGACATCGTGGGCACGGGCAAGCCGCAGCGCCTCATGGCTGTAATCCACGCCCGTGACCCGGTGCCCTGCCTGCGCGAGCTCGACCGACCACCGCCCGTCCCCGCATCCGAGGTCCAGGATCCGCGCACCGGACGGGACGTCCGCGAGGAACCTCTTGATGGAAGAGCCTGCGTCGGCGAAGCCGGTCGAGACGTCGCGCTCCATGTAGTACTTGTCCCAGAAGACGCGGCCGCTGTTGTAGACGCCGAACCACGACTCGAAGCGCTGCCGCGTCCATCGTGGAGTCTCGAACTTGAAGGTCGGGTCGGGGACGCGCCATCCCGGCCCGTACGCGTACGCGAGCCACGCCTCGGGGTTGGCCGGCTCGGGCAGCTCGACCCCGTGGATCTCGCGTCGCCGGGTGGGGACGAGATCGGACTCCCCGACCTCGGGTCCGCGCAGCGCGAACGGCTGGCAGTACAGGCCGTCGCGGAAGAACCCGGTGAAGATGTCGACGTAGTGGTCGGGCTCCCCCTGCTCGTTGAAGAACTCGACCTCGAGGTGGGCAAGGCTGTGGCGGACGACGGTGTAGCCCAGCGATCGCAGAGAGCGCTCCATCTCGAAGCTCACGAGCGCAATGTCGGCGGGGTTGTCCTCACGGCACAGGAATGCGAGGTCGACGTCATCGTCGTGCGGCAGCATGCGACCGTCGCGGACAAGCCCGAGGAGTGTGCCCCCGACGATGTACACCTCGTGGCCACGCTCTTCGAGCGCTTCCACGAGCGAACTTGCGCTCTGCAGCAGACGATCGACGACAGCGTCGTCACGACCCTCCAGCACCGGGCCGAGACGGTCCCACTTCGTCATCGCGAGCCACCGGCCGCGTGCGTCAACGATCTCGACGGGGTCGTCCGACCGGCCGAACCGGGCGTCGGCCCCACCGATCTCACGGCCCGTCACGCTGTCATGCACGGTGACACGAGTGCGACCGTGCAGTCGCGCGCGCAGCGGCGCGGGCCACTCCAGGCTGATGACGCCGTTCTCGGAGTACGGGATCTCGACCGACCACACCCGGTGACCGTCGAGCCGCACGTCGGCGACGATCGCGTCCTCGATCGCGTAGGGGTCCAGTTCGATGCGGTGGAGTGAGACCTTCATTTGACCGCGAGCAGCTCCACAGCCTCGTCGATGGGTCCGTCGAAGATCTTCTTGCCCTTCTGGATCACGATGCCACGCTGGCACAGGTCTTTGACCATCGCCATGTTGTGGCTGACGACGAGCATCGTGATGCCCTGTTCGGTGAGCTCCTTGATCTTGTCGGCGCACTTGGCGCGGAAGGGCGCGTCACCGACGGACAGCACCTCGTCGACGAGAAGGATGTCGAGCTCGACATGGATGGCCACCGAGAAGGCGAGCCTCATGAACATGCCGGACGAGTAATGCTTCACCTCTTGATCGATGAAGTCGCCGATCTCGGAGAAGGCCACGATGTCGTCGAACCGCTCGTCGATCTGCTTCTTGTTCATGCCGAGGATCGCGGCGTTGAGGTAGACGTTCTCGCGACCGCTCAGCTCGGGGTGGAAGCCGGCACCGACTTCGATGAGTCCCGCCACGCGGCCTCGCGTGTAGACGCGGCCGTCGTCGGGCTCGAGCACACCGGACACGAGCTTGAGCGTCGTCGACTTGCCCGACCCGTTGAGTCCGAGGACGGCGACAGACTCTCCCTCGCCAATCTGGAAGCTCAGGTCGTCGAGTGCGGTGAAGGTGTCGGCGCGAACCTTCTTGCCCTTGATCCAGCCGACGAAGGCCTCTTTGAACGAGTGCGAATTGCGCTTGAGGAAGCGCTTGGAGACACCGTCGAGGATGATGCTCGGCGGCGCCGCGGTCTGGGCGGTGATCTGGGACTGAGACATCACAGGTCCTGTGCGAACGAGCGCTCGAAGTGACGGAAGACGAACTGGCCGACGAAGAGCATCAGGACGCAGAACGAGGCCGCCACGAGCGAAGCGGGAAGGAAGACATCCGGAAGGCCGTGCGTGCTCTCGGCAGTCGGCGCCCAGAAGCCCAGGTGGAACAGCTCGACCGCGATCGTGAGGGGGTTCGACATGTACACGAAGAACAGGCCCGGGAAATCGCGCAGGGCGTCGGCGACGAGGACCCACGTGTACAGGACGGGGGACGTCCACGTCGAGAACATCTTGATGAGGTCGACGAAGTTCTGAGCGTCGCGGTAGCGCACGTTCAGTCCGCTGAAGAAGAGCCCGAGCCCGAGCGCGAACGCCAGAACGGTGACGACGCCGAGCAGGATGCCGCCGATCGCGATGAGCGACGGCGCCCAACCGACCAGGAGGCAGACCAGCAACAGGATCGCCAACTGCGGGAGGAAGTGGATGAGAGCGCCGATGATGGCCGCGATGGGGAAGAGCTCTCGCGGCAGGTAGATCTTCTTGACGAGCGCGCGGTTGTCGACGATCGAGTTCGTCGCGTTTCCGAACGCCTCGTTGAAGAGGTTGATGATGACGACGCCGGCGAAGAGATAGATCGCGAAGTTGTCGACGTCACGGTGCGCCTGGAGGACGACACCCATCACGAAGTAATAGATGACGAACTGCGCGGCCGGCTTGACGTACGACCAGATCCAGCCCAGGACGGAGTTGCGGTACCGGGTCGCCGTGCCCTTCTGGACGAGGAGCCTCAGCAGGTACCACCAGCGGAAGACGTCGAGGATGCCTCGTCCGCGACCGGGTACGTCATATGCCGAGAGGTCGACGGGCGTGCCGAGTGACAAGGCAGATACTTCCTCAGATCACGGGTGAAGGGCCGGGTATCGGCCCCGCAGAATCCTATCCGACCGATGTGGGGGTGCCTGAGCGGGCGCTGTGGATCACCGCTTCGGGATGCCGCCCACCGTGCGGTTGTCCATCACGAGGATGCGCGGCGCGGTGCCCCCGTTGAGGGCGGTCGCCGACTCATCGCCGCGAAGGGGACGCAGCCCGCCGTTCTCCGTCACGTAGACCTGGGCGGCCCCGGCCGCCTGGACGAAGACGCGACCCGCGATCGGGGCTCCCGTGAGGTTCAGCGTCGAGCATGTCGCGTCATCGAGCGCCACGGGGACGATCCCCCCGAGCCCGGCAGGGGTGATCGCGGAGAGGACACCCTGAGCGGCGACGTAGTCGACCGAGCCGCACCGGACGAACACGCCGGCAAGCTGCGCCACGAGCGGCCTGGTCGCCACCGCCGGCGGAGCGACGATACGGTAGCGCGGCTGTACGCCGAGGTCAGCCGGCACACCCCAATTGGGGACGCCGAGCCGATGTTCACCATCGATGAACGAGACGGTCGCCGAGTCGGATGCCCGCACGAGGTCGCCCGCGCCCGGGAGCGTGCTCGGCTGCGGAAGTGACGCGAAGTACGCGGCCGTGATCCACTTGGACGCCGGTATCGTCCCACTGTTCGCCCGGCGGATGCTCGCCGTGTCCGGAAGGCGGAGGAAGCCGCGTGAGGTTGCAACGGCGGTGTTGGTGCCGTCCGTGACGAACACCGCACCCGGGATGGATGGCCCGTCCTTCGGCAATGTCGCGCATGCGGCCGCGGACAGCTCAGTAACCGTGTTGCCCGCCGGATCACCGGACAGCACGCGCGAAAGGCGATCCCCTCCTGCCGCGTAAAGCAAACCGCCGCAGGAGACGAGATGCGTGAGGGCCGGGCCCTGAGCGAAGCCTGTCAGAGCATCCGGCGCCACCTCGCGTGCCGGTGACGGAAGCCCGTAGGCTCGCGCGAGTCCCCAACTCGGCAGTCCCCGCAGGCGATCTCCGTCCACGAACCATACGCTTGCATCGCCCGCCGCCCTGACGAGCGAGCCGGTCACGAGGTAGATCGGACCGACCGTGGTCCTCGACAGAGTCGCATCCGAGATGACGGCGATCGTCGGGCGGGTGCCGCCGTTCAGCTCGATCATCCTCGCCTGCGACGGGATCGGGCGATACATGCCGTTCTCCGCCCGGTAGACCGTGCCGTTCGTCGGGGTCTTCACGAAAGGCACCGTCGTGAACACGGGCCCAGTGAGCGTGAGGCGCGCGCACGTCGGGGCATCCAGTGTCGAGGCGGTGAATCCGGCGGGCACACCGTTCGGCAGGCCATGGAACCGACCCGAGGCGCCGAAGTAGACCTTGCCGCCGCAGATTACGTACTGCGAGAGGGGATCTGTAGGCGCATAGCCGGTCAGATCAGTAGCGGTCACTCGACTTGCGACTGCCTTCGGCAGGCCGAGTTCGGCCGCCAAGCTCCACGCGGGCAGACCAATCAGGCGGCCGTCCGACTGCGGCAGCCATACGGTCGGGTCACCGCTCGCAAGGATCATGCGGCCGGGGGCGAACAGCTGTCTCGCCGCGATCTGGTAGCGCGACGCGACGCTCGACCGCATGACGCCCGCGTACGGGACCGACCCGCCGTTCGCGCTCGACACTGCGGCCGCGTCGTAGTACGGCTGAAGCGTCGTCCCCGTCACCTGGTGGATCTTGCCGCCTGCTTCCAGTCGCGCGAAGGCGGTCATCACCGCGCCCCGGGTGAAGCGGTTGTACTCGCGCGGTTCGAGCTGCACCAGAGCAGCACCGCATGCTCCACCCCACACGCCGACCATCCCGCACGACGTGAAGGGGTGGACCTGCCCATCCTGCAACATGGCCACTTCCCCCGTCGCGGTGTTGCGAACGTAGAACGTCGCCGCCACGCCCGAGGTCGCGAACTGACTCACGTACGCGGCATCGACGACCACGGGTGCGCCGAACACGCGACGATACTCCGGGTAGGCCTCAGCCGTTATCCCGTAGCGGCGGTTGCCCGAGATGATCGACACCTCAGCACCGACCTTGACGAGCACCTGCGAGAGTGACTGCGTCGACCCGAACCAGTCGGTGAAGTAGTTGTAGAAGTTCCGGTTGCCGTAGCTGGAGCATCCGTCACCCGTGCCGTAACCGGCGGCGAGCGCCGGGCCGTTGGGCTGGTACGGCGTGTAGTAGTACAGGTTCGCGGTCGCCTGGTTCTGCACGTACACGGGCGACGTGCCGCAGGCGCGGTTCGGGTGGTAGAGGATGTTCCACGTCTTGCCGGGCGCGTACCACGTGAAGTACTGGCTCGTTCCGGGCGGGTTCGCGTAGCGCTTCATCTGCCACGCGGCGCCGTAGACCTGGTTGAAGAAGCCGTAGTAGCGCGTGTCGCACGCCGCGGTGTCGGGGCACCCCTGCCCCATCGCGATCGTGTAGCGCCATTCGCTGGGCCACACATGCGTGACGAGGCCCTGCTCCTTCTGGAGCGTCGTGAGGAGCACCTGCGGGTTGATGCCGCACGCCTGGGCGACCTTGAAGATGATGCGCGAGGCGCGCTCGCGCACTCCGCCGGGGTAGGCGCCGCACATCGCATCGGCTGTCGTCGTGCGGGACGTGTCGTACCAGTCTTTCAGGCACGTGTACCCCGGCTCGCAGCGCGGCACCTTCGCCTGCAGGAACGCCTGGATCTGCGACTCGGTCATCGTGCTCTTGTTGAAGAACACGGCGTTGCTGATGATGTTGCCGGGGTTGAAGTTCGCGAGGTTCGCCATCGGCTTCACCGGCGCTGCGGCGGGTGCGACATCTGCCACGGCCGCCGACGTGACGGGCGCGGATGCCACGGCCGGCGCCGCATCGGTCAGTGCCTGGGCAACGCCCGTCGGCGCTGCGATCACCCCCGCCACTACCACTGATAGTGACGCCAACAGCGCAGCAAACCTCTGACTGCGCTCGCGCGGGCCCCCCCGCCGCGGAGCGGTACTCATGTGAACAGTGTGTCGGAAGTGAACTCGTTTGCCAACCGGTACCGCGAATCTGTTCAGAAATGAGGCTGTTCGGCGCTCCTCGTCACAGGTCCGCGTGCAGCTGCCACACGCGATCGGCGGCCTCGCGCCACGAGAATGCGCGTCCGCGGTCGGATGCGAGCACCGCGAACCGCTCGGCCGACGCGGTCGATCCGAGCGCCGACGCGAGGGCCGCGGCAAGGCCGTCGGCGACTGCGCCCGAGGCATCCGGCTCGACCAGGATCCCGCCGTCGACGACGACTTCGCGGTGGATGTCGGATGCTGCAGCCACCACCGGTACCCCGAGCGACAGCGAGTCGAGCACGCGCCACGGGAACGCCATGCGGCGCGACGGCGCCACGAGGGCGAGGGCAGCGCCGAACACGGCGGCGCGGTCGGCGGCGTCGAGCGGACCGCGCACGTGAAGCATGCGCTCCGGAAGGCCCGCCGCGGCGGCGCGGTCGGCGAGGACCGGCTCCTCGCCGTCGCCCGCGTCGATCACGACGACCGGGACCTGGAGCTGCGAGCGCGCGACCGCGGCGAATCCGTCGTCGAGCGCGTCGGATGCGGCCGCGCCTCCGGCGAGCAGCACGTATCCCTCGGGAAGGCCGAGGTCGCGGCGGCGGCCGATCTCGTCGGTGGGCACGGCGAAGCCCGTCGGTGCGGCGCCGGCGATGACCCGGATGCGATCGCCGAGAGGCGCCGCGTCGGCGAGGCGCTCCCCCATCGAGTGCGTCGGCACGACGACGGCGTCGGCATGCTTGACCGCGCGCTTGAGCATCGCGCGCTGCCAGCCGGCCTCGGCTCGGGGAAGCTCGCCCGGGTGCTCCCACGCGCGCAGGTCCCACACCGTGACGACGGTCTGGTCGTGGTCGTGCACGCGGTCGTGCTTCACGAGCGGCGCGAACATCGTCGGCGAGTGGATCATGCCGCCGCCGATGCCCGTCGGGATGCCGAGCTGCAGCGCCGCGGCGAGCTCCCGGCGGGGCAGCCCCGAGCGCTGGATGCTCGCGACGCCCGGCACCTCGGCCTCGATCTCGCGCGACGGGCCGGAGGGCACGACGAGCTCCACCTCGCAGCCCGTCGGCGACGCGATCACGAGCGCGCGGGCGAGGTCTCGGGAGGCTTCCGCGAGCGCCGCATCCGTGGGCGCCACGAGCTGATCGAGCATCACCCGCAGCGTCACCGTCATGCTGTCGAGAGTACCCGTGGCGGCGCGGAAACCGCGGGCGAATGCGGTCAGCCGGTGGACGGCGACGGCGACGGCGGATGCAGCGCGTTCCGCACCAGCTCCTGCACGTACGCGAAGTCCGGCTCGTGCTCATCGACGCCGCCTTCGGGCGTCAGCTCGATCGTGGTGACCGGCTGCTCCTTCGCCTTGAGTGCGAGGTCGACGAAGTACGGCAGGAGCGACTGCGGCAAATCGGTCTGCACGATGTCGGCGCCCGCGGTCGCGACGTCCTGGAACCGCGTGAGCACGGTCTGCGGCGTGAACTGCTCGAGGATCGCCTGCTGCAGGATGCGCTGGCGCTTCATGCGGTCGAAGTCGCTCGTCGTGTAGCGCGAGCGGGCGTACCACTGCGCCGTGTCGCCGTCCATGTGCTGCGGACCGGCCTCGATCCAGCCGGTGGCCCACTCCTCGACCGGCTGACCCTGGTACGCGGGTCCGCCACCCTTCGGCAGGCGCTGTTCGACGGTGATGTCGACACCGCCGAGCGCGTCGATGAGCGCCGCGAAGCCGTGCATGTCGAGGAAGACGTAGTACGGGATCTCGATGCCGAGGGCGCCCTCGGCGGCCTCCTTCGTCGCCTCGATCGCGGGGGCCGAGCCGTTAGCGCGTGCGTCGGGGTACAGCGCGTCCCCGTCCTGACACACCTCGACCTCGGTGCGCAGCTGGTTGATACCGCTCCCCCATCCGCAGGTCGGGTCGGCGTGGCCCTCGTGCCCGTTCGGGTACCGGTCGCGCATCGGACCCTCGGAGAACGGCACGTTCGGCAGGTCGCGCGGAATGCCCGTGATGGTGACGGCGCCCGAGTCGGCGTTGACCGACACGACCGAGATCGAGTCGAAGCGCATCGAGTCGCGGCCGTCGCCGCTGTCGGCGCCCAGCAGCAGGATGTTGTAGTAGCCGTCCGACGGCGGAACGGGCGGGCCGCTCGCGCCGAACACGATCCCGATCGTGTCGCGCAGCACCCCGGCGGAGTTCGCCGCGTACGCCGCGACGCCGCCCGAGACGACGAGGAGCACGACGGAGAGACCCGCGATGCCGAACCGCGCGCCCGGACGCGTCTTCACGAGCCGCACGAGCCGCAGGGTGTCGAACGTCAGCACGACCCACAGCACGATGTACGCGATGAGCAGGCCCTGCGCGACCAGCAGCGCGAACCAGTTCGTGGCGATCGTGAGGAACACCTGCTGCCACAGCAGAGCGCACAGCCCGCCGAGGATCACGACGACCCACATGAGGAGCGTCGCGGCGAGCCCGAAGCGCCCGAGCCGCCGGTTGCCGGCGAGGACCTGCGCCGATCCCGGCAGCAGGAAGTTCATGAGGACCAGCCACCAGCCGCGCCGCGTCATCATCGCGCGCGACGACGCGTCGGGGTGGCGAAGGGGCCTCTCCTCGACCACCCGGGCCGGCGAAGAGCTCACGGTCGCGCGGGGAGCGCTCACGACGCTCACAGCGCCTCCTTGAGCCGCCGGTTCTTCTCCTCGACCTGCTGCTCGAGCTCGCGCGCGTACGCCTCGACGCGGTCGGCGGTCGTGGCATCCGACGTTCCCAGAATGCGGACGGCGAGCAGCCCCGCGTTCTTGGCGCCGTTGATCGAGACGGTCGCGACGGGGATGCCGGCGGGCATCTGCACGATGCTGAGCAGGGAGTCGAGACCGTCGAGCGTCGCGAGCTGCACGGGCACGCCGATCACCGGAACGGACGTCACCGACGCGAGCATGCCGGGCAGGTGCGCGGCGCCGCCGGCGCCGGCGATGATGACGCGGATGCCGCGCTCCCGCGCCTCGCGGCCGTAGCGCATGAGCTTGTCGGGTGTGCGATGGGCCGAGACCACCTCGACCTCGTGCGGGACGACGAAGTCGCTCAGCACCTGGGACGCGTCGCTCATGACGCGCCAGTCCGAGTCGGAGCCCATGACGACCCCGACGAGGGGCGCATCGGAGGAATGCAGGGGTCGAGTCACCCGACCAGGCTAGGGGCGATGGCTGGAAGAACCCCGCAACGGCGCGGGATTGTCGCTGTGGCGTCGTCGATCAGTCGCCGAAGTGCTCGGCCGCGGCACGCGCCTCGTACGCGATGTCGTCGAGGTCGTCGCCCGTGACGTTGACGTGCCCGACCTTGCGCCCGGGGCGGGGCTCCTTGCCGTACGTGTGGATCTTCGCGGAGGGGTGCTCCGCCATCGCGGACGCGAAACGCTCGTCGATCGACGCGTTCTGCGGCCCGCCGAGGATGTTGACCATCACCGACCACGCGGCGCGGGGCGAGGGGTCGCCCAAGGGCAGGTCGAGCACCGCCCGCAGGTGCTGCTCGAACTGGCTCGTGACGGCGCCGTCCTGCGTCCAGTGGCCGCTGTTGTGCGGGCGCATCGCGAGCTCGTTAACGAGCACGCGCTCGTCGGTCGTCTCGAAGAGCTCGACGGCGAGCATGCCGGTCACGTCGAGGCCCTCGGCGATGCCGACTCCGATCGCGGCGGCGACCTCGTCGAGCCGCTCGGGCGAGTGCGGTGCGGGCGCCACGACCTCGGCGCACACGCCGTCGCGCTGCACCGTCTCGACGACAGGGTACGAGCGCACCTCGCCGGAGGGCCGGCGGGCGACCTGCTGCGCGAGCTCACGGCGGAAGTCGACGAGCTCCTCGACGAGGAGCGCCCCGCCTCGCGCGTCCTCGGCGAGGGTCGCGAACCAGTCCTCGGCCTCGGTCGCCGAGCGCACGACGCGCACGCCCTTGCCGTCGTAGCCGCCGCGCGGCGTCTTCACCACGGCGGCGCCATCGTGGGCGTCGAGGAACTCCTGCAGGCCCGCCGCGCTCGTCACGGCGGCCCACTCGGGCTGGGGCATGCCGAGCTCGTCCATCCGTGCGCGCATCGCGAGCTTGTCCTGCGCGAACCGCAGCGCGCCCGGACCCGGTCGCACCGCGACGCCCTCCTCGACGAGGAGTGCGAGCACTTCCTGCGGCACGTGCTCGTGATCGAACGTCAGCACGTCGACCTCGCGCGCGAAGGCGAGCACCGTGTCGGCGTCGCGATAGTCGCCGACGGCCGTCGCGGCGAGCGCGGCCGCCATGCCGGGCTGCTCGGCGAGCACGCGCAGCTCGACGCCGAGCTCGACGGCGGGGGCGATCATCATGCGGGCGAGCTGTCCGCCGCCGACGACTCCGACTCGAAGCGCCATGGGTCTCCTTCCGACCCACCCATCATTCCAGGCGGACCACGATGCGATGGCCGGAGTGAGGGACCGAGCCGGATGCCGCGTCAGCCGCGTCCAGGCGGAGCGCCGGCCGCGGGCGGCAGCGGCTGGGCGTCGCGGTGGGCGAGGATCTGGTTCACCTCGACCTGGTCGACGAGCACCTCGTGCACGAGCTCGGCGCTCGGGACGTCGACCAGGCGCAGAGGCTCGTCCACGCCGTTCGACAGCGTGAGCGTGCCCGCGCCCCACATCCGCTGGAGGATCCCGCGGCGCAGGCCGATCGAGTAGCCGCGCACGTGCTCGAGCTCATGGGATGCGCGGCGGAACAGCCCCCGCGCATGATCACGCGACGAGTCGTGATGAGGTACGTGCGCGACCACCACGCGGCGAACGGTAACACGACGGCGACGAGGAGGATCGCGGCGGCGGCCAGCAGCAGCATCCAGTTCCGGAACGGCGCCGGCAGGTTGCCGTAGAAGTAGCCGACGGCTCCCGCGACCGCGATGAGCACGAGCGCCGACCAGACGAGCCGACGCGCGTGCCCGCGGAAGCGCGCGACCCGGAGCTCGGGCGTCGGTGCGCCCGGGGAGGGGGTGATCGGCCTCCCGCTGTACCCGATCGGCTGCGTCATGCCTCCATTCTCTGGGCACGAGCCGGTTTGGGGCGCATTTCCGGCTTTGGGGCGGATGAGCTCCGCCCCAAACACCGGTTTCCGCCCCGAACGGGAGATGGAACGGAGGAACGCCGAGATCAGCGCACGTGGACGACGTCTCCCGCGGCGACCGCGGTTTCGGTGAGCCCTGCCACCACGACCAGCCGCCCGTCGGGATCGATGCGCTGCGCCCGGCCCTCGAGCATCGACCCGCCGGGCAGTGAGACCGCGACCTCACGTCCGAGCGTCGCGCACAGCGCCTCCACCTCGGCGAGGACGCCCGCCGCGGCGGCGTCGCCGTGCGCCGTCGCGAGCGCGCGGAGCTGCTCGTCCAGCGCCCTGAGGTAGTCGGCGATCAGGCGGTCCTCGTCGGCCTCGAGCCCCGCGACGGCGAACGACGTCGCCGTCGGGACGGGGAGCTGCTTCGCCGTCATGCGGGTGTTGACGCCGGCGCCGACGACGACGGCATCCGGATGCCCCGGCACGACCTCCGCGAGGATCCCGCACAGCTTCGCGCCGTCGAGCAGCACGTCGTTGGGCCACTTGACGCGTGCGTCGTGGCCCGACTCGGCGACCTGCGCCGCCACCGCCCGCGCCATCGCGGCACCCGCGACGAGGGGGATCCACCCGCGACTGCGCGTCGGCAGCGAGCCCACCCGCACGAGCACCGACACCGCGAGACCCGAGCCTGCGGGCGTCTCCCACGAGCGGTCGAGCCTCCCCCGCCCCGAGCGCTGATCGTCCGTCACGAGCACGGAGAGGTGCGGCCATTCCTTCGGGGCCTCACTGGCGGCGCGCGTCAGGTCGGCGTTCGTCGACCCGGTCGAGGCGAGCACTTCGAGTCGCGCTGCGACGGCGGCGGACAGCGGCAGGCCGGCGGCGGAGAGCGGCATGTCCACACCCTACGCGTCGTGTCGCGGCATCCGTCACTGCATCGAAACGGACAGCGGATCCTCCGGGCCCTTGTGCGATCCCTCCAACGGGGGCGCGAAGCGCGCCGATAGGGTGGAACGCGTGACCGAAGCGCCCGACCTTTCCACGACCGCCGGCAAGATCGCAGACCTCCGTTCGCGCTATCAGGAAGCCGTGGTCGACGCCGAGAAGGCGGCGCAGCAGAAGCAGCACGCGAAGGGCAAGCTGACCGCGCGCGAGCGCATCGACCTGCTCGTCGACGCGGGCAGCTTCGTCGAGCTCGACGAGTACGTGCGCCACCGCACGACGGCCTTCGGCATGGACAAGTCGCGGCCGTACGGCGACTCGGTGGTGACGGGCGTCGCGACGATCCACGGGCGCACGGTGGCCGTCTACGCGCAGGACTTCTCGACGTTCGGCGGCTCGCTCGGCGAGGTGGCGGGCGACAAGATCATCAAGGTCATGGAGTTCGCGCTGCGCAACGGCATCCCCGTCGTGGGCATGCTCGACTCGGGTGGCGCGCGCATCCAGGAGGGCGTGGTCGCTCTCGGCAAGTACGGCGAGATCTTCCGTCTGAACACGCAGGCCTCGGGTGTCATCCCGCAGATCTCGATCATCATGGGCCCCGCCGCGGGCGGCGCCGTGTACTCGCCCGCACTGACCGACTTCGTCGTGATGGTCGACAAGACGAGCCAGATGTTCGTCACCGGCCCCGACGTCATCAAGACCGTGACCGGCGAGGACGTCGGCATGGAGGAGCTGGGCGGCGCGCACACGCACAACACGCGCTCGGGCGTCGCGCACTACCTCGCCGAAGACGAGGACGACGCGATCGACTACGTGCGCACGCTCCTCGGGTTCCTCCCCGACAACAACATGTCGGAGCTGCCGGTCTACGAGACCGAGTTCGAGTTCGAGACGACGGATGCCGACCGCGCGCTCAACCACGTCGTTCCCGACTCGCCCAACCAGCCGTACGACATCCACCACGTCATCCGCGGGATCGTCGACGCCGAGGACTTCCTCGAGGTGCAGCCGCTGTTCGCACCCAACATCGTGATCGGCTTCGGCCGCATCGAAGGCCGATCGGTCGGGATCATCGCCAACCAGCCGTCGCAGATGGCGGGGACGCTCAACATCGAGGCGGGCGAGAAGGCCAGCCGGTTCGTGCGGTTCTGCGACGCGTTCTCGATCCCGATCGTGACGCTCGTCGACGTCCCGGGGTACCTGCCGGGCACGGACCAGGAGTGGACCGGCGTCATCCGGCGCGGCGCGAAGCTCCTCTACGCATACGCCGAGGCGACCGTCCCGCTCGTCACCGTGATCCTGCGCAAGGCGTACGGCGGCGCGTACATCGTCATGGGCTCGAAGCAGCTCGGCGCAGACATCAACCTCGCGTGGCCGACCGCCGAGATCGCCGTGATGGGCGGCCAGGGCGCGGTCAACATCCTCTACCGCGGTGAGATCAAGCGCGCGGAGGAGGCCGGCGAGGACGTGGCAGCCGTCCGCACGCGCCTCGCGAACGAGTACACGTACAACGTCGCCTCGCCGTTCCTCGCGGCCGAGCGCGGCGAGCTCGACGGCATCATCGAGCCGGCGCAGACGCGCGTCGCGATCGCGAAGGCCCTTCGCGCGCTCCGCGGAAAGCGCGCGAGCCTTCCGCCGAAGAAGCACGGGAACATTCCACTGTGACGCTGGCAGAGCACGACGACCACCCGATCTCGGTCGAGGTGCTGCGCGGGCATCCCGCCGAAGAAGAGCTCGCCGCCCTCGTCGCGGTCGTCACCGAGGCGTACACGGAAGAGGCGAGCCACGCTGTCGCCAACGACCGGCCGACGCGGTCCGCGTGGTCCGTGTCGCAGCGCCCCCTTCGGCAGCCGCTTCCGCGCGAGCTGGGGTGGTCGCGCGCGCTTCCCTGCTGGCAGGGCTGACACCTGTGCAGTGTGGATTTGTCCCCCGAAATACCTACAGACGGAACACTTGACGGGGCCGATACTTGAAGTGCTGGAACGCTCTGCGTTCGGCTGACCTGCCCTCCGGTTCTCGGTGTTGGTCAGGTTCGGCCAGTGCGGACGGTTTTCGGGTAACCGTCCGCAGGCGAGGGGCGGGCGGCTTCGCCGCCCCTCGCCTCTTCTTCTCCGCTCCCCGCCCTGGCTCCCCTCCCCCGCCGGGACGGGGAGCGTGCTTGTCTGCGCGCCCGGCCGCTACTCGTCTTCGCCGGCGCCGGGCAGGGGGATCTCCCGCCACAGGTCGACCGCGTCCTCGTCGGACAGGCCAGCACCCGCCGCAGACCGGCCGACGACCGTGACCGCGACGCGCTCGTGCGGCGACGTGCGGATGTAGATGCGGTCGGACCGGGCAGCGCGCAGTGTGTCGGCCAGCTGCGAGCGGATGATCGAGAGCGCGGACGGGTCGACGTCCTCGAGGCCGCCCTCGTCGAGCACGGTCACCGTCGCACCGCGCCGGCGTGCGCGCTCGAGCTCGGCGCGCACGGCGTCGTCGAGCAGCCTCGGGCCACGCATCTCGTCGCGCAGGCGCCCCTCGGCGACACGCGCCTGCAGCCGCTCGGTCTCGTCGAGCTCGCCCGCCGTCGCCACGGCGCGCATGAGCACGGGTCCCGCGACCACGAGCGCGCGCTGCACCTGCACGCGCCGCTCGCGCTGGCGCACCGACTGCGACGCCTGCCACGCGGATGCCGCCCGCTGCAGCCCCGCGAGCCGCGCCGTGTCCCGCGCGGCGCGGTCCATGGAGAGGAGCAGCAGCTGCGCGGCCGCGACCCACACGGCCGAGCCGACGAGTCCGAGCGACAGCGCGTCGACGGGTCCCATCCACACGATCGACCCGATCGCGAGCGCCGCGATCCCGGTCCACGCGATCCAGGGACGGCGCCGCACCATGACGATCACCATGAGCGCGCCGATCCCGCCGAGGTACCACGTCGCGAACGTCGCGGATCGCAACTCGGGACCCACCGCGATCGAGACGGCGGTCGGCACGGCGACGGCGCACACGAGCGCGGCGACGGCCGCCCACATCGGCAGCCTCACCGGTCCTCGCGGTCCCGCTGTGAGCGGGACGTCCTCGTCCTCCGGAGGAGCGTGCGACGGCGCAGGACGCGGCTCGAAGAAGATGCACAGCCACGTGACCACGAGGTACGCCGCGAACGTGATGACCATGAGCAGCGGCGACGGGACGGGCTCCGTCCACACGAGCCCGCGCACGGCGAGGTACGCCGTGAACGCGACGCCGAGCCCGGCGAGGACGTTGCGCACGCTGATCACAAGAGGTCCTCCCCCGGCCACTCCAGCCGCACGCTCGTGCCTTTCGGTCCTGAGGAGATGCTCGCGGTGCCGCCGACCGCGCCGACGCGGGCGACGATCGAGCCGCGGATGCCGAGGCGGTCGTCCGGGACGCGCTCGAGGTCGAAGCCCCCGCCTGTGTCGCGCACGTCGATGCGCAGCCGGGTCGGAATCGCCGACGCGCGCACTTCGACGGTGAGCCCCTTCGCACCGGCGTGCTGCACCGAGTTCGCGATCGCCTGCGTCGCCGCGAGCGAGAGCGCCCGCGCGACGCGGCCCGGGAAGGTGCCCGTCGCCGGATCGAGCTCGCGCGCGACGGCCAGATCCAGGCCCAGCTCGGATGCGCCGTGCTCGATCTCGGCGACGATCGCCGCCGCATCCTTCGGGTCGTCGGTGCCCTCCTCCGACCCGTGCTCCGTGTTCGCGAGCCTCGTGAGCGCCTCGCGCGCCATCGTGGAGGCGAGGGCGTGCTCGCGCGGCGTGTGCGCCCGCTCCACGGCGATGAGCGCGGCCAGCACGCTGTCGTGCATGAGTGCCGCGACGGCGACGCGCTCCTGCTCGGCGGCATCCGCGGCCGCCGCTCGCGCATAGGAGGAGACGGCGAGCGCGCGCGCCTCGTCGACGTTGGACGCGACCGAGCGGAACACCCACCCGAGTGTGACGAGCACGCCGCCGAGGATGAGCGCGAACGACACGTCGAGGGCGATCGTGAACCACACGTCGAATGCCACGCCGACGACGCCCGCCTGCAGCATCCGCACCGCGCCGAAGAGCAGCGGCACCAGGACGGCCCACATGACCTGCCACGGGAGCGGGTAGGCGAGCACCGCGGCGACGGTCGCGACGTTCACGAGGTACCAGATCCACGGCTCGGTCGGCGACGTGACCGGCACCCCCGCCGTCGCCGCGGGCCACAGCAGCAGCACCAGGCAGTACGAGATCGTGTAGAGGCCCGCGAAGAGCCGCACGCCGCGACCGATCCCGCACGCGATGAGCATGACCGCGAGCGGCGCGAACGCGAGGATCATGAGGGGCAGATGCCACCCCGCGATCTCCTCGCTGGGGCCGAGCGCGTTGATGAAGGACTGGATGCCGAGCACGAGGCATCCGAGTCCGATCACGAGCGAGATGACGCGCTCGATGCGCTGCCTCGTGAACGAGCCGAAGCCCGCGGTCGTCTCACGCGTCTGCGGGATGCGCCCCCACGCCTCGTCGAGGGCGGCGCCCGCGGAGTCAGCGGTCACTGGGCCCGCCCGCGGGAGCGTCGTCGGCGGACTCCGACAGGATGCCGTCCTCGAGCGCGCGCCGCAGCAGGTCGACCTTCGTCGGCGCCGGCCGGCCGACTTCGACGTACTTCACGCGCACGCGCGTGATGTTCTCCTTCGCGGTCGAGTACGCGACGCCGAGCCTGTCGGCGACGACCTTGAGCGGCAGGCCGGCAGCGTACAGCCGGAGCACGTCGCGCTCGCGGGCGGAGAGCTGCGCATCGGCGAAGGCGCGGTCGCCCTCGACGGCGCTCGCCCATTCGACGTTGTTCAGCGGCTCACCGAACGCGACGGTGCGGATCGCCGCGATGACGTCGTCGATCGGGGATGCCTTGCTCACGACTCCGGCGGCCCCCGCGGCGAGCGCCTCGCGCACGGCGGCGGGGC